>CAXTSI010000228.1:0-13569 GCA_964246695.1 uncultured bacterium
AGAGGTAAATGCCACAAAGTTCCCATCGGCGGAAATGGCGGGGTTGGAGGAGAAGCCAGTCCCCTGAGTACCATCGTTGGCGACGGAAACCCGGGTGGTGGCGCCGTTCTGGAGGTCGCGCACAAAGATGTCGCTGTTGTTGTTCGTGTCCCTCAGTACCAGGTTGTTGGCACTAGAGGTAAACGCTACAAAGCGCCCATCGGCGGAAATGACGGGGTTGGAGGAGATGCTATTCCCTAGGGTGCCATTGCTGGCGACGGACACCCTGGTAGTAGATCCAAAAATCCCTCGGTAGGCTGCCTGGGCGGTTGCAGTAAATGCCTTGGGTTGATTACCCATTGCTTCCTTGAATGCTGCGGGAAAATCGCCGATGCTTACTTCCAACTGCCAAGTCCCACCAAAAGCAGCGTTACCCGTGCGGGTGGCGGTGGCGGCAATCGGTGTACCAGTTAGATCGTGTAGTTTTTCTAGGAACTCGGCTCCCGCATCACCAGCCGCAACGTTACAACCGTAGAGCAAAAGGGGAACACTAGAAGCTGTCCAACGTGAAAGTTGGCTTGCGTAGTATTCAAGGCTACCGAGGCTCAGATTGCTGTTGCCTAAATACAAGCATCCAGGCGCACCGTGGGAGACGATGTGAATCTCACTGATGTCTGTCCTTCCAAGTAGTGCTGAAGTAATTTGGGTGACACCATCTTCTGTGGTGTCGAGGACAATCACCTCAGCTTGTGGAATCACACCTTTGACTAAATTTTGGTAGTCGTCAACGTTTGAGTCAATGAAGACAACGGGGTGATGGCTGATGCCAATCGCGAACTTTTCGTCAGATTCAAAAGCCATATCAATAATTTACCTTTTTTACACTTCAGGTTTGTGTTAAGTAAGTCGGCGTAAATAAACACAACTATCTGTTAACTCAGATCTTGCACCATTCTCAATAAGACCTAAAAAACCGGGTTTCTCAACCACAAATAAAGGGTCTCAGCCTTGAATATTTGCAAGAAACCCGGTTTTTGATGCTGGTGCAAGATATCAGTTAAGGCTGTTAGTTGTTAGTTGTTAGTTGTTAGTCGTTAGTAGGCTGACCGCCTCTTAACAAAACTTAATATAGTTATGTTTTATTGTGCCTACCTACTTAATCGGTTTCATACCAATTTGATTAAATAATGCGACACATCTTGTAGGGGTACGGCAATGCCTTACCCCTACCAAGGTATTGATTTGTAGCAATCATTTTTGGAATTGGTATAAGACATTCCATTAACCAAGTCATTTTCCGCAGTCAGTAGTCGATGTGGTTTAACGTTTAACGTTTAACGTTTAACGTTTAACGTTTAACGTTTAACGTTTTGTTCAAGTCTCGACTACTCGTAGCATTCACACCTAAGCTTCCTAATGAACACAGATAATGGAACAAACTTTAGATTCAGTATTAATGTCAACGATTTCGGTCACAGAAATGCTACGAGATTAATACAAGCAGTAACGCTTCAGAGCATAACCACGGACTAGAATACACCAAGTATAGTTCATGTTGTAAGCTTTTTTTGTAGCTTTAGCAAATATCAATGCTTTACTTTACAACAATGCTCTATGAAGCGTTGCGGAATCTCCGAACGCTCTCCCCAGTGCTGATGAATATAAGAAGCGTGTAGAGACGGAGGCAAACTCCAGCCCTCGTATCCTGTGGGTTCCTCGGAATCGTAACGATAAGTTTTATATAAGAAAGATTCTAGGGGCGGTATTAAACGGGAGCGATGAAACTCATGCCCGTAAACAGTTGTGCCTGCGTTTACTAGTAGACTATCTTGGAGAGCGATCGCTCGCCGATACCCCAAAGTAAGACGCCCACCCATGACGGCTGTTGTGGGCAAAACTCCCACCATCGACCAAGACTTACCCTCAAAATCGACAATCTGCTCACACAAATACATCAACCCTCCACACTCGGCTATTGTGGGCATTCCTGCCAGGATTGCTGTTTTGACTGCATGAAGGGCTTTGGTGTTTTCTGCTAATTGCTGGGCAAAGACTTCTGGAAAACCACCCCCGAAATACATTCCCTGCACAGATTCTGGTAGTTCATCCTCCAAAGGACTCCACAAAACTAGTTCTGCACCTAACTGTTGCAGCAAGTCGAGATTATCTTGGTAGTAAAAATTGAAAGCGCGATCGCGCGCAACAGCAATTCGTATGGCACGTAGGGGCGGGGTCCCCCCGCCCTGACAAGCGTCGGAAATTCCCCCACCCTGACGAAAATGGCAGACTGATGCCTTTAACAGCGGTAACAGGCGTTCCCAGTCAAAGCAAGTATCTCCCAAATAAGCAAGCCGATCAATCAAAGCATCCATTTGCGGAAGTTCTGCTGTAGGTACTAAACCCAAATGGCGATCGGGAATGGTGATGTTATCCTCACGACGCAGCACACCGAGAATCGGTAATTGTAGGGGTTCTAGGGCATCTTTTAGCAGAGATGAGTGGCGATCGCTGCCGACGCGATTTAGTACCACTCCAGCCATTTTAATTCTCGGGTCAAAGGAGCGATAACCATGTGCGATCGCAGCTACAGAACCAGATAACCGACTGCAATCTATCACTAATACTACAGGCAAATCCAGTAGTCGTGCTACGTGAGCCGTACTGGCAAAAGAAGCAGATCCCCCACTCCCTACTCCCCACTCCCTACTCCCCTTCACTCCATCAAACAGTCCCATCACCCCTTCTACGAGGGCACAATCCACTCCTAGGTTGTGATGAGCAAAACATTCTTGAACGTAAGATTCGTTCGTCAACACTGGGTCTAAATTGCGACAAGCACGACCAGTAACGTGCTGATGAAACATCGGGTCAATGTAGTCAGGACCAACCTTGAAAGATTGTACCTGCACGCCCCGGCGACACAAAAATGCCAGCAGGGTGAGAGTGACAGTTGTCTTACCCACCCCACTGCGTTCTCCTGCAATGACTAAAGGCATTGTTAGTTGTTAGTTGTTAGTTGTTAGTAGTTAGTTGTTCTTTTTTACAACTAACTACTAACAACATAAATGAGTTAGTGGTTAGTTGTTCATTTTTACAACTAACCAATAACCACTAACCACTAACTATTAGCAAGTTTGAGAATCTTAGTTGTCACTGCCAGACTTTCTTCAAACAGTGCTTCCCGACCCCAGCGTTGTACCTGCTGTGAGAGCAAAACTTCTGCTTTTTGCTCTGAAAGAGAAGTCACTTGTTGAAACACACCACTGGACTGAGCACCACCATGTGTTTCCATCCGCATACAACCACCAGTTTCAGAACATATAAGTGTACCACAGTTTGCCTGCGGATTGGTGGAGTTCAAACGCAGAGCGACTAAGTCACCAGCAACTTCACCCACTTCACCAACCGGGACTCCTGCTAACTCAGCTTCTACTTGCCGTTGGTCTTGTGCAACAAATTGAATGCGGGTGATGTCATAATCTCCGCTTTCTTTTTGATAAGAAACCGGATGCCAATTTAATCGACTCGCCAGCCAACTTACAAACATTAGCGCTTGTACGGGGCTGCCTTTTTCGTAATCAATGTTAACTTTGTCTACTTCCGTAAGTGCAGCACGACGGTGGGGCGCGTCGTAGGCTTCAGCTGTCAACTCTTGCCATCCTGAAAGACGACGCCAGTTAAGGTCAGCCAGTGGTATACCACTTTCTACCAACTCTTGTAGGCTGAGCAAATCAGTTTCTGGCTCGTTAAAGTTGCAGGAGTCTACAATCACGTTATTGCACACTGCCGCCAGTCGCTTGAATAATCCATTGTTGGGGTCTGGTGTTGCCTTCCACCAAATAAACTTGGGTAACCCCCCAATTAACAATGCTGGAATCATACCACCCACCCGTTCCAAGGCGGTGGCTGTGCCAGTAAGAGTGATGTATTCACAGCAGACAAGTGTACTTGATGATTGCTTTTGGATCGGGCAATAAGCGGAGACTTGAGCTTTGACGCCTTCGTCTTCTCCGGCTATTGGAGACAAGGTAATGATCCGGCAGGGGTTGCGGAGAGCGATTTCATCAGCAATCGTGGGACTTGTCGTATCTGAACTAGAGGATACACCACCAGAACCATTATCTGTTGTTGCCCCACCACCGTGACGTATTGCGAGTTCTTCCCGCAATACTTTGAGGGTTTCAGGTGTCGCTTTTCCAGTATCAGGCAGTTTATGTTTCTTTTGCACGTTCCGCAGTGCCACTTGTGTTTGCGGTCCGAGAATGCCATCTATCGGACCGTGATAATAACCCAAACCAGCCAACAAATGCTGGGTTTCTTCCGGTTCGTAAACTACCAAAGAGAATGTTGTGGCGCGAGTGGCTGCAGGAAGCGCACCGTCCTCACCTGCAATGCCGTAACTTTGCCAAATTTGACCAAGTTCCGCTTCAATTTCTGTTAGCGAAATATCCTTCGGAGCTTGAAGTGAAAAAATAGTAGGAGCTTGGGGAGTCATAACAGTTTTGTGTTTTGTTAATTGCTAATTGCTAATTGCTAATTGCTAATTGCTAAAAGTTATATTGCCATTAGCCATTAGCCATTAGCTATTAGCACTATAGTCTGCGCCAGCGGCGACCATCTTGGTTAATCAACAATTCTGCTTCGGCTGGTTCCCAAGTGCCAGCTTCATACCGGGGAATGGACGCCGGATCTGTGGGCGCATCCCAAACAGAAAGGGCTGGTGTCACTACCTGCCAAGCGGCTTCTACTTCGTCCGCCCGTGTAAACAATGTCTGGTCGCCCATCATACAATCTAGCAGCAGGCGGTCATAAGCATCAGAAGTTGCTTCGATGCCAAAGGAACCATAACTAAAGTCCATATCAACGGAACGAGTGCGGAATTCTGCCCCAGGCATTTTGACATCAAAACGTAGGGAAATTCCTTCATTCGGCTGAATCCGCATTGCCAAAATGTTACCATTCATCTGTTGCGCGGCAGATTGAAACATCAGTGAAGGAACTTCGCGGAAGTGGATTGAAATCTCACTAACTTTTTTCGGCATCCGCTTACCAGTGCGTAGGTAGAAGGGTACACCATGCCAGCGCCAGTTATCGACTAGAAACTTCACTGCGACATAAGTGGGGGTTGTGGAGTTGGGAGCGACTCCGGGTTCTTCATGATACCCAGGCACAGGTTTCCCCTTCATCCACCCAGCGCTATATTGACCCCGTACTGCTGAACGTTGTAGATTGTTAATATCAGCTAGACGTGTAGACTGGAGTACCTTGACTTTTTCTGTACGTATACTGTCGGCACTCAGGGAGTTGGGTGGCTCGATCGCCGTCAGGCAAAAAAGTTGCATCAGGTGATTTTGCAACATATCCCGCAGTGCGCCGGAACTCTCATAGTACCCAGCCCGGTCTTCTACTCCTACGGTTTCTGCTACAGTAATCTGAACGTGGTCAACAAACTGGCGGTTCCACAATGGTTCAAAAATCGCATTGGCAAAGCGAAACACCAGCAGATTCTGAACTGTTTCTTTCCCTAGATAGTGGTCAATGCGGTAGACTTGGTGTTCTTGGCAATATTTCTGCACCACTCGGTTCAAGCTTTGGGCAGAAGCTAAGTCCCGACCAAAGGGTTTTTCAATGACCAGCCGATCCTTGTACGGATCGTCCAGCATGCCGGCTGTTCCCAGCTGCTTGATTCCCTCTGCAAAGAATTTCGGAGCAACGGAGAGGTAGAATATTCGGTTTCCCCTTGTTCCCCGTTTTTCGTCTAATTCGCTTAACAACTTGTTCAGCTTCTGGTAGCTCTCTGGGTTATCCATGTCCCCAGCGCAGTAGTATAATCCTTGGGAGAAATCTTGCCAAAGTTCCTCCGGACCGATACCGTCATGAAACTCCTCTAGACCTTGCCGCATTTGTTGGCGGAAGTAATCATCGGTCCAGTCTCGACGCGCCACACCTACAACGGTGGTTTCTGGTGGAATGCGCCGTTCCCGTCGCAATTTGTAAAGCGCTGGCACTAGTTTGCGCTGTGTAAGATCCCCAGAAGCACCAAAGATGACTATAATCTGGGGTTCGGGCATCCGTTGCTGTTGCAAACCGATCCGCAGCGGATTTTCTAGTAGACTGACCATAACAATTTTGGATTTTGGATTGTTGATTGTTCATTGTTCATTGCTAATTGTTCATTGCTAATTGTTAGTTGTTCTATTAACAATTAACAATTAGCAATTAGCAATTAGCAATTTACTACACTGGCGACAACTTTCTCACCTTGGTTTCTAATGAGTCCATCAGTGATTGGAAGGGCTTGACAAATTTGTCAATGCCTTCGACGAGTAGTTCGTCCATCACAAAGTTGATGTCGATGTTGATGTCTGGGTCTTTGAGGTTTTCGATCAGTTTGTAGGCTTGATCTACGTCGGTTTCAATGCGACTTGCTACATCGCAGTGGTCGGCGCAAGCTTCAATTGTCGCAGGTGGGAGGGTGTTAACGGTTTCGGGACCAACTAACTCATCGACATACATAACGTCGCTGTAGTGGGGGTCTTTGGTGCTGGTGCTTGCCCAAAGTAACCGCTGCACTGTTGCACCTTTTGCTGCCAAGGCTTTCCAGCGATCGCTGTTGATGATCTTTTTGTATTCCTGGTAAGCAATCTTCGCATTGGCGATCGCTACTTTCCCTTTGACATCTTTCAGCTTGGCTTCAACGACGATGTCATCAACGCCTTTTGCCAACTTGGCATCAATCTTACCGTCAATGTTACTATCAATCCGGCTGAGGAAGAAGCTGGCGACAGAGGCGATTTTGCTGATATCTTTACCTTCTGCCGCCCGTTTTTCTAAGCCACTGATATATGCCCAAGCACAGTTGACGTAACTTGTCACAGAGAACAGCAATGTGACGTTGACATTGATCCCATCGGCTATTACCTGTTCAACTGCTGGCAAACCAGCATCTGTACCGGGAATTTTGATCATGACATTTTCACGACCAAGTTCTTGGTAATAGCGACGTGCTTCGTTGATTGTTGCCTGAGTATCATGAGCAATGGTGGGTGGTACTTCGATACTTACATAACCATCCAACCCTTTAGATGCGTCATACACAGGGCGCAAAATATCACAGGCATTGCGGATATCTGCAAAAGCCAGCGATTCATAAATTTTGTATGTCGGTAATCCAGCGCGCACTCCGGCTTCGATGTCAGCATCATAAATGACGTTGCCTGCGATCGCTTTTTCAAAGATCGCTGGATTAGAGGTGATCCCGCAGATCCCTTTATTTTCAACTAGGTCTTTCAGTTCACCTGACTGAATAATATCACGGCTCAAATTATCCATCCAGATACTTTGACCGTAATTTTTAATCTCCAATAGATGATTAGTTGCCATACCTGTGTTCGTTTAACTCCTGATTTTTTGTCAATTGCTAATTGCTAATTGCTAATTGCTAATTGTTACCATTAGCCATTAGCGATTAGCGATTAGCCAGTTGTCTAATGCCCATTTTGAATGAAAGACTCCACCTTTGCTACATCCTTTGGGCTACCAATAATCAAAGGTGTGCGCTGATGCAGTTTTGTTGGCATCACGTCTAAGATATCAGTATGTCCTGTAGTGGCGCGACCACCTGCTTGCTCAATCACAAAGGCTAAGGGAGCCGATTCATAAAGCAAGCGCAGTTTACCATCTGGTTTGGGAAGTATACCAGGGTAGAGAAATACACCACCTTGGACCAAAATTCTATGGATGTCGCTCACCATTGCCCCACTATAACGAGCGGTATAGCCTTCTGTTCGATGGACGTAGCGGATGTATTCCCGAATCGATTCATCCCACTGCCAAAAATTACCCTCGTTGACGCTATATACTGAACCGTGGGTAGGAATCCGAATATTTTCTTCGGTGAGAATAAATTCCCCCAAGCTAGGATCGAGGGTAAACGAATGAACGCCCTTTCCTATAGTATAGACCAGCATTGTGCTGGGACCATACAGTATGTAGCCGGCGGCAATTTGTTTGCGCCCAACAGAAAGCAGGTCAGCCGCCTCGCCGTTGAGATCGGCTCCTTCTTGTTGCCGAATTGCGAAGATGGAACCCAGACTGAGATTGGTATCGGTGTTTGATGAGCCATCAATCGGATCGTACAGCAGGGTATAGCGACCAATGGGGCAGTTTTCCGGAATGTAGTAAGGTTTTTCCATTTCCTCGGAAGCTAGGCGGCAGACTAAGCCGCTTTGCTTGAAAACCGAGATAAACACATTATTCGCATAAACATCCATCTTTTGGACGGATTCTCCCTGCACGTTGAGATCCCCAGTAAATCCCAGAACTCCTTCCATTAAACCAGCACGGCTGAGGCGACGAGCAATCAGTTTGCCTGCTAGGGCGATCCGATTCATCAACGCACTCAGATCCTGTGCTTGGGGCGAAAAGCTCTGAAATTGCTGTAGGACGTGCCGGGATAATGTTGTACAATCACGATCTAAGCCATTGTCTGTGGTATCGTTATCGTTGCTTAGCAACTCTAAAGATTCTGGCGCTTGAGCCATTTTTTTACTCCTCCCTAGAGACTGGATGTTAGTTTGGTTCATCCTGTGCGTCGCAACTTGTGGTTGCTGCCTCTATCTTAGAAAGGTAAATTGACAACTGAGATGTGATTTTAGATAAACTAAAGAAATTAATCGCTTTTTGGTCTGTCCCAAGCCAAATGGCATTCCCAGATGCTATATCTAGGTAAGTCTACTTTGGTTGAGTAATAATTTAAACACAATTGCTATGCAGCAGTCATTTAACCCTGAATAATGGCATCCCACTAAAAATCAGATCTGACTTATTTCTATTGATTTGTTTGATTCTCGATTGTTTCTAGTAAATTTAGCAGCCTGATGACTTGCATAACTAAAAAACAATTTGCTAAGATTGTATTCTAAATCTCAATAGACTATTGTTTTTTCCAAGCACGAGGTCGGTCATCCTCTCGCGGCTTGGCTTTGTTGACTCTCAGTTGACGACCCATCCATTCAGCACCATCTAATTCTGTGATGGCTGCATCTTCTTGGGCATCTTCACTCATGTCAACAAAAGCAAAACCACGCATCCGACCTGTATCGCGGTCAATGGGTAAAACGACTCTTTTCACCTCGCCGTAATCAGCAAAAACAGTCTTTAAATCTTCTTCGGTAGCGCTGTAGGATAGATTTCCAACGTAAATAGTCATGTGGATCACGCAAGTTGCTTATCAAGAGCGATGAGTTCAGCTTGACAAGAGCGAAAACAATTAGCAAGCATTGCTTTCGTCAATGGTGATTCACCAATGGCAAAGTTTGTTGCAGCTAAGCAATCAACAAAGTTGCATTCTCTGCACCTTAACCAATGGTCAGGCTGAAATTTCGCATACGCTCATATAATAACTGATTGTGAAATTTTCCAAGGTATAGCATTTTACAAACACTCATAACTTAAAATAAGCCTCTTTTATTTAGAGGGGAGTGGGGAGTGGGGAATTCACCACTTACCACGGACGTGTGGGCGGGGGGACCCCGCCCCTACGACGTTATTCAATGGCAATTGATTGAGGTCCACCGGTGCCATTATTTGCATCAGTGATAAAGGCAGTGTGGTTATTTGAGCGGCGTTGTTGATCTAGCCAGCTTTTAACAGGTTCGTCAGCAAGGTTGAGTCGAAGTAAACCAGAGAAGAACCCGCCTGTAAATGAAAGTGGGTGCTGGATAAATTGTTTAAAAACTGGTGTTAGTTCATCAATAAACATAAAGAATCTCCGCAAACTGCTGTAGGAAGTGATGGTTTCTTTAGCGATGGTAATACTAATTTAACTAATTCGTCGTAATTCCCCTTCTTCTACAAGGAGGGGATATAAGACGGGTCGGTGCGAGGTACACCGTTTACCAACAACTAGCATAGCTATAGCAGTTCGTGGAGGAGATACGAACACCTCTCCCTTGTCTCCCTTGTCCTCCTTGTCTCCCTTGTCCCTCTTGTTCGGAAATCAAATAGGATTGCTATAGTTTAGGGGAACGGTGTCCGAGCTTTTTCCAATTTCAAGCTTTAGTGTGTCGATAAAATCCTCTAGAGTATTCCAATAAATAAATGATCCAATCTTGTGGGGTGGGCATCCTTGCCCGCCCCACAAGAAAAACAGAGTACTTTTTTAGTTGTAATACACTTATTGTTTACTAAGAAAAGTAGGAAAAGTAGGAAAAGTAACTCATAAAAAATATTAAAACAATTATAATATCACTAAAAATACATACTAAAGATTTAAAATTTAGATATATTTACTATGATTATTTTCAAATTTTTTTAGCGTAAAACCTGTATGCTTACTATTGAATATTCATGGTTGAATCTGAACCATGTTCTTGAGATAAGTAAGTAAGAAGGCATAAATAAACATATTGCGTTTATTTATCCCAACCTGCTTACAATTCACCAAGGGTGCGTAGAAACTTTTTCTAACTACAGCAATTGGAGGAATGGTTATGAGAACTCGCAAAGTTTTCGCAGTGTTTACGATTTGTGCCTTATCGGCACTCAGCATTCCAGATGCCTTGAGTCTACGTCCAGCAGCGGCTCAACCAATTAACACCACTTCTGACCAAGCGGGCTGCGGCAAACTTGTCACTGGTACATATCTGACAACAATATCTACATCAAATGGTGCGTTTGCCTCTCGCTCACTGATCACGCTGACCCCTGGCGGTAACATCTTGGTTGCTGACTCGAACCAAGGTGGTGTTCCGGGTGCGTTCGGTCCTTTCGGCGAATCACAAGGCGCTTGGAAGTGTACCAGAAATGGGGAGATTACTGCCACGACACTCAACTTCAGTTATCCAACAACTGAAGGCTCTACTGGCAGCCTTGCTAAAAGTAATTATAGCGTGACGTTCAACCGACAGACTCAGACGGTGCAAGGAACAATCAAGCTTCGTTTCTTGGATTTAAATGCAAATCCGCAAGCAGCTGATGGTTCGGACGGGGGGACATTTACATTTACCGGACAGCGCGTTACCGCCGAATAACGCTCTCCTAATGTAGTTTCGATCTTGTGGGGTGGGACGTATTGCCTGCCCCCATCTGTGACTATTTCACCACCTTCCTAATATCGCGATTTTAGGAATTTTTCCACTAATGCAAGCATATAAAAATACTGTAAAGATTTTCGGTCTAATGCCAGTACATTTAACTACGGTGATGTCTCCATGGGATAATTTTTACTGCCAGCACAAGTTATGCAACTTAGCTAGGCGGTTTTTATTCTTACAAGAGAGAGACTTCAAATGAAAACGGTAAAATCTTTAGCGACATTAACGCTCTGTATTCTATCAGCATTTGGCACTTCAGTTGTTCTGAATCCCCAACAGGCAAAAGCAGAAAAAACATGCTCAAATAAAAGTCTATATGGAGCATATGAAATTCAAGGTGGAGGGTATTTAAATAACACCGACCCTTATGCCCTAAATGCTTTAGATACCTTTGATGGCAATGGGAAGGTCGCTGGTACTATTTTGGTTAGAAGTGTTGCAGGAAATGTGACAACTAATCTTGGCACTCAAGGCACATACCAAGTGAATAGTGATTGTAGCTTTACTGTATCCTTTACTAGAGCCGATGGGACGAGTTCTAATTATAGCGGTGCTATCTTCGATAACGGTAACAAGGCAGGTTTCACTCAAACTGACTCCGGTTCCATTGTTAATTTAAAAGGTGAAAGAGTTAGGAATCACTACCCATCCTACTAACACAGTTGAACGAGGTTTGTAACAGTCGGATCTGTTGATACTTTAAGTTTTTTTACTATTGAGGGGGTAAAATGTTTCACAGTTGAAACGTTCATCTCCCTCATTATTGTTCTTCTTGTTGCTCGTCCGTGGTTAACTACGGCAGTCAGCTTGCAGCGTCCCCCCGGTGGCATTTTGACTTATCCGTTGACCTTCACGGATACGACAACATTGATTTGAGTGGAATTTGCCTAGTGTAAGGCACTGTCAATTTAGGTGATATGGAATACAGGGTTGACCAACTCTCACACTGAGCGGAGTACCTCTACAGTGTAGGCTTCTGCGCGATCAAGCTAAACAACGGAGCCTTCTTTAGACTCTATTGCAGACAGATCCTGAAATTCCTTTGTGCGATCGGCTTTACCGCTACGCGGAACACAATCGCGATTCACAAACTCCTCAAACAGTTCAAAAAAAGTATCAAGAGCCTTGCGCTCATCTTCGGAAAAGAACAGGATGATACTTGCCCAAGACTGACTCGTTTGAATATTGAACTTTTGCCGTATCCATTCGGGAAATTGCTTGAAATCCTCCTCTTGAGGTGTTGAAGAAGCATCTGAAGAGTATTTTGCCACATTGTAACCTGACAGAAATGCCTGTAAACACAAAATCGAATGTTTTCCCAAATACATGGAAGGGGCTTTCTTGATTTTCCTAACTAGCGTGTAAAGATCGTGCATATCTAGACCTCAAATTAAAAGTCGAGTTCTGTGAGATTAAAACTGCCACGTCCAAGTTCTATAGTGGGAGAGGTGAAGTTTAGCAACCACTCCTCTGTTGGAACACCATCATGGTCAACGTTATCAAACACCATTTCCTGCCCATTGATGTCAATTGAAATTCCCTCATGATGACCATTTGTTGCAATTTGTTGTTCGCGTCGCAGATCATAAATCACTGACCAGGGAAGATCCTGAAATTCTAAATCTACTTTGATGTGCTTTCCTGGTATCTCCCTAGCAATCAAAAATTCCTTGATAGCTCTTGCACACTCTACGCACTGGAACAGCTGGTAACGACTGGCAATTTCCGTAATCTGTTGCCGAATCTCTAAGTTTTTATCCGTACTTAAACCTCCTCCTCTGTTTGCCAAAATATTAACTCATTCGATAAGCTGTTGCGTAATTGTAGAGTTGTTGCAGGAGTGACAATTGCTCGCTCTGGGGCTTTACTTCTGTATTGTAATGTGCCTGATACTCTAACTGATAGCAGAAACCGAAGCTAGACAAAATGAGTAGGAATGAGTAAGGAAGGGTAGCAATTAGCTTACAGTTACTACCCCCAACTTCTGTCACTCAGTTTCAGGATAAGGGGTAAGAGGCGAGAATGTTCAACCTTTTTTTGGGAAAAATGAGGGAAGAGTCCCACCAAAGGCATTCCAGCACCATGATGATTCAACTCCCAGGCTATAGCATCACTGAACAAATCTATGCAGGAACCAAAACCCTGGTTTATCGCGCGATCGCAGACGACCAAAAACCCGTGATTATCAAACTGATGCGGAGTGAATATCCCAGTTTTAGCGAACTCGTCCAATTCCGCAACCAGTACACCATCGCCAAAAATCTGCATCTCCCTGGTATCGTCAAACCCTACACCTTAGAACCATATCGCAACGGTTATGTTTTGGTGATGGAGGATTTTGGTGGTATTTCCCTAAAAGAATGGATGGTTATGCGGTTGAGGGAGAAATTACCCATTACCGATTTTCTTTCCATCGCCATTCAAATTGCCCAAACCTTGGAAGGACTGCATTGCGATCGCGTCATTCACAAAGACATCAAACCCAGCAACATCG
>CAXTSI010000229.1:0-13516 GCA_964246695.1 uncultured bacterium
ACTCCCCACTCCCCATTCCCCATTCCCAATTATCTTTATCTCTGTGTCCCTGCGGTTTGGTAAGTTAAATAGATAGATAAAAAAAATCTAGTTAACGCTAACAAGGAACTATCTTGAGTTACCATCCAGATGGCATCATCCCTCACGGTGGGCAGTTGGTGAATCGCATCGCTACACCAGAACAAAGACAAGAATTTCTCTCGAAAGCCGACTTTCTACCACGTGTGCAACTTGATGAACGGGCGGTTTCTGATTTGGAAATGATCGCGATCGGTGGTTTTAGTCCACTCACTGGTTTTATGAACCTTGAAGACTACGATCGCGTTGTTACAGAAATGCGGCTAGCTAACGGTCTTGTTTGGTCAATTCCAATTACACTTTCAGTAGCAGCGGAAGTAGCAGCCCCCCTAAAAGAAGGCAGTTGCCTCCGACTAGATAACCCTGCAGGTCAGTACATCGGGGTTTTAGAACTCACTCAAAAGTATTGCTATGACAAGACCCACGAAGCAGTTAATGTTTACCGCACAAATGATCCCAAGCATCCTGGGGTGCACGTTGTCTATAGCCAAGGGTCAGTAAATCTCGCAGGTGATGTGTGGTTGTTGCAACGCGATCCCCATCCTCAGTTCCCTAATTACCAAATTGATCCCGTCGAGTCCCGGCAGATGTTTCAGGCAAAAGGCTGGAACACGATCGTCGGTTTCCAAACTCGCAACCCGATCCACCGCGCCCATGAATATATTCAAAAGTGCGCGTTGGAAATTGTGGACGGTTTATTTCTACATCCATTAGTAGGGGCGACAAAAGAAGATGATATTCCTGCAGATGTCCGGATGCGCTGCTATGAAATTTTGCTAGAAACATACTATCCTCATGACAGGGTAACTTTAGCAATTAATCCTTCAGCAATGCGTTATGCGGGTCCGCGTGAGGCGATTTTCCATGCCCTCATCCGCAAGAATTACGGCTGTACGCACTTTATCATTGGACGAGACCATGCTGGAGTGGGTAACTATTATGGCACTTACGATGCTCAGTACATATTTGCTGAGTTTGCTCCGTCAGAATTGGGCATTGTGCCGATGATGTTTGAACACGCCTTCTACTGCATGCGTACCAAGCAAATGGCAACGAGTAAAACCAGTCCCAGCAATCCAGAAGAACGCATTCACTTGTCGGGAACAAAAGTGCGGGAAATGCTACGTCAAGGTGAGTTACCCCCACCTGAATTTTCCCGTCCAGAGGTAGCGGCAGAGTTGGCACGGGCAATGCAAGTGCCATTAGATGCTTAAGATAAATTCAGTAGAAAAAGCAGAAATATTTGTTTTACACCACAGACCTTAGCCCTTTAAGCTGAGAACTGATTGACTGAGGGCTGATAGCTAATTATGAAGCGACGGACGTTTTTGCAACGGTTTGGCTTTATACTTATGGCATTGGGTGTGACTGAGGCTGAGTGGTTCACGTTTGGAAATCACTATTACCAAGCTTTGGCACAACCCAACATACGTAAGTTGGCGTTATTAGTAGGCATCAATCAGTATCCACATCCAGCCCTTAGTGGCTGTCTGACAGACGTGGAACTGCAAAAGGAACTTTTGATTCACCGCTTTGGTTTCCAACCATCAGATATTCTCTGTTTACTAGACGGGCAAGCTACCAGGGAATTTATTGAGAGTGCTTTTTTAGAGCATCTCGTTAAGGTCGCCAGACCAGATGATGTGGTTTTTTTCCATTTTAGCGGCTATGGCAGTCGTGTCAAATTGGGAATGCAGGAAACAATGCAAAATGCTTTGGTTCCATTCGATGGTAATGCTAATGCACAAGAAAATAAAATAGTCAATTACTTGTTGTCAGAAACGCTGCTGCAGATGTTGCGATCGCTCGATTGTGACCATGTAGCAGCAGTATTGGATACCAGCTATTACGCAGCATCGAATGGAGTACCAACAGGATTGCGAAGTCGTGCCCGCCTTCTTCCGGAACAAGCTATTCTGACAGCAGCGGAACTCGACTTTCAACAACAACTCAATGTTCGGGCGGGGGGACCCCGCCCCTACGCACTCGGCATTTTAACAGCTACTTCTGATTCTACGCAATTGGCAAGGGAAGTGCAGTTGTCTGGTTTCAGTGCTGGGCTATTTACCTATGCCTTAACGCAGTACCTTTGGGAAGCCACCTCCGCAAATACAATTCAAGTCAGCCTCTCTCGTGTGGCAAGTTCTTTACAGCAGTTGGGTAGTAGTAAACAGCAACCTGCTTTACTGATTGGAGAGAAAAATCAACGTTCGCCAGCACTACTTACCGATATTTTTCTCCCCAATCGTACCTTTGGCGCAGAGGGAGTGGTGACAGCAACTCAAGAAGACGGCAAAGTAGCCCAGTTGTGGTTGGGTGGACTACCTTTACAACTATTAGAATACTACGGAGTTAATTCTAGATTTAATATATTAACACAAGAGGGGTCAACTGCACAACTGGTGTTGCGATCGCGTACTGGGTTGACAGCACTCGCCCAAATTTATAATCCTAATGGTACAACTTCCCTACAAGTTGGGCAACTTGTCACCGAAGCAGTGCGAGTCTTCGCCCGGAATATTAATTTAATAATTGCCCTCGACCTAGGACTCGAAAGAATTGAGCGAGTGGATGCCACAAGTGGGTTTGCCACAGTAGCCCATGTTTCATCAGTAGTGGCGGGAGAACAAGCAGCTGATTATGTGTTTGGCAAACTGCCAGAAGCAAAGGTAGTGTCTCCCAGTCGCTATGGTTTATTTTCTTTAGGAAGCGAACTCATTCCCAACGCTACTGGAGAAGCAGGGGAAGCAGTGAAAGTGGCAGTGCAGCGGTTAGCGCCGAAACTGCAAACACTTTTGGCGGCAAAGTTATGGCGACTCACAGAGAATGAAGGTTCTTCTGGCTTAGGGGTGAGGGCAAGCCTAGAAATAATTGATAGCCTACCATCTCAGATACTCATGCAACGAGAAACAGTGCGAGTTAAACAGGGGAAGTCGAAAATACTAGAATACAGTCCCACTGAAGAAATTCCCACGGTACATATAGGTAGTCGGATACAATACCGAGTAGAAAACATGAGCGATCGCCCAGTATATTTAATGTTGCTGGGATTAAATAGTAGTAGAACTGCCCTCGCACTCTACCCTTGGCAAAAGATTACCGAACCTGATAGTTCGGAAACCAAACTACTGCTGAAAGATGTGATCGTTGCCCCAGGTGAAACCCGTACCGTACCACAAACTACTAGTGGTTTTGAATGGGTAGTGCAAGCACCAGCTTCCTTGAGTGAAACCCAACTCATCTTCAGCACTGCTCCCTTTACCCAAACCCTCACGGCGATGATCGCTGCTAAGCATCCCACAGCAGAACAACATCGCATTCAACCAATGATCAATCCTTTAGAAGTGGTACAAACTGTTTTGCAAGACTTGCACAATGCCAGTGCAGTTAAAGCCGAGTTCAGCAGCACAGCTACTGACTCCTATATCTTAGATGTGAATAATTGGGCAAGTCTAAGTTTTGTTTATCAAGTGATTTAACAATAGACATAGCAGTGAAAAACAATGTATGAACGCGCGGCGTTCTACAAGGGTTATAAGCGACGCACAATTAATTTCTGGAGATGTCTATCCGCGCAGGAATTCTTCGCTTGTCCTTACGGGTTAAGGGTGGGTATTGCCCGCCCTAATAACAATATGGTCAATTTGTGAGCGTGCGTAATATAGCAATCCTAAATCATTTGTGAAAATCTCAAGCCTCAGAAACCCGGTTTCTTAAAGAAACCGGGTTTCTCTGTTTTCACGAATCATTTAGGACTGCTATATCATGTCCGGTTAATCGCCCATCATAAAACTTATTCAGGTTATTTAACCGGACGTGATATAATTACTATCCTTATCAAGTGACTGATGAACTTCAATCAGAACTCAAAAAAAAAGCTGGGGGAAATCTGGAATTAACTCTGAATTGGTTGAATCTTAACTAGGGGCGAGTCAGCTTGACAACAACCTAGATCAATTCAGGAAAATATTAATATGAAAAGCGTTTTTAGACGACTTGCACTCGTGCAAGCCGCGATCGCAAAAGTATTTAGGATCAGAAAACTGCGGCAACTCTATTTGATTGCTTGCAGTGTTCTGATTGCTGGATTTTCTGTGATATTTGCGGTGCAAGGTGAGGCGCAAACCCTATCCTCAACTTCTGTTTGCTCCCAACCGAGTGCCGGAAGCGTTGTCAATAACCCACCAGAAATCCGAAATCCCAATCCATCCAATCCGGCGAAATTCACGGTTGAGCAAAACTGCTATCTTGCCAACGGTAACGTGCTTTCCCCAACGCTGAGGGTGACTCCAGGTAAGGCAGACTTCGTACTCAATTTAACTAACAAACTCCCAGGTCCAGCACCAGAAAAGCAAGACCAAGACTGTGAGCGCGAATATTCTGGAGGAATGGCACCGAAAAATTCGACCAACCTCCACTACCATGGCTTAAACGTGTCCCCAAAGTGCCATCAGGACGAAGTTGTGAGGACGGTGATTGAGCCGAACGAGAATTTCGAGTATAAGATTCAAATTCCACAGAACGAGCCTCCCGGACTGTACTGGTATCACCCGCACGTCCACATGCAAAGTCAAGATCAAGTGCTGAGGGGATTAACAGGTGCGATCGTTGTTGAAGGCATCGGGAAGTTTAACAAGCGAGCTGCTCAACTTCCGGAACGGGTGTTTGTCCTACGTGATATGGAACTATCAAAGGGTTTTCCCACAAGCGACACGGCTCAACCGGCGAAGGATATTTCCATCAACTCAGTTCCGGTTAGGTATCTTGGTGGGGGTAAGTACGATCCGCCAGCCGTCATTAAAATGAAACCGAATGAAGAACAGTTTTGGCGTGTAGCCAATACAGCGGCAGATACCTACTTTGACTTACAACTCACTTACGATGGCACTCCTCAGCAGCTGGAGTTGGTCGCGAGGGATGGTGTTCCAATCTCATCTGGCTTGCCGAAAGACCAGACTTTGCTCAAGCACATTCTGCTACCTCCAGCCGGAAGAGCAGAATTCATTATCAAAGGTCCTGGGGCGTCGGTCAAGGATGCTAAGTTTCTGACGCTGAATTATGACACAGGCACACAAGGTGATAATGACCCACAACGAACAATAGCGAGAATTGATACGCAAGCACAACTGACTGCCACCGAATTATCTGCTTCAGCCTCAGTTCCTGAGTTGAACGTTGACTTAACCGAAGTATCAGGCGATCGCTTCTCTGGATTAAGTCAGGAGAACTCTGTAAAGGAGCGCACACTCTACTTCTCTGAAACAGATCCAAGTGTAAAACCAGCGCAGTTCTACATCACTGTGGAGCCGAATAAGCCTAAAGTCTACGATCCAAACTTCAAGACTCCCGATATCACTGTTCAGGAGGGAACGACTGAGGATTGGATCGTCGAAAACCGTTCTCAGGAAGCCCATGCCTTCCATATCCACCAGATCCACTTCCTCGTGCTCAAAAGCGCAGATTCGAGTGAAATAAATACGTTGCGCGACACGATCAACCTCCCAACCTGGAACGGCAATCCAAAGACCCCGTATCCCAGTGTTAAACTGCGAATGGATTTTCGAGGCTTGGGTAAGAGTATCGCAGGTACTTTTGTCTACCACTGCCATATCCTTGAACACGAAGACAAGGGCATGATGGCGCCGATTGAAGTCAAGCCAATCAGCAGTTAGATTTCGGTGTGATGAATGGTAATTGGGAAGACATATTTTTCCGATTACCTATTCCCCATTACCAATCCCACCCTGGATGTAAGTAATAGACAAGGGCAGCTTAGTACTCACTCAGTCCGCCGCAGCGTCTAAACCCAGATCTCCTCTGTTCGGATACTGTTATGCTACTTTCAGGAACCTGAGTTCGAGGTAAGGCTCTTAATATTGATTTTTCATTTTCGCTTGCAGCCTGTGTTCCTGATTCTTTCTTTGAAGAGTATCCTAGATCTAACTCTGATTCAGGAAAACTTAGGGCATTATAATTCCTGAGTTTCTCCGTTTTAGGTTTAGATAGTTCTTCAGTTTCAGATAGTTTGGTCCACGTCGGCTCAAAGGAATGCAGGAATTGCTCGTCATTAATTTTTGCCATTTGTGAATATACTCCTAGGACTTACGTATTAACAGAAGTTTGGTTATGTGAATTAAAGAAGTTAAGCATGCTTGCGCTTTCCTTCTAGATTTAATTGGGTGTAAGCAAAATCAACTTATGCTCTCCTCTTTGACGAACACGCAACAGCATTACTTGGCGCAGTGTTGTAAAGTACAGAAGTCTTAGCTCCTAAAACTTCGTCCTGAATATATGTCGCAGAAGTACGGTGGAACATCTCGGAAAATTATTCATTTTTTGTTGAAGTCCTAAGGGGTTAACCTTAAAAACTCGTACAGCTTGTGTCAAATTATTCTGTGGAAGCCAATTCAATCATCGTAGTTTTGCTGAGAAATATCTTCCGAAAGAATACAGAAAATAAAATTTTAGTTAGATTAAAGTTTCGATGAACTGGGCTGTTTTTAAGTGCAATTACTTAAGCATAGGACTAGCCCTTTCAAGGTGAAGCGTAAAAATGAAGTTTTTCTTCTCTTCGAGACGCTACGCGAACGTGTTCTTCGCGCAGCGGCGAGGAATTGGGATCAGGTTAAACGCCAAAACTAAGCAATTATACTTAGTTTCTTTAAGCCACCTTGAAAGGGCTGAGCATAGGACTTACGCACTATCCAAATTGATCATCATGTGTATAACGTAATTTGGTCGTTTAATCTCGTAGAATTGACCACCACATGGTTTGGGCGCGGAAACCGCGCCCCTACGGTTTTGGGTAGACTAGGACTTACGTGCGTAAGTTCTAGATATGTGCAACCTGCCTATGTCTTGAAATATGGTTCTCGCTGCTTCCGATGGCGACGATTTTTTTTCTTATGCGCATTCTTGACGTAAGACAGGTAGTTATCGGCGTAACGATAAGCAGATGCAGTGTCGTAAGCAGCTATAGCTATAGCTTGCAAGAAAACTCCAAAGGGAATTTCAAAGTCAGAAAATTTTTCGGCTAAAGCTATCAAATCCGCATCTGTTGCAGGCAAGCCATTCTTTTCTTCCTGTTTCGGGACGGATGAGATATCTTCATCTTCAATAAATACTTTCAGCATTTAGCAGCTCCTTAAAAACACAAGATGCAACGCCAACGATGAAATTACAGCCAATTTCATCTATTTAAACCACAGACGCTCTTGTTGGGGCACAAAATTGTTGTGCCCCAGATGATGTGGTCTATTTACCGTAATTGCTGTAAGTTGTTGTTGACCAGTTTTTCGGTTTATTGGAAGTTTTTTGCTGGAGCATCTTATCTCCCTCAAAATCTGCAAGCAATATGCACTTAGTTCAATGCTAGAGGCTTGCTTCCACTTGATAGCTACCTCTTTCCTCATCTCCACATTAACTCGGACAAGTGTCATAAATGCACCCTAATAAACTCGATATGTGCAGATTGTATCAGAACCAAAAATTTACGTATCAGTGTATTTGCGGAAATATTTTAAAACTGGAAATTAGTCTATCAGTGTATTTGCAGAAATAAATCTGTTCCTGGATTACGCGCGATCGCACTTCACTTTTCCAGTCAGTACTCTGTAACGCTATTTATCAAGTAATGGTGCAAGATCTTCACTCTCATCTAGGCATCCAGGTCAAGGGAATCTTTGCTTTCACTCTTCTATTTTTGCGTAAATGGCTTCAAAATAGTTGCTTTTTTTATGTTTACGTAACTATTTTTATACTAAATTTAAATAAATAAGTTTGTAACAATTAAATCAATAGCAAATGTGCAAAAAGTAGAGGAGGTATAAAAGTGTGGCGTTGGTTTTTAAATCGCTTGCATCGCTCGAATCCTAATAAAGTAGGCAAAAAAGAGATTATGCCTCTAATGGGTTAATGTGGATATCACTGGTAATAACTAGTTATTTTTATTGCTAGTTGATATTTAATTATCAGTAATAAAAGTACTATTAGTTAATAGTATAGGTTTTGACCTAATAACTGAAACATCGCAGTACCTGAAATTAGTAAAAACGGCTATGGATGGAGCCAATACCCTTCGGTTAAGGTTAAGATACTCATCAACGCCCCCAATCTTATTGATGAACATCTCCAACGAAGAGCGACAGTATGCACCAGCAACACTGCGCAACCGTGAGCCTATCCTTGAGGTGCTTTTACGAGTCCTGCCCCCCACAGGCACTGTTTTGGAAGTAGCAAGTGGTACTGGCGAACATGCCATCTTTTTTGCCCCACGTCTGAGTCCTCGAAAATGGCTACCCTCCGACCTCAATCCGCAATCACGTGCTAGCATTGCTGCATGGTCTGCATACAATCCATGTGAAAATCTTTATCCACCTATTGACCTTGATGTTTGTACCCCAATTTGGTCAGTGGAGGAGCATATTCAACGGCAGTTTAGATCGGCGGAAGCTACAGTATCTGCCTCCCCAGCGTGGCGAGATGGTGATGATTTGAAACGGTCGCCAATCACAGCCATAGTTAACATAAATATGATTCACATTTCCCCGTGGTCAGCAAGCCTTGGATTAATGGCAGGTGCTAGTCGCATTCTCCCACCAGGTGGTATTCTCTATTTGTACGGTCCATTTAAAAAGGGCGGAAAACACACCGCGCCAAGTAATGAGGCTTTTGACGAAGCCCTACGCGCACAAAACCCAGAGTGGGGTATACGTGACCTCGAAGATGTTGTGACAGCAGCTAGTACACAACACCTCAATTTGCTTGACACTTACCAAATGCCAGCAAATAATCTTTCTGTAGTCTTTCAACGCGCTGGAGAACCTACCCCAAACACCTCGATGCGATCCGTCCCAACGAACATCATGCCGTGAGCGATCGCCGGATGGTTTGCTTGACAATACCTCAAGAATTCACCCACGATAGCGAGTTATATCACGTCCGCTTAACTTAAGAACCTCTCCCCCAACCCCTCCCCTAATAGGGGAGGGGAGACTTTGACGCAAGTCAAAGGCGGGTTGAAGGTAGGACTTAAATGATGAGTGATTAACCGGACTTAATATTACCTCACAAATCAAGGTTTTTACGGATATATATCAATAAAATAGATACTTATTAAATACCGCAACTTTGCTTTTGCGATCAAAGGAAAACACAGTAAAGGGGTCTTTTTGATTCCCTATCTCCATACCGGGCGTGCCTACAGGCATTTGGGGAACTGATAAGCCGAGCAAATTTGGTGAGTGTGTAAGCAAACGTTTAATGTCATCTGCTGGTACGTGCCCTTCAATGACGTATCCGTTAATAATTGCTGTGTGGCAAGATTGCAAGTTATCGGGTACGTTGTACTTTTGTTTGACTACCTCGATATCAGGTGTGGGAAAGTCTTTGATTTCAAAACCTTGTGCCTTTAAATGGTCCATCCATCCGCCACAACAACTACAGTCGGGACTGCGATACACAGTGGCAGTTGGCGCTGTTGGTTTTAATGCTATCTGTTTATCCTGAATGCGCTTAGTCATACTTGCCAGTGGAGTATTGACTGCAACAGAAGTTGGGACTCCAGCTTCAGCATTACTCACAGGAGTATTGCTTGCCCATATGCCCAATACTCCTGCCGTTAGACAAATCATTACCACTACTTTAACAGCAACACGTACCACGATGGGACGCAAAAATTTTTGCCACCAATAAATAAATTGTTTCTGTGACATTTGAGAATAACTAAGTCCTATAAAGCAAAAGCAATGGCTTACCAGTCCTTATAATTGTAAACTATCGCTTCGGTCTTGTCGGTCTAAGACTTAATCTGTGGAGGTGGTGTGGCGATCGCTTCAAGACAAGGATTAAGGATTTGTCATTATTCACTATTAAGTGCGATCACCTATTTTTTCTCTCGCCAAAGTATATAAGTAAATTCAAAGCTGCCATCATTTAACTAAAATTTTACCTTACCTTCACCATTTTCCATCACTATAATTAAGGGCTGCAACTAAATGAGTGAAGGAGTAAATTTTATGACATGGCTGAAAAAGTTTTCCATAGCGACAATAATTTTAACGGTATTTATCGCTATGACGGCATCTATCACTATGGGAATAGTATCCGAAGCACAAGAGGTTGAAGCTGCTAGCTTTAGTTTTACAAAAGTTATTGATATTGATACCGATATCTCTATAGCAGATGGCACGAGAGACTTTAGCTTAAACCCCAAGCACTTACCTGTTTTCCCTGTTCCCACACTAAATGATCGAAGTGTAGCGTTTTCAAGCTATGGCGACTCAGATTTGCAACAAGGTATTTACGTAAAGACTGGTGATTCATTAAACGTAATTGCCGATGGCAATACACCTATTCCTAATGATACAGGAAACTTTTACACTCTTAATGAGCCAACATTCAACAATGACAGTGTAGCGTTTAAAGGCTTTGGAGTTACAGTTTCTCCAGAGGGTGGAATTATATATACTCAAGAAGGTATCTACACCAACCTAGACGGGACGCTCTCGTCAATTGCCGATCGCAATACGCCAATACCGGGCGGCACAGGAAACTTCGTCTTTTTCGAGCAGCCAACACTTAAGAATGGAAGTGTAGCGTTTATAGCCTCTGGATCTGAAGGACAAGGGATCTATACAAATCTAGGCGGTGTACTTTCAGCAGTTGCCGATCGCAATACGCCGATAGCGGGCGGCACAGGAAACTTCGAGTCTTTTGAGGGACCTGTTATAGACGATGAAAGTATAGCGTTTTTAGGTTCTAGAGGTTTTCAGAAGTTTTTTCAACAAGGTATTTACATAAAAGCTGGCGATTCATTAAACGTAATTGCTGATTCTAACACACCTATTCCTGGTGGTACAGGCAACTTCACAGGTTTCGATGCACCTGCCCTAAAAAATGGAAGTGTAGTATTCAAAGGTTTTGGGCATCCTGAGCAAGGAAAAAGACCGCAACAAGAAGGTATTTACACTAACTTAAATGGTTCTCTCTCCGTAGTTGCCGATCGCAACACACCTATTCCTGGTGGTGTAGGCAACTTTAGGAGTTTCGGTATTGGTACTCCTGCTATAGATAACGGAAATGTCGCATTTATCGGTTACGGAGACTCACAAGGTATTTACACAACCCTTGGCGGTTCATTGACAAAAGTCATTGATAACGACGATTCTTTAGACGGCAAAACTCTGAGTTCTTCTAATTTTAGTTCAGCAACTCTTGGACTTGAAGGTCTTCGCGGCAATCAAATCGCCTTTTATGCAGAATTTACCGATGGTTCGCGAGATATCTACATTGCCACTCTTAACCCAACTTCCACCCCTGAATCTATGACGATGTTGGGTGTGTTGTCTGTTGGTGCTTTAAGTGTAGGTTCAGCATTGAATTCGCGTTAAGTAGGTAGGCACTGCACTGGGGGACATCTGTCAAGTCGCTATCTCCCTGCTCGTAATTGATAATTCGTAATTCGTAATTATTACCCCATGCATAAATGCATTCGCAAGTAGTAAAGATGCAACGCATTTTTTTTCTTTTTCATAATCCAAAGTTGGGGGAACTTGTACCCTTAATGAATTAATTGTTCATTAATTTAGTAATTTTTAATTACGAATTACGAATTATTCGGTAATTCAATGCGATTACGCTCTCTGGGCTAGCAGTCGCAAAGACAATCACCACACTAACATGGGAAAGTTTGCTCTTTGCACAAGCAGAGGCTTATGCACTTACGGAGAATGCCTTACAAACGTCCCAGAAACTCGCCCATTGGAACCAAAACTTTATATCCGTTTTTGTCAAAACTTGTCTCCAATTCCTAGCTTGACTTAGTTTGCTAGCCCACAAGTTAGAGTTGTAGTAGCACAAGTGCAAGCGATCGCGAGGTTTCTAGAGTTTAGCTGAACCAGTTTTCATATTTTTCTAAATTCATAGCTATAAAATTACACTAAGTAAACCTAAGTAGAGTAAACTAGGCTAAGAGCTTCAGCACTTTGACGATTGGTGAACCTCGGTCTTACCATTGTTTTGGATCACAACAGAGTGCTGGCACTGCTGCTGTTGACTGCCATTGTCGTTGCTATATTGTTCAACCTGGGTTGTCTGCCGTTGCTGCGTCACTTGTGGCGCTGAACAAGCGCTCAGATTTAGAACAAAAAGAGTGGACAAAGCAAAAAATGAAATAAATTTGCACATAGTTGACATTGCTCCAAAGATGCTTTTGAGAGTGTGTTCTTGTGCAGCAAGCGCACTAAGAACTGAACTGCAAAAAATGGTATAGCAATTAACTATACTTATTTTTAAGTTAATTAATTAGTTACATAAAGCTACAAAATCAAATTGCCGCATTCCGGATTTGGCTCAAACATTTTTTCACCAGTAAATTTTCCCATAAATGCTACCGTGAATATCCTCAACCAAGTAGTGAAATTGGTCGGTTACACTAGAGCCGGGAAGAGTCAAGCAATACCAGTAACTATTATGTTCAATGCCACTGAAATTTTAATTGATGCTTTTGTAAATCAAATTCGGGAAGGCTACCGTCGCAGCTACGGTTGTTTAAAGACTGATTACCAGGACATCATCGCTTGGGCTGGCAATATGGCTTTAGAAAACATTGCCAATAGTGACGCCCTGTATCACAATGTTGAACACTCTATTTTAGTCACCCTCGTTGGACAGGAAATTTTACGCGGCAAACACATCCGCGATGGTGGTGTTTCTAGCGAAGACTGGTTACATTGTATCATTTCCTTGTTGGGTCATGATATTGGCTATGTCAAGGGAGTTTGCCGCCAAGACCGCGAGTCAGAAAGCTTTTATGCTACTGGTAAAGATGAGGGTATGATTTCTCTGCCTCCCGGAGCATCTGATGCTAGTCTTACACCTTATCATGTTGATAGAGCTAAACTTTTCATCGATGAGCGTTTTGGTGGTCATAAGTTGCTAGATACTGAGGTGATCAAGAGCAATATTGAATTAACTCGATTTCCAGTGCCTGCGGCAGAAGATCATCAAGATACAAATAGTTTTGCAGGCTTAGTGCGTGCTGCTGATTTGATCGGACAACTAAGCGATCCGCGTTACTTGAAGAAAATTACTTCTTTGTTCTACGAATTTGAAGAAACTGGAATGAATAAAGTCCTCGGTTATAAAACTCCTGCAGATTTACGCAAGAACTATGCTAGGTTCTACTGGAACGGGGTTTATCCGTATATCAAAGATGGACTACGTTACCTGTCCCTAACACAACAGGGAAAACAAATTATTGCCAATCTCTATTCAAATGTCTTTGTAGTAGAACACGAAAAACCTCAGGAAGAGTCATTAGAAAGCAGTCAGCGCTTAGCAATCAGCAGTTAGCTAGCTAACACCCACCACCCACCACCCAACAACCAACACCCAACAACAAACAACAAAAAAACAACAACGAAAAAATAACAACAAA
>CAXTSI010000230.1:0-13498 GCA_964246695.1 uncultured bacterium
TAAGGAGGCAGAGCCTCCCGGAATACATTCCCACGCAGAGCGTGGGAACGAGAAACTATAAATATAAAGTTATATTTATCAATTTGTTGTATACACATTTGATTCTACGATATAGGCGATATCTGTCGAGCAATTCTTTATGGGTTTAGCGCAAGCAATTCTTTCTTGTTTAATGGAAGTGCCTCAAAGCGGCTACGATCTTTCCAAGGTTTTTAGCGAATCAGTTGGTTATTTTTGGCATGCGTCTCAGCAGCAAGTTTACCGGGAATTAGGCAAACTGGAAGCAGCAGGTTTGATTGTTGCCCAGACTATTCCCCGTGAAGGTCGTCTTGATAAGAAACTTTACTCAATTACAGAACTGGGGAAACAAGATCTTGTTGAGTGGATGCAAAACAAGAGTGAACCTGACGTGATTAGAGAAGACCTATTGATTAAAATCTTTTCTGGTAACTTAGTGCCAGTCAGTCTTCTTCTAGAAGATATAGAACGACGCCGCCAGATACATTTGGCAACATTATCGAGATATCGAGAAATAGAGCGAGAGGAGTTTCCTCATCCAAATGCATTAACTTGGAAACAAAAGTTACAGCATTTGGTTTTAAGCAGAGGTATTCGCTTTGAGTTAGAATGGATAGCTTGGTGTGATGAAGCACTCTTAGTGCTAAAAAGTTCACCAAATTCCTGAAAGCGTGAGCCTCCTATTTAACCTACCGCTTGCAGGCTTTATTTATAGAAACTATAATGACTGCCTGCGGAGAATATATCGATAAACTCATGAGTCAAATCATCTGGATTGCAAGACACGCTAACCGCCTCGACTTCGTAAACCCTGATTGGTTTCTCACCGCAGAACGACGCTACGATCCACCTTTGTCAGAAGATGGTAAGGTCCAGGCAAAGCAACTCGCTTACCGCCTGAAGAGAGAAAACATTGCCCACATTTTTGCTTCCCCCTTTCTGCGAACGATACAAACGGCTAACGCAGTTGCAGAAGTTCTCGATTTGCCGATTAAACTAGAAACAGGTTTGAGCGAATGGCTTAATCCCATCTGGATGGCAGAAGAACCACAAAGACTCTCAACTCCAGCTTTAGCCGAATTATTCCCTAGAATTGACACCAGTTATATTTCGCACATTTCTGCCTTATATCCGGAAACGCACGAACAAATGCTAGAACGTTCAGGGCAGACAGCCAGATGCCTTGTGACTGAATTCTCCCCAAACGATATCCTCTTGGTAGGACACGGTGCATCCGTAGTCGGAGCAACAATCGGGTTAGTAGGCGAGATTGCCAGAACAGAAGTTAAGGCTTCATTATGTTCCTTAGTGAAAGTTGTGCGCGATCACCCAGAATGGTTACTAGAACTCAAGGGAGATACCTCCCATTTGAGCCAAGTAGAAGAAGTTATTCGATTTAATTAAATTATTATGGTTAGTAGTTAGTAGTTAGTGGTTAGTGGTTAGTGGTTAGTGGTTAGTAGTTATTTTTGACAACTAACAACTAACAACCAACAACCAACAACTAACAACTAACAACCAACAACTAACAACTAACAACTAACATTACTATGACATTACTACTAGCAGGTGACATCGGCGGTACAAAAACTATTCTGCGATTGGTTGAGGCATCAGATAAGTCTGACCTAAACACGATTGATGAGGAACAATACCGCAGTAAGGATTTTGCGGATTTTGTGCCAATGGTACAGAAGTTTTTAGCAAAATCTAACATACCGACACCACAAAAAGCTTGTTTTGCGATCGCCGGTCCGGTGGTTAACAATACCGCCAAACTCACCAATTTAGTTTGGTTCCTTGAAACTACACGTCTACAAGAAGAACTAGGTATCAGTCAAATTTCTCTGATTAACGACTTTGAAGCCGTTGGCTATGGGATCTTGGGTTTAGACAAACAAGACTTGCACACTTTGCAAGTAGGTCACACCAACCCGGATGCGCCCATTGCGATTATTGGTGCTGGTACTGGACTCGGACAAGGATTTTTAATCAAGCAGGGAGAAAACCATCAAATTTTTCCCTCGGAAGGTGGACACGCCGACTTTGCCCCCCGGATCGAGTTAGAGTTTCAACTGTTGAAATACCTGTTGGATAAACATGATATCCAGCGGGTTTCTGTGGAACGGGTGGTTTCAGGTATGGGAATTGTGGCAATTTACCAATTTTTGCGCGATCGCAAACTTTGCTCTGAATCACCAGAAATTGCCAAAGTCGTGAGAACCTGGGAACAAGAGGCGGGACAGCAAGAGAAAAGCGTCGATCCGGGTGCTGCTATTGGAAGTGCTGCTATGGAAAAAAGCGATCGCCTTTGTGAACAAACCATGCAATTTTTTGTAGAAGCATATGGTGCTGAAGCCGGCAATCTTGCCCTTAAACTTCTACCTTACGGCGGTTTATACGTTGCTGGTGGCATTGCTCCCAAAATACTCCCCTTAATCCAAGAAGAAAGGTTCCTGTTGAATTTCTCTCAAAAAGGCAGGATGCGTCGCATTCTAGAAGATATCCCCGTGCATGTTGTCCTTAATCCACAAGTGGGGCTAATTGGTGCTGCTGTCTGTGCTGTTAGGTTATAACAAATACTAGCAGTGTCAGTAATATTAACATGATCATAAGCAAGAACTATGACAATTAGAGGTTTTCTGCCATTAATTGCCGCCACTTTTGTATTGAATTGTTTTGCAGGAGTCGAGGCGCTTCCACCCAAACTCCCGATTTCTCAACCCCAACCAACCGTTTCCCAACCAGTGCAACCACCATGGAAGGTGTTCACAGCCCCTGACGGGCGCTTCACGGTTTTAATGCCGGGAATGCCGAAAAAGATCACCCAAACTCAAAAAACATACATGGGAGAAATTGACTTACAAGTGTTTGTCGCTCAACCTCCCAAGCAGGAAGTGGCGTATTTAGTTGCTTTCAACGACTTTCCTAATAGTTATGGTCAGATGGCAAACTCCCAAGAAATACTTAAGAACGCGCAGGATATGGCTTTAAAGACTACCCAAAGTAATTTAGTCAGTCAGCGCAATATTCGTAGTTCCAATGGTCATCCTGGTAGAGAAATTGTTTACATAAATTCTGGAGGCAAAATTACTAAAAACCGGATGTATTTTGCAGAGGGACGCTTGTACCAAGTCATGGCAATTACAACGAGAAACCAGCAAAAGACTTTATCTCAAACCATTACAGGCTATTTAAATTCCTTTAATGTTGTGTTAAAGGCATGAGATAAACTGGCTAATAGCTTACAAAAAAAGGGAATGGGGAACTATTAACAGGGAACAGGGAAAGAAAAAAAATTTTAGTTGTGGGTTTAGAGCCGCACTTTAAAAAAAGATGCATTTCTCGTGCGCAGCGCGAGAAATGCGGCGTCCAAGTTACAATCCCACGGCGCACTGTGACCAGACCCAAAATTTGTCAGGGTCTGGAAGCATAAGCGAGGATTTCAGTGTGACTTAAAGGAAATCTTTGCCGCTTTTAAAGCATAAGCTTGCCAAACGTATGTAATTCAAGCTTTTTTTGTTGAGACTGCAAATTCTGACAGGACAACAGGCGAACGGCTAGCGCCCCGCAACGCTTACGCACTATCGATGCAATGAGCATTCCAGCCGACCATCCGGCAAACTTATCCTTAAAAAACGGCAATCTTTTACTTTAAGTCACAATCTCATCCGTTGCCCCACCCTCAACTCATCCGTTACATCCGTTATCTCATCCGTTGCCCCACCCTCAACTCATCCGTTACATCCGTTATCTCATCCGTTGCCTAATTGTGCCACGCCCTGAAAACCAACTTTTCCCATGATTCCTGCTATTTCTACCATTCCGCTGCGTCAAATGGCTTCTGGCGATCGCCTCTCGCTTCAAGTTTACAAATTTATTGGCGCTCACCCTGGCAAAAAAGTTTACATTCAGTCAAATCTACACGGTGCTGAAATTGTTGGTAATGCGGTTATTCACCAACTTATTGAGTTTTTACTAACAGTAAATAACAGAGATTTAGCCGGAGAAATCTGGCTGGTTCCTGTTTGTAATCCAATGGGAACCAACCAACGTTCTCATATTTTTTCCTCTGGTAGATACTGTGTTTATGAAGCTAAGGACTGGAACCGCATCTTTTGGGACTACGAAAAAGAAGCTGATGATTTATTCGCTTTTGCTAAATCTCAAATTAATTTTGACTTTGAGGTTGTAAGAAAGAATTATCTCAGCAAAATTCAAGAAAAATTTGCTAAACTTTTAGAAAAGATTAATTCTCCCAGTGGCGTACCTTATACTGAACGGTTTCGCTATCAACTGCAATCTCTTAGTTTAGACGCAGACTACTTAATTGACTTACACAGTTCCACAAATCAAGGCTTAAATTATTTATACTACTTCCTAAATCGAGAAGACAGCGCCAAATACTTCCTTCTCGATTTAGGAATATTACTTGATACTTATGATGGTGATGCTTTTGATGAAGCGTTTATCAAACCTTGGTTAGCGCTAGAAAATTGTTTTAAACAGCTTGGTAGAGAAATCAGGTTTGATGTGGAGGCTTGGACTCTGGAACTTGGTACGGGAATGCAGATAAATCCGGATTCAGTTACCAAAGGTGTCCGGGGTGTGAAAAATTATTTAGCACAGAAAGGTGTTTTACAGATATCTGAGTTGACTGTTGGCAAGACCACATCTCAAGAAATGACTTTTGCAACTAGAAGTCAGGTAATAAAATACTATGCTCCCTCTGGTGGAATGATTCAGTCAAGAGTTGAATTGGGTAGTTCAGTCAAAGCTGGAGAACGACTTTATCAAATTCTCAGTTTTAATAAAGAGGCTACGCTACCTACTGTAATTGATGTTGAAGCAAAACAGAATGGATTGGTTTATGATGTCTCAACTAATCAGGCGGTGAATGAAGGCGAGTTTGTTATAGGAGTTTTGCAACCATTCAGCCGTCAGCTATCAGCTATCAGCGATTAACGTCAACCACATTCGCCAGCTAGGAGAGTTTTTTTCAAGATAGCTTCAGATCGTTCTATGGCTGCTTGCAATTCGGCATCAACTAATTGCTCTAATTCTTCCTTCTGTGTTTGAGGAAGTGCCTCTCCAACATCAGTAGCTTGGTGAAACTGATCCATTAGTTCCCGTAGGCGTGATTGCTGGTAGGTAGTAAAGAAATTATCGGGACGAAACCGCTGCACAATGATAACTGTTTCACCGTTTTCTCCTAACCCTTGTGTTGCTAATTCACTCTCAAGCATATCGAGTGCTTGACCAGGTGTTGCACCTATAGCCTGTTGCAGTCCACAGATTGCCCGATAAATTGTTTGCGTGGCACTCGCTTCTGAAACAATCTCGATGGTTGTCATGGTTTGTTTTTCACTGGCTCACTGTTTTCTAATTTTAATTCTACATTGCACTTACCATGCTGCAAGTCGTAATTCATGATAAGCAGATTGCTGGCAATAGTTTTTGATTAGTAGTTCTGCATTTTCCCGCCCTTTCCCTGTGAATAAATTGAAAAATACATCCTCATTTTTTGATGATAAATGCAATAACCCAAAGTCCTTCAACCGCGAATAAATCAAAGGAATTCCAGCAAGACTAAGTAAGGTGGCTTTTTTACTGTCACGCTCTTTTGCCTCAGGGTTGTCATGATATTGGGACTGAAACTCTACGACTAGATAAGGCTGATAGTTATAGTCTGTTATAAGAGCATCTACACTGGAGCTAAAATAAAACTTTTTTAACTCCCAGTTAAGGCTACTATATAGTTCACAGAATTGAGCTAAGCTAACCTGTGTATGAATTTTATAATTATCCTCTACACAGGTTTGAAGAAACTCTAGCATTCTTTCTTCATAAGGATTGACCAATCTTTTTGCTCTAACAGACATCACTGGTTCTCCATTAAGATTTTAGCAAAGTAACTAAGGAACTCTTCTAGGACTTCTCTCGAACTGATACACACTTGCCAGGTGTAAGGGAAAAGTTTATCTTCAGTAAGTATTAGGTAACTGCTATTGTCACTCAAGGCTTCAAGACGAACTTCATTTCTTGGAATAATCTCACTATTAGGAATAACGCAATAAAAACAACCAGCGGCAACATCGCTGCATTTATTGAGATAAATTTTGCCTACTGTCTTCTCTTCAGCTTGCAGGACATCCCAGTATTGAGGAGGAATGAAATCCAAAAAGATATCTTTCTTACTAGGTAAAACCCAGATTATTCCTACCGGGGAAAACCCAACACCCGGATCTACTGGAATATCTATCCAATAGCCTAGTTGTAGAACATGTTCATCTAAAACATCTTGAGGAATAGAAATACACAATCCTTCTTTGCGTTGGGTTAAAACAAGTTGATAGCGTTTAGCTCCTTTGCCAGGATTTTTCAGTCTATATCCTATGTATTGAGATGCCCGACTTACCTTAAACTTTTCCTCAAAACCTAGTTGCTTCAGCAATCTAGTAGCCAAAGACATCAAATCTTCCCCGCCTTCAATCACAGAAATGTTAGTTGAAACCAGGTGAGGGACACCATTGTCTACTTCAAATCGTTGGATAAGATCGTATACTACCTTGACCATACGCTAAATCTCAAAAAGCTTAGATAAGATTGATAGAAATAGTCTAGCCCTTTCTTCTAAGGTTTGCAAGTATCTTAGCTAAGATTTTTAGATTTTTTCAGGCGATCTCGTTGTTGCCCTAGCTATTAGCGGGACTTACAGCAGTTTTCAGGTAAATATGCCACATTGTAGGGACACGGCACTGCCCATTGGTGTCAACTAAATCGCGTTCATTTAGGCAGTACGGGGTGCTTTTTAGATGTACGAGCATTGTTCTCGTTCCCAGCAAGAGTGCTGGGAATGCCTAATTGGAGGCTCTGCCGACCTATGCAAGCAATGAGGCAGAGCCTCTAAGACTGCATTCCCATGCAGAGCATGGGAACGAGAAACGAGCAAACTACTGCGGGTTTTAAAGTTAAGTTGACACCAATGGGCACTGCGTGTCCCTACGACAATTTGTGGTTCAATAAACAGAAAATAGTTGTAAACAAAAAAGATTCGCTCTTTGCGTCAAAATACATCCGCCCTGAGGCGTACCCACTTCGCGCTCTTGTTAGCGCGGGATTGTGGAAGGCTGGTAAAGTCAAATATATGTGGAGGTGGTAACTTATGACCCAAGCACAACCAAAAATATACACCTTTGATGAGTTTATCGAATGGTATCCAGAGAACTCAGTAGTACGGTACGAATTGCACGATGGAATAATTGTTGAGATGCCCAAACCAAAAGGGAAGCATTCAAAATTAACAGGTTCTCTTGTTGGAAAATTCCTGACAACCATTAGTGAAATTGGTAAAACTGATATCTGGTTTATTCCTAGAGAATCGATTGTTAAACCGGGGCGTGATAAATCGGGCTACGAACCGGACATTATTATTTTGAATCAAGAAACTATTGATACTGAGACACGCTGGGAAACCGAATCAATTATTCAAAACGCAACTTCGGTCAAACTAATAGTTGAAGTCGTTAGCAGCAATTGGCAGGACGACTACTACGATAAGCTTCGTGACTATGAAGGTATGGGCATCCCTGAATATTGGATTGTGGATTATGCAGCATTGGGTGGACGCAAGTTTATCGGCAACCCCAAACAACCAACGATTTTTGTGTGCGAGTTGATTGACGGTGAATATCAAATGACCCCGTTTAGGGGTGACGATTTGATTTTATCCCCAACATTCCCACAGTTGAACCTAACCGCGCAACAGATTTTTGACTCGGTATTGTAAGTTTGTTTTGGGTATTTGTTACCTTAGATGTTGGGTTTCGTTCCTCAAACGCCCAATGGGAAAGCCAGTTCCCAGGGCGCGGGAAACAAGCTGCACTTTCCTGGACTCACCAGATTCCTACGGAGGGAAACCCTCCTGCAGAACTGGCTCCCCAACCTACACAATTTCATTTTTCTATTATTCCCACCATTAACTCATCCGTTACATCCCGTACTTTCACCGTTGCACTCATCCGTTGCGCAAACCCGACTGCACACGCCAGAGACTCGCATAAATGCCGTTTTCCTCCAGCAATTTTTCATGCTTTCCTGACTCGACTAATTTTCCGTGTTCCATGACATAAATGCTATCGGCATTGCGGATGGTGGAAAGACGGTGGGCGATCGCAATTGTCGTTCTATCGACAGTAATTCGTTCAAGCGATCGCTGAATTGCAGCTTCTGTTTCGTTATCCACTGCCGATGTTGCTTCATCTAAAATCAAAATTGGTGGGTTTTTCAAGACAGCGCGGGCGATCGCAATCCGCTGTCGTTGTCCACCAGATAACTTTTGCCCTCGTTCGCCGACAATTGTTTCATAACCTTGAGGCAGTCGCATGATAAATTCATGTGCCTCAGCAATCTTAGCCGCCCTGATTATTTCTTGTTCTGTGGCGTCAAAGCTGCCGTAGGCAACATTCTCTCCTACAGTACCATGAAATAAGAATACATCCTGACTCACCAAGCCAATACAGCGACGCAAATCCCGTAAATTTAAATTTTGGATATCAATGCCATCAAGGGTAATGATCCCCAATCGCACTTCGTACAATCGCAATAAAAGTTTCACTAAAGTGCTTTTACCAGAACCAGTAGATCCTACAATCGCAATTGTTTTACCTGCAGGAATATGCAAAGACAGATTTTTAATCACTGGTGACCTATCTTTATAGGCAAAAGTGACATTTTTAAATTCTAATTCTCCGCGTACTGTATCTAATGGCAAAGCAACATTCCCTGTAGGAATGGCGATCGGAGTATCTAATAAATCCATGACTCGATTAGTAGAAGCCATCGCCCGTTGATATTGGTCAAAGGTTTCGCCTAATCTGGTTAAGGGCCAGAGCAAACGCTGAATTAAAAACACTAACACACTGTAAGTGCCCACAGACATTTTGCCCTGAACTGCTGCCATACCACCGTATAGCAGTAATGCTGTAAACCCTCCCAAAATCAACATCCGAATTAAGGGAACAAATGCCGCCGAAAGTTTAATTGCTTTGGCATTACTACGACGATAGGCGTCACTTTCTTCTGCTAGACGTGAGATTTCGTAATCTTCAGACGTGAAACTTTTGATCGTCGTAATACCGCTCAAATTATTTGATAGGCGGGAGTTGAGTAAGCCAACACGTTCTCTGACATTAGCGTAGCGTGGCGCCAGCAAACTCTGATAAGCAAACGAACTCCAAAGGATAAATGGGATCGGCAACATTGACATCCATGCTACACTGGGAGCCAAAACAAAGAAACCACCGCCAATAATGACTACCGTTGTCAAAACTTGCAGAATGTCATTTGCTCCCGTATCTAGAAAGCGTTCCAGTTGATTAATGTCATCACTAAGGATGGACATTAAACCGCCTGTGCTGCGTTCTTCAAAATATGCCAGTTCCAACTCTTGTAAATGTTTGTAAGCATCCAGACGTAAATCATGCTGAATGTTCTGTGCCAAATTGCGCCAAAGTCTAGCGAAGGCATATTCAAAAACCGATTCTAGTATCCAAATAATGACGGTAAGGACCGAAAGTATCAAAAATTGCCCAAAAACATCTTTCACTCCCCATTGAGCAATGATAGAATCTTGCTGCTTTACCACCACATCCACGGCAAAGCCAATTAACGCTGGTGGTGCTAAGTCAAAAAGTTTATTGAGGATAGAACAAGCAGTTGCCTGCCAAATTTGTTTACGATACTTGTGTCCGTAGTCAAGCAAGCGCTTGAGGGGATGCACTGAATGAGATTGACGAATTGATGCCGGACGAGATTTGGATACGGTAGCCACGCCTGTTTGCCGTTGCCTGAAATTGAAATTTTACCACAGAAAACAGCCCTAAGTGCGTCTCCTGCCTTTCCTTGATGAAAATCAAGAGCCAGTAACTAACTTTAGTCGAGTCGCAGAAAAACTTTTGATTATTTGCTATCCTCGAATTCATCCCTAGAGTTTACTCAGGAACGCTAGTCTGACCAAAGAAGGGAGTAGGGAGTAGGGAGTAGGGAGTAAGGATACGATCTTCTTCCTCCCTACTCCCAAGTGAATAAAAGAAGAGTGAATTCATTTATGGAGATTGAAAATGATTCCCGATCGCCTTGCCGTAACGCAAGAAATCAGGCGCCCTTGTTAAACCCCCTAGTTTTAACTATGAGGATTCCCTACTCCCTACTCCCTACTCCCTCTTTAAGGCAGTCGCTACAACGGGAGAAACACCCCAGCAAAGCGCTGCCCCCCCCCAAGTTGGGAAACCATGTACGCCTTTAATCTAGGTAATATACAAAATTAACCCTCCCCTTGAAATTATCGGGTGAGCAATACTTACCTCCGATCCAAAGCACACACTCAGGAATAATAAACGAATTTATGTCTAGCACACATCAAAATCATCTCACTGTTGAAGAAGCTAAAAAAATTCTTAATAAATTCAACTGTATAGACATTGCACCACCGATAAAACCATCAGAAAAAACTATCATCCGTGAGGCGCTACTTTTGCTAGCCAACCTTTCTGATTATAAAATTATAGGTATTTGTGCTGACACAGCCGAAGAAGGAATGCTCGCAATGAAAACTTATTCCCTGGCTTTGGGATATGAACCACCAAGCAATTTGCCTATAATTGAGGGTCCAGTTTATATCAAATTAAACGGCAAAAACGGCTTGTGTTATCTCGATTCCTATTTAGGACATCATCGCGGTGTACTGGTATCTTGCCAGTCTTACTCTGAAGGGGGAGTTAACGAATTGTACGGGCATTTGCCTTTGGATTTATTTGTTTAGAATGTTGAATGTTGATAGTGGTTAGTTGTTAGTGGTTAGTTGTTAGTGGTTAGTGCCAACCTGCAACTATCAACTATCAACTACCAACTACCAACTACCAACTATCAACTATCAACTATCAACTATCAACTATCAACTATCAACTATCAACTACCAACTATCTATCAACAAAATTTTATGAGTTTAATTACGCTACAATCTGTTAAAAAAGATTTTGGCATCAAGGAAATTTTAAGAGATGCCAGTTTTAGTCTGGACGCTAGTGATAAAGTGGGCTTAATCGGCACTAACGGTTCTGGTAAGTCAACATTATTAAAAATGATTGCCGGACTAGAACCGATTGACAGTGGTCAAATTTTAGTCAACTCTGGATCTAAAATTATCTACCTGCCCCAACAGCCAGACTTAGATGAAAATCGCACAGTTATAGAGCAAGTTTTTGCTGATAGTGGCGAACAAATGCCTTTGGTGCGTGAGTATGAAGAACTTTCTGATAAATTAGCCCACTTACCGGATGATAAGCAGTTGATGGCGCGTTTGTCTTCCGTTATGCAGCGCATGGAAGCAACAGGCGCTTGGGAATTAGAAACTAATGCTAAAATCATTCTGACAAAGTTAGGAATTACAGACTTTAATGCGGTTATCGGGACTTTATCTGGTGGTTATCGCAAGCGCGTTGCTTTAGCCGCAGCTTTGCTGTCAGAACCAGATTTGTTACTGATGGATGAGCCAACAAACCATCTGGATGCGCTTTCTGTGGAGTGGTTGCAGAGTTATTTGAACCGCTATAACGGCGCACTATTGCTAATAACACACGACCGTTATTTTCTAGATCGCGTTACCAATCGGATCGTAGAAATTGACCGAGGAGATATTTATAGTTACGCGGGTAACTATTCATATTATTTAGAAAAGAAAGCACTAGCTGAAGAATCTGCTGTTAGCACTCAACGCAAACATCAAGGTGTATTGCGGCGCGAGTTGGAATGGTTAAAACGAGGACCAAAAGCGCGTAGTACCAAACAAAAAGCTAGAATTGATCGCGCTCATGCTTTGCAGGAAACTGAGTTTAAACAAGTTCAGGGTAAAGTAGATATTTCTACAGTTAGTCGTCGCATTGGTAAAAAAGTTATTGAACTTAATAATGTATCCAAATCTTACAATGGACGCACATTAATTAAGGATTTTACCTATGAATTTAGCCCAGAAGACCACCTGGGGATCATTGGTGCTAACGGCGCGGGTAAATCTACGTTAATGGATATAATCACAGGGCGCGTTCAGCCTGATTCTGGCAGTGTGGAAATTGGTACTACCATTCACTTCGGTTATTTTAACCAACATTCAGAGGAATTACTCACGGCGTTGAACGAAAATCAGCGCGTGATTGACTACATTAAAGAAGAAGGGGAATTTGTCAGTATAGCCGACGGAACTAAAATTACTGCTTCCCAAATGTTGGAGCGTTTTTTGTTTCCTGGTAACCAGCAGTATGCCCCAATTTCTAAACTTTCAGGTGGTGAAAAACGGCGGTTGTTTCTGTTGCGTATTCTCATGAGTGCGCCGAATGTTTTGATATTAGATGAACCAACGAATGATTTGGATGTGCAAACGTTGGCAGTGCTAGAGGAATATTTAGAAGATTTTTCCGGATGTGTCATTATAGTTTCTCACGATCGCTACTTTCTAGACCGCACCGTAGATACAATTTTTGCCCTTGAAGAACTCGGTCAAATCCGCCAATATCCAGGTAATTACTCAGTTTATCTAGACTACAAAAAAGCAGAGGAAGAAAAGCAGCAACAAACTGCCAATACTAAAGAAAAGCCGAAAAATGTAGAGACGCCGCCTGCAACGTCTCTACCTAAAGATACCGACAATAAAAAGCGGCGCGGACTATCAAATTGGCAAAAGCGAGAATTTGAGCAATTGGAAGGTAAAATTGCCCAATTAGAAGCAGAGAAAGCAGAAGCAGAGAAAGGGCTGGTGAATGTCTCTCCCGGTAATTATACCCAAGTGCAAAAACTCTACGAACAGGTGGAAGTGCTGAAGCAGGCGATCGATCAGGCGACTGAACGCTGGATGGAATTGGCTGAAATGGAGTCTTAGAAGTTTATAAAAGAGAGTGAACTACCCCTCCTTACTGCGTTGAAGAAGGGGAATTACGGCGCTTTCGTTAAAGGAATAGGGAGGAATTTAATGGACATCCCCCAGTACTACCGGACATATGCCCGATTCGTCCTTGATTTTATCCGGGGGATGAAGGCTAAGCGCTAGTTTAACTCGCGCCTGAAACTGTTGTTGTATCTGACTTTTCCCGTTAAGTCTCCATCCGTAATTAAGCGGCTTGTTGTTTTTTCAACTCTTGTATCAATGCTTGGCATTCAACACTGGCATCTCTGGCTTGTCGCATCAAATCTAGTCCTTGTTTGCGGTTCACCTTGGAAGCTTCTACCGCCTGATTGCTTAATGTTGCGGCTTGTTTGCCCAAGGCTTTTATCCTGGCTATGAGTTCTTCCATTTCAACCCTCTAATTCTGAAATTACAGCATCTAGATTTTCTATTTGTTCATAAAGTATAGCTGCCCTGCTTTGAAGTAATACCAATTTGCATTCAGAACCGTAATCTAGAAATTCTCATTCCCTACTCCCTACTCCC
>CAXTSI010000231.1:0-13398 GCA_964246695.1 uncultured bacterium
TAACCACTAACCACTAACCACTAACCACTAACCACTAACCACTAACCACTAACATCTCCCCTTGAGTCCCAGATTCAGCTAAACTGAGTCTTGGTTTATCGCATTGTTAGTTGGCATGGAAATCGGACAAAAAGTTAAAGTTTATCGTTTGCGCGATCGCGTTTCTCCTCCGATTGTCAAAAGGCTAGGACAAATCGGCATCATCGAAGGCTTCAGGATGACCGATGCTAGCGGCGTTGGCATAGTGGTTAAGTTTGAAGATAACTATGCTACTTGGTTTTTTGAAGATGAACTCAAACTTGTACAGTAGGGCTTCGTCACCTTCACCGAACACTCCATCGGCTCATAACTTGGGAGGAAGCTACGATCGCAAGCGGAGTGCTAAGTTGAAATAGAAAAAATCGGCGATAAAAATAGGAATCAATTAATGGCCCTGATATTGACATTTTTGGGCAAATGCGGTAACGAGCGGACAAAAATTGCGATCGCCGCCGCCAAACTCCTGGCAAGTCAAGGAAAGCGCGTACTCCTAGCAGGACTTGCGGAACCAACATTGCCAACGCTGCTAGGTGTTGCTGTTGGTCCCGATCCCCAAGAGATCGCTGCCAATTTGCACCTCGTGCAGTTCCACACACCTCTACTGCTAGAACGCAGTTGGGAGGAAGTGAAAAAACTGGAGGCACAATACCTCCGCACACCTTTCCTGAAAGAAGTTTATAGTCAAGAACTAGCAGTCTTACCAGGGATGGATAGTGCCCTTGTCCTGAATGCCATCCGCGAGTACGATGGCAGCGGCAAATACGACGCAATTGTCTACGATGGTGCAGGCGACTCCTCCACTGTACGCATGTTGGGAATGCCAGAGTCTCTCGGTTGGTATGTCCGACGTTTTCAGCAATTGTTTGTCAATTCTGACCTGGGAAAGACAATTTCAGAATCTCCTTTAGTTCAAGCGCTAATTAGCAGCTTTTTCAACATCAATTGGATGGCTGATAACTTCGCCCAACCAACCAACCAAGTCAATAATATATTGGACAAGGGCAAAGCAGCCCTTGCCGATCCGAAGCACGTTGCTGCTTTCTTAGTGACTACCGATGACCCAATTGAAGTTGCTACTGCCCGTTATCTTTGGGGCAGTTCTCAACAAGTTGGTCTAACTATTGGTGGCGTTATCTTTGTTTCTGCTGACACAACCGTCAACTTGTCAGAAGAATTTACTCCCCTACCAGTAAGTGTTGTTCCCCATGTCAGTGCGGGTAACTGGCAACCACTGATGGACGCCCTACCCAACTTTGTAGAACAAGCAGTACAGGCTCCCAAGCCCATCGAAATCGACATCGAAAATCGTCAAGTACGCTTATTCTTACCAGGATTTGACAAAAAACAGGTCAAACTCACTCAATACGGTCCAGACGTTACTGTAGAAGCAGGAGATCAGCGACGGAATATAGTCCTGCCTCCTCCCTTAAATGGCAGACCAATTACTGGAGCGAAATTTCAGAATAATTATCTGCTTATCTCATTTTAGCTAATGTTAGTTGTTAGTTGTTAGTAGTTAGTGGTTAGTAGAACAACCAACAACTAACAACCAACAACCAACAACCAACAACCAACAACCAACAACTAACAACTAACAACTAACAACTAACAACCAACAACTAACAACTAACAACTCCCTTCTACAAGTACGCCTTATGTCTGAATCGACTCAAAATCCCAATTCACCCCCAGCGCCAGATCCAACAGCGCCACAAGAGGAAATAATAGCTGTTGCTAATCGTAGCGCTAAAACTAGGCAACTGCTCGGCATGAAAGGTGCAGCAGCAGGAGAAACCTCGATTTGGAAAATCCGCCTGCAACTGATGAAGCCGATTACCTGGATTCCCCTAATTTGGGGTGTAGTTTGCGGTGCGGCTTCTTCAGGTGAGTATACCTGGACACTGGAAAATGTGTTGAAGGCAGCAACGTGTATGTTGCTGGCTGGACCGTTGATGGCAGGTTACACGCAAACCGTAAATGAATACTACGATCGCGAAATTGATGCCATCAACGAACCTTATCGCCCTATCCCTTCCGGAGCAATTCCCTTACCTCAGGTAATTACCCAAATTCTGGTTTTGCTAATTAGTGGCATTGTTGTAGCATTTGCTCTGGATGTTTGGGCTGTTCATGATTTCCCCACCATCACAGTACTCGCTATATTTGGTTCTTTCGTGGCATACATCTATTCTGCCCCACCTCTAAAGCTAAAACAAAACGGTTGGTTAAGCGGCTATGCTTTGGGTGCTAGCTACATCGCTTTGCCTTGGTGTACTGGTCATGCTTTGTTTGGCGAACTCAATTGGAAAATTGTAGTTCTCACCGTGGTTTACAGTTTGGCTGGTCTGGGCATTGCCATTGTTAATGACTTCAAGAGTGTAGAAGGCGATCGCCAGTTCGGATTAAAGTCACTACCCGTCATGTTTGGTGTCACCACTGCAGCATGGATTTGCGTAGTGATGATTGATGTATTTCAAGCAGCGATCGGAGTTTACCTCATCAGTATCCATGAGAATTTGTCTGCGGCAATTCTGCTACTGCTAATCATCCCGCAAATCACCTTCCAGGATATGTATTTCCTGCGTGACCCCCTCAAGAATGATGTAAAATATCAAGCAAGCGCTCAACCGTTCCTCGTACTGGGAATGCTTGTTGCTGGTTTAGCAATTGGTCATGCTGGTGTTTAACTTATACCTCCATAGTCAGACGTTAAGCGTAATTCGTGCGAATAAATTATGAATTATGAATTATGAATGATAAAAAAGTTTCATAATTCATAATTCATAATTCATAACTTTTATCGGGACTTACCGTGTTGCAACTACTGTATTACTTAGTTCAGACGATTCAACCTTTGTTAGTGCCCATTTGCTTTGTCTGTGCTTGGGCGTTAACTATTCTCTGCGCTTGGAATTTATGGGTAGCGGCGAGAGACAGCGTGTCTACAGCAAAGCAAATGCATCAAATCCCTTGTGCCTCCTGCCAATTTTTTACCGACAATTACCGTCTTAAATGCACTGTTCATCCTTGTATTGCGAATACAGAAGAAGCGATAAATTGTCTAGATTATCAACCAACAACCAATCCGATGCTTTATTAGTTAGTTGTTAGTTGTTAATTGTTAGTTGTTAGTTGTTAGTTGTTAGTTGTTTATTGGGGAATTGCTAATTGCTAATTGCTAATTGCTAATTGTTCGTTGCCATTAGCTATTAGCCATTAGCTATTAGCTATTAGCCACTAACCACTAACCACTAACCACTAACAACACTTTTAAAACACCTCTAGTTTGAGCGCGTTCAAAAGCAGCAAGTCCTTGTGTGAGGGGGTAGTGAGCATGAATGAGGGGCTTGACGTTTACTTGCTCTTGTGCTAGTAAATCGAGAGCAGGCGCAAAGGGACCACAACGGGAGCCAATGAGAGTGATTTCGTCCACGACTAAGGAGGAAGCATCCAAACTCAGTTTACCAGCATAAGTACTTTTGAGTACTAGAGTTCCCCGTGGACGCAAGGCACGTTGGGCGATCGCAAATCCTTCAGCGTTACCAGTACACTCTACTGAAATATCAAAGGATCTGTCTGCAACTGCGTCGGCTAGACCAACTTTGATACCTCGGTCCTCTAAGTTACTGAGTTTGTCTCGATGACGCCCTACTACCAAGAGGTCGCAGCCAGTTAAAGCTAATGTCTGTGCTACTAGTTGCCCAAGCTTACCATCTCCAACAACTAATACTTGGCGATCGCTCTGCAAAGCTACCTGCTGTTGAATTTCCAGGGCGGCTGCCAAAGGTTCAGTAAATGTTGCTACTTCTGTAGGGACACGATCGGGAACGGGATACAAATTCTTGCTTGGCAAACAGAGATAGTCGGCAAAGGCTCCGTTACGGTTGACAATGCCAAGAACAGTGCGGTTCTCGCAGTGAGTCGGTTGTAAAGCGCGACAAAACCGACAATGTCCGCAGGCAGCATTAATTTCTCCGACTACGCGCTGGTTAACTAAGTGTTCTGGTCCTTGTTCAACCACGCCGACAAATTCGTGTCCTAAAATGCCAGTGTAGGGATAGTAGCCTCTCTTGAGTTCTAGGTCAGTGTTACAGATACCAGCGCATAGAACACGCACTAAGGCTTCTCCCGGTAGTGGTTCGGGAATGGGGATGTCGGTGCGTAGTTGCAGTTGGTTGTTTTCCAGCCAGAGTCCTTTCATAAATATATATATTATATATTTATCACAATACAGATAATTTATACTTCACTAAATAAGTAATCGCAATTAAACTAAAAATGGGCGGGTAGGATGCCATTGGTGTCAACTTAACTTTAAAACCCGCAGTAGTTTGCTCGTTTCTCGTTCCCATGCAGAGCATGGGAATGCAGTCTTAGGGGCTGCTGCCTCATTGCTTGCAAAATATGAAGGCAGCAGCCCTCCAATTAGGCATTCCCAGCCAGAGGCTGGGAACGAGAACATCTAAAAAGCACCCCGTACTGCTTAACTTGAGCGCGATTTAGTTGACACCAATGGCAGGATGCCCACCCCAAAATACAAATTGTATTTTATGTTTATTTATGGTGGCAAACTGCTGGAGTTGATTTGTATGGTTGATCCAGCATGGCGCAAACAACATGAAACAATTGATCCGCACCCAAGTATTTGCCCTATGGCTGGGAATCTTTTTACTTTGTAGCTCACCGACTTACGCCCAGCAACAAGTGCAAAGTTCCTGTTCTCAGAAATTCGTTGCTAGTAAGTGCGTTAAAAGTATATCGCAGATCGTGCCAAAACTGGCACAAGCAAATGTGGTGTATCTGGGAGAAACTCACGACAGTCTTGAAGACCACCAAAACCAGCTAAAAATCATTCAGGAACTCTACAAAACCAATCCCAAAATCGCGATCGCACTGGAAATGTTCCAGCGCCAGAGTCAAGGCATTGTCAATCAATATCTTGCGGGAAAACTCACTGAAGAAGAACTTTTAGAGAAAAGCGAGTACAAAAAACGCTGGGGTTTTCCTTGGGAAAATTATGCCCCAATCCTCCGGTTTGCCGAAGAAAAAAAACTGCCCGTCTTAGCCTTAAACACACCCTCGGAAATTACCCGCAAAGTTGCTCGTGAAGGTTTAAAAAGCCTTTCGCCATCTGAACGGCAACTTATTCCCCCCTTCTCGGAAATTCGCACTGATAATGAAGAGTATCGCCAACGCTTACTTGCAGCCTTTCAACAACATCAAGCCGCAAGTCATAGTAGCAGTGCTGATTTTGAGCGCTTTTTCTTAGCACAAGTGCTGTGGGATGAAACAATGGCAGAGGGTATTGCCAATTTTGTGACAGCTAATCGAGATGATCAAGTGGTAGTGTTAGCAGGACAAGGACATATCATTTACGGCTATGGTATTCCCAGCCGTGTCGCCCGTCGCTTAAAGGCTAAGCTAATTCAACGTTCTGTTTTACTTAGTCCTCCCGATGAAGAGAGTGCATCTAAAGATAGGGCGATCGCGGATTTTATCCTTGAAAACAATCATTCCTTGAAGTAAGTATTTAATGTGGTTGCAGCTTTGTTAGCTTTTCCTTGACGCTTCAAATTCTTACCTTTTCCACAAACGGTGTAAACACCGGAACCAATTCTGAGCGGCTGACAACTAAACTAGGGAAAGGGCGATCGCTATAATCTTCCCCTGGTAACAAAGGAAAAGGTTCTGACTTCAGCGAACTCCAAGTACCGCCAGCTGCTTGAACAATGACCCAAGCCGCCGCCAAATCCCAAACTTTGGGTGTAGCCTCAACGCTACCCAGTACTGCACCAGTTGCAACCGTGAGGAAATTATAGCTAGCAACACCTAGCATGCGAAACTTGCACGGAAAACCGGGTTGGATAACTGAGGTGCTGCGGGAACAGATATTGAAAAAGTGATTGTTGCTGGGTGCATCATGACTAGTGTGGATGGGGTGATGATTCCGAAATGCCCCAGATGGAGCTGCTAACCCAGATGAACCTTCCCAAAAGCCATGAAAAGCTTCATTCAGTGGTGGTACGTAAACGTAACCAAAAACGGGTGTGCCTTGATACAGCAAACCTAGAGAAATCGACCAAATGGGAATGCCACGGGTAAAGTTGGTTGTGCCGTCCAAAGGGTCAATTACCCAGCACCATTCTGTATTAGGGAAAATCTTATTGCCTTCTTCACTAAGAATGCCGTAACCAGAAAAAGTGGATGCGATCGCATCCCGAATTTCCAGATCCGCCCATTGATCTGCTTGTGTCACCAAACTGCCGTCAGCTTTTTGGCTTGCCTGCACCTGCCCAAAATCTTGCATTAACTGCTTGCCCACTCTCAGGGTAGTGGTTTGGGCAAATTCCAGAATCGTTGTCCAAAATTCAGTCATTTAATTAATAGCTAATGGCTAATGGATAATGGCTAATGGTGCAATTAGCAATTAGCAATTAGCAATTAGCAGTTAGCACCATTCACATTAAATATTATCAATCAAGATCGCTTTCCAAAATAGAGGCGATCGCAAGCTTTGCATTTGTCTGAAATTCTCTCACGTTCACCCTGTTAAGGAACCAAATTGCCAGCAGTATCCCTGCTGCTTCTAGGGCAAAAACCAGTCCATAGGCTAGCACTAAGTTAGGCAGCAGCTTGCGACCCACATCCAATACCACACCGCCTGCAACTACCGCCAGTCCCCTAGCCATAGATTGCGCTAGTCCCCAAGCACCAATAAACGTGCCTGCAGTTTCAGCTGCTGTAAGATCTAGCATCAAGCTGACTGCGGCAGTAGTTACGACACCAGTTGCCAAACCAAACAACACTAAAGCTAGCTTTAGCAAGGCTGGATTGCCAGAAAATCCGGATATACCAAGCAATCCTGTACATAGTGCCACTAAAAAACAGCCAAGACGTGCAGTGCTTCGTTTACCCAAACGCGGCACAATGAAAAAACCAGTTATGCCGTAGGCAATCAGTATACCTGTGCCATAAAAAACATTCAGTTTAGTACTTTCAGCCAGGGGCATCCGAAAAACCTGACCTGCATACGGTTCCAAAACTGGATCTTGCATAAACAAGCTGAGTGTCAACACCACTAGAAAGGTGAAAAACAAACCTGTTTGTGGACTAGCTGTTAATATTTGCCAAGCCTTGCCCAGGGTAATACTGTCTTCCCGGTGGATAAGTGTGGAACGGGTGGAGTATTGGGAATACTTTTTCTCCACACCAAAGGTGGCAACAATTGCCAGCCCAAATACAATTGCCGGAACGACGACAAACAACTTATTCACCGACTCCTGTAACGTTGTCGTTGCTACGGTTGTTAATGGCTTAAGCAAACTGGAACTGATAATTGCCCCAGCAATAATCCCTACCATTAGCATCGACCAGACAACACCAACGACTTTGGAACGGTTGTCTTCTTCGGAGATATCCACCAGTAATGCGGCAAAAGCTGTACTGCTAGCACAAATTGCCAGACCGTAAACAGCGAAAACTAAACTTAGGAGTGTAGTCCAGCCGATTATTGGGGTTGTCCATGCCCAACCACCGACACTACTGACCACAGTGTTCAGTTGCCACATCACTTGCACGGCTAAAAATGAGGTTACAGTAAATATTGCTGCTCCCACCCAAACATAAACTGTGCGGTGGTAGCCCCACATTGGCTTAGCATCTGACATCTGACCGAACCAAACGCGGGAAGGAGAAACAAATAACGGTATTGCTAGAACTACCGACACCAGCGTTGCCGGAATGGCTATCTCCTGAATCATGACTCTGTTAAGCACCCCTAGAGTCAGGATAGACATCATGCTTAGCCCCATCTGAAATAAGCCCAGCCGAAACATGGTCAGCAAGTTTACTTTAGGCACAGCCAGGGAATTTTTCTGGGAATCAAATAAATGACCGTTTGCCATAGTGACTTTCTCACAACAGGGAATATAACAAAGATAAATCCTGCCAGTAAGTATTTACAGCCAACCCACAGTCCCACTGTTATTTTCTGGATAATCGGTCACCGATGCCTTGCTCGCTCTGCACTCTTGACTTTTATCAATCTCGTTTGTAACTATAGACTAAAAATGTAAAGAAGTGTAAACTAATTAATTTTTGTAAACGTGGAAACAATCACATTAGGGCAAAATGGTCCAGCTGTTACACCCCTTTGTATTGGTACTTGGGCTTGGGGTGATAAACTATTTTGGAGTTATGGCAATGACTACGGTCTAGAGCAGTTGCAAGCAGCCTTTACTGCCGCATTAGAGGCTGGTATCAACTTCTTTGATACCGCCGAAATTTACGGATGGGGGCTTTCAGAGCAATTTTTGGGGCAATTCATGCAAAAGACAGATAAACAGGTGCAGATTGCTACCAAATACGGTCCCTTTCCCTGGCGATTTACAGGTCAGTCTGTCGCCGATGCACTAACAGACAGCCTAAAACGCCTGCAAGTAGAGAGAGTTGCCCTTTACCAAGTGCATTGGCCTTTCACTTTCTTGATGAGTCAAGAAACCCTGATGAATGCTCTTGCAGATGAGGTGAAGCGGGGCAGAATTGAGGCAGTAGGTGTCAGTAATTACTCAGCACAGGAAATGCGGTCAGCGCACCAGATATTAGCAGCCCGTGGAGTGCCTTTAGCTGTCAACCAAGTACGCTATTCTTTGCTAACTCGCCAAATTGAAAGCAACGGTATTTTCCACACTGCTCGTGAGTTAGGTGTAACACTTTTAGCATATAGTCCTTTGGCTCAGGGGCTACTTACAGGTAAGTACACCTCTGGTGGCGGCGAAACCCCCAATGGTGCCAGAAGGCTAGACTCGCGATTTAGTAAAGAAGGCTTGCGGAAAATTGAACCAGTGATATCTTTGCTACGCCAGTTGGGAGAAAAGCGCGATGGCTGCGCCGACGCCGGAGGCGTACGCACTCCCGCCCAAGTTGCGCTCAACTGGTTAATCGCACAAGGTAACGTGATCCCAATACCTGGGGCGAAAACAGCCGAACAAGTGCGACAAAATGCTGGCGCTTTGGGTTGGAGATTGAGCGAAGATGAGATTGGGCAGCTAGAAAAAATTACTCGTCCTTAGTACAAACTTTTAGCGAAAACAGCGCAACTACGTACCATAATTTCTACTTAGTTGGCACAGTTATAGATTACTCGAACTCTGGGGGCCACAGTTCTGATACTGTTAGCTCCCAACCAGGAAGTAATTCTGGTAGTGTTAACTTATCGTTGTCTTGTAGAACTATCGGCGCTTGGTTGAGTCGGTAAACTGTTACAGTTCTTAGGTCAGGGTCAATCAGGATACCTACTGTAGATCCAAGTTGTAGAAATAGTAAAATCTTTTCTACTAATGGCTTAATGCGGTCAGTTTTAGATTTGACCTCAACCATCAAGTCTGGAACTAGCTCTACAAAATCGCGCTTAGTTTTCTTCAGTCGAGCCGCAAGCACAAACGACACATCCGGAGCGCGTAGATTTCTCTTTGGTGAATCAGTTTCTTCTACATGTTCTGTTTCTAAACTAGGTAGAATGAACCCAGCGCTGGAACCAGTCACCCTTCCTAATTTTCGAGGTCTTACCCAGTTAGCAAGCTGCCGCGCAAATTCTAGACCTATTTCCTCTGACTCGTAATCAGATGGACCCATAACAAGTATACTCCCATCTACCAGTTCCATTTGCCATTCTGGATGCTCTACTTGTAGTTGCTCTAAGTCTGAAATGGAGAACATAGGATTATTAAGAATGCATCTTTACTGATGATAAGTAGTGTTCGCATTGCTTGCTGAAACTTAGTTTGTTAATGACAACGCTTGCTTGAAGTGAAGAGTTAGAGATTTTCCTGTGCTTACAGCTATTTTCATGTAAATAGACCACATTGTAGGGGCACGGCAGTGCCCATTGGTGTCAACTTAACGTAAAAGCTAAGTAAGCCAAGCATTTAAAGGTTGCCCTCATCCCCTAACCCCTTCTCCCAAATTGGGAGAAGGGGGATAAGAGGACTGACTCCCCTCTCCCAGACTTGGGAGAGGGGACAGGGGTGAGGGCAAAACCGTGCAGCGAAACAGATTTCGTCTTAAGTTGACACCAATGGGCAGTGCCGTGCCCCTACGGCAATCTACTGGGTAATAAACAGAAAATAGCTGTAAAGTGACAATCATCGCGATAGGTTTAGCGATCGACAATTTCTCTAATCACCTCTAGGAACTTCTGCAAAATGGGTGATGGCTCATCTTGCCGCCAGACTGCTGCTAGTTCAACCTCTGACATTGGTGCATTGAGTGTAGTATAGACAACTCCTGTCCTGCGAATGTTACGGATGGAGGCAGGAGCTAAGGAGACACCCATGCCAGCCGAAACAAGACCGAGAATCGTTTGCTTTTGGCTTGCTTTTTGAATGACTTTGGGGCTGAAGCCAGCTTGTTGGAACAAACTGATACATTGATCGTAGTAGCCAGGTTCCAAGTGACGCGACACTAAAATGAACGACTCGTTAGCCAGCGCACGCAACGCTAACTCTGGCTGAGTCGCAAGCGAATGGGTTTCAGGCAAGATCACCACGAACGGTTCGTGTAGAATCAGTTCGAGAGTTAACGTAGCATCAGGCACAGGTGGAATCATCAGACCTAAATGGATTTGGTGGTCCTGTAAAGCCTGCACTTGAACACTGGTTGTCATTTCCTCTAACTCTAGTTCCACTTGCGGGAAGCGCGATCGGAATATCCTCAGAACTTTGGGCAGAATACTGTAGGTGGCGAAACCAGAAAATCCTACTTTGAGTCTTCCGCTTTCTCCCTGAGCAACTTGCCTTACCATATCTATTGCCTGAGCAGCTTTTTGCAGAATCAGACGCGCCTCCCCCAAAAATGCGAGTCCTGGTTCCGTCAGTTGAACTCGACGTTTGGTTCGATGAAACAGTAGCACACCCAACTCGGTTTCTAGTAGGCGGATCTGTTGGCTCAGAGGCTGCTGGGTCATGTGCAATCGTTCTGCAGCTCGACCAAAGTGTAGTTCCTCTGCGACAGCGACAAAATAACGTAGATGCCTCAGTTCCATTTGAACTTTTTAAGTGTTAATTGCTTATAAAAAATGTGTTGGACAGTGTGATTAGCTAACCCCTATGGTAAGAGCTAACACCTGAGGAAGTACGTCTATGAGTTTGAACTTCAGCACAAATACCTTTGAGAAAGAGAAAATTCTTCTAGCGGGAACGGAAGAATATATTGTCCGGGGAGGTCGTCATCTTTTTCCGCTTTTACCTAAAGCCTTTGAAGGGATTCAGCAAATTGGTGTAATCGGCTGGTCGTCCCAAGGACCAGCTCAAGCACAGAATTTGAGAGATTCTCTGACAGGAACCGATATTAAAGTCAAAGTTGGTCTTAGGGAAAATTCAGCTGCGATCGCTTCGGCAGAAAAAGCTGGTTTTACCAGAAATGATGGGACGCTAGGAGAGATGTATGAAGTCATTGCTGAATCAGATATGACGATCCTGCTTATTTCTGATGCTGCGCAAGCTGAAAATTATCGGCAGATTTTTGATACCATTCGCCCAGGTACCACGCTCGGATTGTCTCATGGATTTTTGCTTGGACACCTGAAAAATATTGGCGAGTCTTTCGGTGACAATATTAATGTAATTGCTGTCTGTCCCAAGGGTATGGGACTTTCTGTCAGGCGACTCTACGAACAGGGCAAAGAAATTAATGGCGCAGGCATTAATTCCAGCTTTGCTATTTATCAGGATGTCAATGGGAAAGCGACAGATTATGCACTTGGATGGGCAGTTGCACTTGGTTCTCCTGCGATATTCCAAACCACCCTTGAATCAGAATACAAGTCTGACATTTTTGGAGAAAGAGGAATTTTGCTGGGTGCAGTTCACGGTCTGGTAGAAAGTCTTTATCGCTGGTTTATCCACCACGGATACTCAAGCGAAGCAGCTTTTATTAATTCAGTAGAATCTATTACGGGACCTATTACCAGGATGATTTCTCAGAAAGGAATCTTATCGGTCTATGAATCCTTAAATGAGGCAGATAAAGAAACCTTCAAGAAAGCTTATTGTGCTGCCTATAATCCCGCCTTTGAAATTTTGATGGAGATTTATGACGAGGTTGCCTCTGGAAACGAAATTCGTAGCGTTATTGAGGCAAATAATCGTCATCAGCGTTTCCCTATGGGAAAAATTGATGGCACTCAAATGTGGCAGGTTGGTATTGATGTACGTGCTAATAGGCAATCCGATAAAATTCCCGTTCATCCGGTCACTGCTGGAATTTATATTGCTACGATGATTGCTCAAGTGGACTTACTGAAAGAAAAAGGACATCCCTACTCAGAAATTGCCAATGAGTCCATTATTGAAAGCGTAGATTCTCTTAATCCCTACATGCACCACAAAGGCGTCGCTTTTATGGTCGATAATTGCTCTACAACAGCGCGGCTTGGAGCTAGAAAATGGGCATCACGATTTGATTATATTTTATGTCAGCAAGCTTTTACTGCGTTAGATTGTGATTTACAGGTGGATGAGAAACTATTTGATAAATTTTTGACGAATGAAATTCATCAGGTTCTGTCAATTTGCGCCGAGTTGCGACCCTCAGTCGATATTTCAGTTATAGGATAGTTTTAATTTCAATAGTTGAAAGCGATCGCTCTTTATGACCTTACTAATGGATACTTTGAGTTTGACAAGGGTCATCAGGAAAGCCAAAACTACTCTAGGTTCCGTCCTTGTATGAATACGGAGCGCACTTCTGTAGCATTTAATTCCCACCTACTTGCAAGCATTCGGGGAGCGATCGCCCTCACCCCCCACTGTTCCCCTGCAAAACTAGCAGTAGCGGTTGTGCATTAATGCTGCTGGCTAATTCGCCTTTGCAGCTCTATTTCTGCTTGTTCGAGTGTCATGGGAGTTGCATTGGGAGAGGCAGCCCGTTTTCTATCGACATAAACATAAAACGCTTCATTGTCTTCAGGATGCTGCTTGACGTATGCAAGCAAATCGTTGTCAGACATTGCACTGTAATCAAGGTTAGTCATTGAATAATTAACTCCCCATTCGGAAGTATCTCTATTTGTATTGTGTCCGCAATAAGCATTACGATGCGCTCATTTCTCTCATCTAGTCGCACCAAATTAATTGGCTGAAGTAGATTGCTTGCTCTTACTGACATTTGCCAGTAGGCTTTCAATTGCTCTGTTGTTGGTTCTTTCATCTCCTCCTCAAATTTTGCGTGAACTACCGCACAGTGACAGCAAGCTGTTCACTGTGGGCTTCTGGCATCCCATTAACACAGTTTTTAGACGCTGTGTTTAGCTTACGCAGGATTTCCAGAATTTCCGTGTGGGTACTAGCTGTCGCAGTAGTT
>CAXTSI010000232.1:0-13368 GCA_964246695.1 uncultured bacterium
ACTAAAATCCTCGCTTATGCTTCCAGACCCTGACAAATTTTGGGTCTGGTTACAACGGCTCTTTTCCTCAAAAAATGGAGACTCAGCTTGTTTTGGCTGTACCAATTGAAGTCTACGTTATTTGGCACAGTGTTTTTGAACGTAGCCACAAGGGTTTCAAGCTCTAAAAATTAGAGGGGTTCAAATGGTACGGCTCAAGGTTGCAAATATGGTCTACCAAATCCCAATTTTTTAATTGAAGTCATTTTTTTTCTGAAACATAGTCTGAGTTAGATTTACAGACGACGCATGGCGGCAAAATGCGTCTTGGCTACTTTTACCCCAAACAGGGGTGCATTGTTCCCTGGTTTACGGGGTGTAACTGAACGTCTGACCAGGTTTGCATCTGACAAGATTCTTAGGGATGCCTGTAAACGTGTAGGCTTAATAAGTATTAGTACTCACTCGTTTAGAAGAACAGCACTAACAATGATGTCTTCTGCTGGCGTTCCCTTGCGGCATATTCAGGAAATCAGTGGTCACAATGACCTTGGGACATTGCAGCGCTACTTGGAAGTTACACCAGAGCAACGGAAGAAGGCTGTTTCAGTAATTGGGTTTTGAGGGTGATCACTGGTTTGGGTTTTTTGTAGACCGGAAAAGTTTAGCTTTCCGTTGTACTATGGTGGAAAAGAGATTTTCTGCCCCAGCATGAAGATTGACCGTCACGATCAAGCTAAAATTTTATCATCAAATGAGTTGAACCGGCTATTCACCACCGGGTTGAAAACGGCACGCGATCGCGCTCTGTTTGGTATCTGCCTTTACACTAGTACACGTATTGCAGAAGCATGTTCCCTACATACTAAAGATGTATACAGCCAAGATGGCAGCATCAGACCCAGGGTTACAATTCGCAAGAACACCACCAAGGGGAAAATAGAAACGAGATCTGTACCTATTTGTTCCGATCTGCGATCTCTTCTCGAAAACTACTCATCATCTAAGGTATATCTGTTTCCAGGTCGTCATGGACTAGGGCATATTCACCCCGACTCAGCAGACAAGATACTTCGTGCTGCTTTTCTGGAATTGGGGATTGAAGGAGCGAGTACACATAGTTTTCGGCGTACTTGCTTAACCAAGATGCACATGTCAGGTGTGCCGTTGAAAGTTATTCAAAAAATTTCTGGGCATAAAACATTAGGGGCGCTTCAGAAATATTTAGATGTGCTGGATGAAGATTTAGAATCGGCGGTATCTACCCTGACTTTCTGAAGTGTAAAGTCGTGCGGTCAAACCAAATTTAGGGCTTGACTTTTCTGAAATTATCTGCTGCACTACAGCTGTTACGTTGATGAAAAAACCAATTAAATCTCAAGCTGTTTAGACAATTAATTTTATGTCAGCAGAAATTTCTACCCCAGACGCAATCTGGATTCTTACCGAAGAAGCACTTGAAACTGAAGCAAGTCGGGAAATTACAACTACTACAGGTTCAAGAAGTAGTGGAGATACAGGAGGACTACTCGGTACTGAAACCACTGAAGAAATAGTTGTTACCAAAAAAAAAGATGAATTAGTCATTACTAGACGTAGAGTCGAGGTAAGTAAACTCAAGCAGGAAATGAAGGGATTTCTACAAGCAATGAGAGAAATGCTGGATGAAGCAGAACAGCCAAATTCAAAAATGCAGTTGGAGGAGGTAGAGTTATCTGTAGAAATTAACGGCGAAGGAAAAGTCACCTTGCTTGGATTTGGTGGAAAAGCAGGAGGGAAAGGTGCGATGACGTTTAAATTCAAAAGGAAATAAATGACACTTTTATATTATGGGTAGGAATTGGGCAATTGTTGTTGGCATAAACAATTACGATAATCTCCAGCCACTCAAGTATGCTAAAAAAGATGCAGAAGGTATGGCAGCTTGGTTCAAAGACGAAGCCGAATTTGATGCTGTTTTACTATTTACTGAAGATTCTCCCTCTATTGACCAACTTGACATTTATAAGGCTGCTTCGCCAATCCCAACTCTACCTATCCATGCTCGTTTTTTAAGATTTTTGAACGCCCAGTTTGAAAGACCTTTACTCAAGCCAGAAGATAATCTTTGGTTTTTCTTTGCTGGACATGGTAAGCGTTATGCAGACCAAGACTATTTGATGTTTTTAGATAGCGATCCACTAGCTGTTGACAGAACGGCTATTTCTGTCAATTATGTTACTCAAAGACTGCGCCGTAGTGGGGCTGATAATATTGTGTTGTTTTTGGATGCTTGTCGAGATGAAGGTAGCCGAGCCGGTTTAGGGGTTGGGGAACAAAGGCATCAGGGAGTAGTGACTTTTTATTCCTGTAGTGCTAATCAACAGTCTTGGGAAATTGATGAATTACAACATGGGGCATTTACCTATACGATCTTAGAAGGACTGCGGCTCCAAGGTGAAATGAATTGCGCCACAGTCGAACGTCTAGAACAATATTTACGTCACCAAGTCCCTCAGATCAATACTCGCTATAACAAGCCCACACAAAATCCTTCCCTTCAGGCAGAACCGCCCTACAAAATCTACTTTATTTTATTAGAGCAAGTTGCCAGACTTATCGATGTAGAGCCATTGAAGTACCAGGCATCTCAAGCTGAAAACAGAGGTGATTTATCATTAGCAAAACAACTATGGATGAGAGTTTTGGTAGTATCCAGTGGCGATTTGGAAGCAGTTGAAGCTATTGAAAGAATTGCTTTACGTCAACGAAGAATTCCAAAATTTACATCCTCAATTTCTGAGCCTAGGTCAATTCAAGAAATAGAAAATTTTGCACCTATTGGGGATTTACGAACTCAAGAATCTACTCCATCTTCAAGAATAAACCGAAAACAGTTTTTGATGTGGGCTGGTTTAGGAGGTGCAGGCTTAGTCACAGCAGTAGTAGGTCATGAGATTTTTAAGAATCAAACGTCTACAGTCGAACTTACTAATCAGCCTATGGCTATCTCGGTGGCTGCACCCAAGGATACACCCCCTACTGAAGGTGCACCCAAAGCATTGGGAATGCCCTTGTGGACAGTGGAGTTTGAGACAGTAAAAGTAGATGAAAGGGGGGAGATAGTGAATCCATCTTCTAAAATTGCCAAGTTCTTTAAAGAAGACTTGGGCAATGACGTAACGCTAGAAATGGTGTCAATTCCTGCTGGTTCTTTTAAGATGGGTTCACCACCAGGGGAAAAGGGTCGATATGAAAATGAAGGACCGCAGCACACAGTAAATGTGCCTGCTTTTTTTCTGGGCAAGTTTGAAGTGACTCAGGAACAGTACAAGCAAGTAATGGGTAGCAATCCGTCCCACTTCAAGGGAGCAAAACGCCCTGTAGAGCAGGTGTCCTGGAACGATGCAATGGAGTTTTGTAATAAACTCAGCCAAAAGACTGGGCGCAAATATCGCCTACCGAGTGAAGCAGAGTGGGAATATGCAGCACGTGCAGGAACGACGACACCATTTCACTTTGGCGAGACGATGACAAGTAATTTAGCCAACTACATTGGGGGTTACACTTATGCTTCAGAACCAGAAGGTCAGTATCGTCAAAAAACAACTGAGGTAGGGACATTTCCACCCAATTGTTTTGGATTATACGACATGCACGGGAATGTTTCGGAGTGGTGTCAAGATACTTGGTATAAGAGTTATAAAGGAGCACCTAGTGATGGTAGTGCCTGGGTAAATAATGATAATCAATATCGTCTGCTGCGCGGTGGTGCTTGGAGCGACGCAGCTACTTACTGTCGTTCTGCGCGTCGCTACGGCGAGCTCCCAGGGCCCCGCAACCTCACCACCGACCGTGTTGGTTTTCGTGTATCTGTGATAGCTTAAGAAAACTGTGCGCTTGTCAAGGGGGTAGAGGAAAAGGTGATGTGCGATTCGTTGGTAGCCGAATAAAATAAGCTACCCAAGGTGAACACCTAAAGTCAAAAAATCGTTATTTATAACGGAAAATCAAAGCTTTTCGCCCCCTCCTCCTCGAAATAGCAGTTTGGTGGAACTTGCCCCAGAATTATCAGAAATAATTTGTGCAGCAGATTGCTGCACAAGAAAAACTAGGCTGCATATTTAATAATTTCCACCTCTGCCCCATTATTAACAGCAACTTCTGCCCTTTCTAAAACTTGTTCAGTAATCGCATCACTTAAATAATATTCACCGCAATTATCACAAACTTCTGCTGGAACTTTTTTAATTACGACAATACATTCGTCTCTTTCTAAAGTCACAGTTACTAAACCAGGTTTAGTTTCTCCATGCAGGCAAATTACGCATCTCATAGTCTTGCTCTCCTAGTTCTAAAATCATCTGACCAAATATTCTGGTCGGGGATATAAGCTGTTACCACATAACCCGTATCTGTAGATTCATCTTAGGAACATACAACATGAATTGGTTTACCTTCTACAAAATCAAATATTAGATAACTGGGGAAAGGTGTATCATCGGGATTTTCTTCTATCACAAATCCATAAACGATTACAGTTTCTACTTCCTTTTTACTGATCTGACGATAAAACATCTGTTGGATAGCATGACGGGAAAAGACTAGATTTTGACAATACATGAAGACTTTTTAAAAAGTTGTAGAATAACTGCCCTGGTAAAGCCACCTGAAAATCTACGTGCATTCACGTTATCATTTTTCTGTTGGCTTTGATTTTCGTTTTTCTCCAAAGAGTGATCAATGTACTAGTCATACAAAATCGCGATAATTTTTTTTTTTGGTTTGAAATTTCTTAAAGATTCTCTATATAAGTATCTAAATCTTTACGCTTGATTCTCCACCCTCTACCAATAATTTGAGCTTTAAGTTTCTTTTCAGTTATTGCTTTTTTTAAACGTTGTCGTGACAAGCCAGTGAGGTTTTGCGCTTCAGAGAGTGAAAGTAGCAGCTTCTCGCTGACTTTTGTGCGGTTGGCAAGATTGGATAGTGCCACTAAAAAGCGTTCTTCATAGTCAATTCTGGAGATTTCTCCCTCCGACACCCGCGACATAGATGTACTGTCGGGGGGTAAAATCGTGTCGATACTTGTCGGAGGGTGTATAATTTCTGGCTGGTGGGTGTGGGTAGACAGTTCTGCCTTGAAACTGTCTAGGTCTTCAGGTTGATAATTTGCTTCTTTTCCGAATTTACCCTGTACATACGAACAAGGTAATTTACCGGCGGCGGTGTATCTCTCTACGGCTCTGGTTGAAACACCTAAATATTCTGCTGCTTCTTTTTTGTTCATGCTGCGACAACCCCCCGACAAGATACTGAAATTGTTTGTCGGTAGCTAATACCCTTTATTTTAGAGCTATTGGTCATGTTATGCTATACTGCTGTCGAGGGTTGTCGGAGATTGTCGGGGGCATTATGTCGGGGCTGTCGTAAGTATGTCGAGGGGTATTCGCTGTAACAAAAATCCTGACGATCGCCTGTAGTTAAACAATTTTGTATGCACTCTTAAGGGTTGCTACATGCTACGTGTGTGTGACAATTAAAAAAAAGTCCCTCCAGAAAGTGATTTAAGGGGCTTAAAATGAATTGGCGATACAATACATCAAAATCATTTTGTCCCATGAATTGACCCTAGAATAAGCTACACTCCAAACGGGGTCATAGTGACGAAACACGAAATTTTGACGAATTCGGCTGAAACTAAGATGGTGTAAGCTTTATAGAAGATTGTCCGCTCGTTATTAAATTAATGGTAATACTCCCATTGACGACAAGCCATGACCCAAAGAGATCCCATAACCTATCTCCAAAACCCAAAGACCAAGATAAACTTACGACACACTAGAAAACGCTTAGAGAAGGCTTACAAGCTAGTCTTTACGGATGAAACCAAGCCTAATTGGAGCTTTTTAGAGTACCTCTTGCAGCCAGAAACCCGCGTACACTGCACCCACAACAGAAGGAAACTAGAGAACCTACTCACACAACACTGCCCAAGATACAAGGACTACAACAACGGTAAGTCACGCTGGTTCCCACAACGTTACTGGAGCACAGAGGATCGGCATTTCTGGCTGTACTTTTATGCCTACAAAAGTTTACTCGCTCTGGGTGACGAGATTCAAGAGCGCAAGCCGAATGGCTGTACCTATGAGGAGTGGGTCTGTGATTCTGACGATGAAGACTGGGAGGCTGGCTACTGTGGTTGTGATTTACCAGAGGATTAGGGTGAGGATACTTTTTAATTTGGTAATAGAGCACTCTCGTTAAGACGTGTTTTTTTGGGACTATTGTTGATAAGCCAATTCGCCTTGTAATACTAATAACACATATGTAATACACATTGGTAGTGACACCCGAGCTCTGTGACCATTAACTGTTGCGGCTGAGAACGAAATATTAGGACTTTGAGCCGCCTATTACACGAAATGGCTCTTTCATGCAGCGGTGTTAGACTACTGCTTAGTAATTGTCCATTTTGTCCCTGTGTAGCCACTATCTGTGTTAGGAGCTAAACTAACAGAAGCCTCGTATGTTTTACCATTTAACCATCTTAAACCATCATTTTGTTCTCCCTGATTTTCTAAGGCAACTAATCGATCACCAATTATATTGATTCTCCATTTTGTGCCTTTATAGACACCTTCTGTGTTAGGAGCTAAATTAATAGATCCCCCTTTTGTTAAACCATATAACCATCTTGAAACCTTAAGTTTTCCCTGATTTTCTAATGCAATTACTCCATTACTAATAAAGCGTACCTTCCATTTTGTCTGAGGGTCAATATTATTAGAACCTAAGCTTACAGTGTTATTTTTTATGCGAGAATCTAACCATTTAAAAGCAGTATGCTGGTCTCCTTGACATTCTAATGAAATAACATTACCTTCTTGTAAAAGTGAAGAAGTTTTGGAAATCCAATCGAGAATCGAACTAAATGGCACTCCAGTTTCTAACAAATTTATATAGGAGATTCGCTCATAAGTTGTAGGTTTTCGTCCAAGTTTTTTTTGATAGATACTGCTGATATAATTCACATATTCTTCGCTTGTAGCGGTTGGATCAGGGTTTGGAGTTTGACTTACAGATGGCTTAGGATGCGAATATTCTTCGCTTGTAGCGGTTGGATCAGGGTTTGGAGTTTGACTTACAGATGGCTTAGGATGCGAATTCTTAGACGAGTTGCTAAGCTGCTCATATAAGTTAACCCCTACTAATCCAATTAGAAAAATTGCACTACCTATAACTAATTTGTTTTTAACAGGTTGATTAATGGGACTAACTCTGACACTAGGAGCAGGACTAGAAGATGAAGAATTAGGCTGTTCATTATTTGGATGATTTTGTCTAAGCTCCTGACTACAGTTGAGTTTTCCGGCAAGCTCACTTAAAAAAAGACTATATATTCCTTTATTAAAAATAGGAACTAGTTCTTTATAACAAAGCTTGCAAAGAGCTTTTTGATCACCTATTTGATTTAAATATTCAATGAGGAGTAAAAAAAAGTCTGAATCCGAAGAATCTCTTAAAAACGAAAGTCGCTTAGGGTCAATTCCAATGCTAAAACATAGTGCTTCTCTTGTTCTTGATTGTTGGCTACGGAGCAAAAGGTTTACTAATGTATCTACATCAGATTCGGTGATTAAGTTTTGTTGGGACATATTTTTAACTTCCCACATTATTAAAATTTATTTTTGATTTAATATTTTCCAAATCAGCCGAGTACTTCCCTCTTTTAAACACAACTTCTAGTTTGGAGCAGATTTTACAAAGTGCTTGTATGTCACCTATACTATGCAAATAGCTAATTAGCTCTAAAGCAAAGTCATCATCGGTGGGTTGCCTTAAAAATCCAAGTTGATTTGGTTCAACTCCAATTTTTATACAAAGTGCTTTTCGTGCAGAGTATTCTGCACTTCCACTACGTGTTAAAAGTTTTGCAAGTATTTCTCTATCAGACTCATTTAGTCCCACATCTGGGGAAGATGCTGGTTTATTGGGGACTGAAGGCTGGTTTTTAAATCCATTAGAAGGCTTCTTCTTAAGAATTGGGGTTAGTTGCTCTGGAATACCTGCTAACCTAATTGCAGCACAACCAAATTTGTAGGCAAATTCAACAGGCTTTCCTGCTCCTAGAGCATCGTAAAAGCCCACAGCAAATTCAATTGCTGCTTTATCTCCAATCGCCTTGCTCATACCAATCACATAGTTAATATGTTGAGCGATCGCGTTTGCCTGTACCTCTGAGTAACACCCATTAAGAACAACACACTCAATCTGCTGTGCAAATAGCTCAAACAATCCTGCTAGGGCTTCTCCATGAACTAACTTTGCTTGCCCAGTTTCATCTTCAAATACTAGACCCTCATTCCCAGTCCCATGCCCTAAAAAATGAACAATAGAAGGATTGATATCTAGCATTGCCCGCTGGATGTCCCTTGGTTGCACTGCCCACCTCTGCTCTAGGACAAACTGATCGCGGTGCTGAGATCGTTGTAGTCCAGCATCAATTTCACGCACCTCTCCATCTAAACGCAGCGGTGTTGTGCCTTTAGGATTTGCTGTTAAAATCAATATTTTTTGCTGCATAAATTTACTTTAGTTTTATTAAGTTGACAAGTTTTTTTTACCTAACTAACTTCGTTACTGGTGAGGCTGTTCAACAGAATTTAGTGATAACTTCTTACTTATTTCTCTATCAGCTTGTGAGATTTGATTAGTCTCCAGCCATTGCTGAATTAACTCAATGACTACTTGATTCATCTTTTTCCCCTGTATAACGCAGGTAGCATGAAACTGCTTTTTTAAAGCATCGTCAATATTAATGTGCATTTCTTTAGTAGTTTTAGCATTCATGTAATTGATTCTCACATGGATAAAGCTACAAAAGTAAAAATGGCATTTCCGAAAAAATGCCAACGCAAATTCATAAGATATTTATATAAATAACCTGTGACTAATGCTCTTCTTTAAATCCTTACAAAACAAGTATTTTTATACAATCTAAAGTTGTTTAGTATAACTTTAAGACTTAAAAAATGTTTTATATGTCTTCAGATAGGCTTGAATTAAATTACTAGTTGTGCATTGTGGAGTGTGAGCGATCGCCACAAGGTAATACGCCAGGTGCTTGTCAATTTTTGTGGGTATGCAGTGTTAAAAAATACAAATATTTCGTCAATTAATTTTCCGACTGCTACTGGAGTTCGTGCGGATTTTAATTACGCTAATCTTCCTACAGCACAACCATTGTCATGTACAAAGGGGACGCTCAATTTCCCGACTTTTACAGACACTGGCGAGAGCATAGCCAAGCTTGCAGCCGCGCCAAGCACTTGCTCATCCGATACCTCTAGGTATTTTTGCAACTGCTCAAGGTTCCTATGACCGCTAAGCTCTTGAATGACTCGCAAGGGAATGCCAGCATTACTCATCTGAGTTAGCGCGGTACGCCTAAAGCTGTGGGTGGATGCTCCAATTATCCCCACACGCTCACATGCATGGCGTAGTATCCTAGCGGCTGAGTCTTCAGAAATGTGTCCATCATTGCGACCGGGAAACAAGTACTCATCTCCTGCCTGTGGGTAATACTCGGTGAGTAGTCGCCTTAAATCCTCAATTACTGGTATAGAGCGTGTCGCCAGTTTCCCCTTAGTGTTGGCTTTGCGGATAATTAGTCGTGGTCTGACATGCCCTTGAGTGGTGTAGATGTCCAGGGTCAACAGGGTGCAGCACTCACGTATTCTGGCGGCAGTGAACAGGCAGACGGCAAACAAGGTGCGATCGCGCTCGTTTTTTAATTCTTGAAAAACTAGCTGTATCTCCTGCTGAGTAAGAACCTTGGCGCGTCCATGCCTGTTTACTTTCATAGCCTACTAACCGCTTTGTTGCGATTAACAGGCTACTACTAAAAGATGACCACTGATTAAGCTGCTTGTAGCTTTTTTAACTCTTGTATCAACGCTCGGCATTCCCTGCTGGCTTGTACAGCTTGATGCAATAGTTCTTGTTTCTGCTTGCGATTCTCTTTTGGATAGCTGGGTATTTCTCCAGCTTGACGACTTAATGTAGCTGCTAGACGACCATATTCTTTAATTTTAGCTTTGAGTTCGTCCATCTTTTAACCCTCTAATTCTGAAATCACTACATCCAAATTCAACATCTGTTCATACAGTATATCCGCCCTGGCTTGAAGCAAGCTAGCATCGTCAAATGCTTCTAGTTCTAGTTCAATTTCTGCTAAATCATTTAAATCCCTTACTATCTCGTCTAGTTGGTCATATATTCGCAACAAAGTGTTAAGTGTCGTTTGTTTCAAATCGTTATTTCCTCAGAACTTAAGTCATTCTTGTGTCTTTTCATTTTCTTGTTCCGATACCCATTGCTGTAAAAGCTGTTCTATTACTTCACTTTGTTCCAACTGTTTAGCAGTGCAAAATGTTTTAAATTTAACAGCAAGTTCTTTAGGTACATAGCCAAATATTTGCGTATAGTCTGGTGAGCGTCTCTTTCCAACTTTAGACATGAACTAAATTGCTTAAGCGCTATGTCACTATGTTGACATAGCTACTGAACTTTATCAAATTATTTAACCGCTATGTTGACATAGCGCTAGGGCAGTTGTTATATTAAAGATGTGGCGAAAAACAAATTGCCCATCAAGCAAAACCCTAAAGTGCATTAATTTTTACACACCAAAGGTTTCAGATAACTACAATTATCACACCCATTTTGTATGTATGCAATCAAATCAAGCAGAACAATCCCGCTGTCTCTGCCAAATACGCATGAGAATTTTTATTCGTCTAATGTTCTTTCAGGTGTCGGTTCTTTAAAATCTGGTATTGGCACACCTAAATCTTCATCATTTAAAAGTCTACGAAAACATTCGTCAGTTGTAAGTCCGTGTTTTCTAGCTGTATAGTCAAGCATTAGCTGATAATCTGCGCGGTTCTGTTTAACGTATCGACCTAGTACAGAACTTACATTGGCGCGAGTAGACTTACCATCTAACTTTGACATGACTACGAACCAATCTCGGTCATAATCACCTAAATCTATTTGTCCCAGACTCAATTTACTCATACTGAATTTCCTATATCAATAACAATTATTTTACAGTGGAAATTCATCTGTGCAACACTGGTACTGCAAAACACTGAAAATATTTTTGATTTACAGATGCGATGTTTTTACTGCACGGGTACAGTAAATATATAGCAAAAAACAAACCGCATCCCAAGCGAAAACCAAAAACGCAACATAGCTTGCAGGTAGCACGTAACCTGACCTGAGACTACATAGGTGTGTTGGCGATAACTCCTAGACTGCCGAGTTGTCTACAACCAAACGGTTGTCATGAGCCGTCACAGGCTCTTAACAGCTAAGTTCAACATATATATGCTTGCAGTCCAAACTATCAACCCTACCGCGTTAACCACGCCGGACACTCATGAGGATTTCTTTTGGGATGCCAAATTAGTAGCCCAAATTGAGGCTCTCGATCCAAAAATCACCTATTCCAAAACCTATCTAGCGCGACTCTGGGGCTTTAACCGCAACACTTTGCGGCGATGGGTCGAAGTTGCAACAGAGGCTAACACTCCTGGGTTCAATCGAGCTTTTGACCAAGTAATCAAGCTTGCGGACTGTTCTCACTGTCAATCTGAAATTAAGCTTAATGACTTGCAATATCTGCATCTTAAGCGTAATTGGCTACTTGAATGTCCTAATTGTGGAGCAGGTTTTAAAGCCGAGCCACGACTAAAGGAAGTGAGCAACCTAGATATGAAACTGCCCGGACGATACGCACAAGTTTTGAGAATTGTTGGCTGGTTGATTGGTACTTACGGTATTGAGCAGACCAAAAAAATTCTCTCTGATTCCCAGTGCGATCGCGATAAACAAATCCGCCAAGCTATCCGTAAACTACTCCTTACAGGACTTTAATTATGAACTTCTCTACCATTGCTGAAATCGCTCAAGCTAGTAACAAAAGTATCGATAACTTACTCGCAGATATCAAAGGTATTTTTGGCGATGACTTCCCACAAGTACATAGCTGGAATGCCGATACAAAGCTACCAGATGAAACAGTAACTTACAAAATCTTGGAACTGTACAACCTCAAGGCAGAAACGAACGCTCAACTCCCAAAGAGCGAATTGACCACATTGCCTCAGATGATGTTAGCTGTCTCAGAATCACAAAACTATGCGGTAACTCAGCTAGTACAAAATCTACGCTTATCACTCGCTGATTACTTTGGTGTAGCGCTAACTCAAGGTGTGATTTCTGGCTACAACGCAGGCAAGAATCAAGCCCTAGAAGCGCTCCACAATCTTGTTGAAAGCGATTTGAGAGACATTGATACCTCTATGCAAGAGTGTCTTAACAGCCTAACCACAGACACAAAAGATAGCTATCAGATGGCGGAACAGATCCGGGGAAAATTGGCGGTGATGACTTATCAGCGGTCAGTAAACTCGCAGGCATTACGGTCGAATCTATCAAGTCTAATCGCAGGCTTGAAGCGCTCGTAATAACCCAAACAATCGCTCTACTTGTGATTATCAGCTTCATATCCACAATCACATTTAGGGCGATTATCACCAAAAGTCATCAAACCAATTCAATAGAGGAAATACAAAATGTTCGGAGATAGACAAGTATTTGAATCTCGAAACGACAGACTAGCACGACTTGAAAAAGAAATGGTTGAGCGTGTGATGGAAGACGGTACACGAGAAGAAATTATTGAAGTTTACCAACAAATTTTATCAGCTGAGAAACTCAAAAATGATTATTACGATGTACCAGCTTCAAGCAACTGGTTCTCTTCAATGCTTGGCTTTGGCGTTTCTACAATTGCTCTAGCTACAGTAATCAGCTTTATTGCTTACTTACCTTGTGGAGACTCAAAATCAACAGTTTGTAATAACGCTAGAGTAATCCCTAATCAAATAATCTCAGCTTTCAAGGAACCTCATGAATTTACCAATAAAAGTTTGCATTGATTTACCCATTGAGAACCCACTAGGACGAGCTTTTTTTATCTGTGAGTTTGAGGTTCTCCCTCGTGTTGAAGAAAGAATTCAAATTTTTACTAGTACGCTAAAAATCCTGGAAGTAACGCACCACCCCGTCTTAATTTGGGACGGAGGAGAGACAAGAGATTTGCGGGGGGATTGGTCAGTAGTTATTAAAGCAATAGTTTTGTGATATGCGGCTCTATTGCCATGTGTGCGGTAAAGTGCAAGCATTTACCGCCACTTCTTCTAACACTATTGCTTGCGAAAAATGCAACCATCAACAACCAATAAATAATATGGCTACTCGCAAAGAAAATGGCTCTTTAACCCACATTCCGCACCCTGTTCTGTAACACGCGGTTATCACTGAACTACATAT
>CAXTSI010000233.1:0-13324 GCA_964246695.1 uncultured bacterium
CTTTAGCGGTGGCACCAGTACGGTACAGAACAGTACCATCAGCGGTAATTCGGCACGACGGAACGGCGGCGGCATCTTTAGCGGTGGCACCAGTACGGTACAGAACAGTACCATCAGCGGTAATTCGGCACGACGGAACGGCGGCGGCATCTTTAGCGGTGGCACCAGTACGGTACAGAACAGTACCATCAGCGGTAATTCGGCAACCCAAAAAGGCGGTGGCATATATAACGATTACGCTAGCATCCTAACGCTGTTGTTCAGTACCGTGACCCAGAATCAGGCAGCCAATAATGGTGGAGGTGTATACCAAGACGATGTTCCGCCTTTTAGTTCTGCAGTTCCTGGTTCTATCAGCACGCGCAACACAATCATCGCCGTTAACCGAACTACAGCAGATCGTATCAACCCCGATGTATTCGGCACATTCACAAGCTACGGCTACAACCTGATTGGTGACAGCACAGGCAGTACAGGATTCAGTGAAGGTCTAGCAGACATTGTCGGCACAAGCGATAACCCAATTGACCCCCGTCTTGCTCCCTTAAACTTTTATGGTGGTTCCACACAGACATTTGCCCTCCTCCCAGATAGTCCAGCAATTGATGCAGACCCCACAGTGCTGGATACTGACCCCACAACCGACCAGCGCGGGTTCCCTCGTGTAGTCAATGGTAGAGCCGATCTTGGGGCGTTTGAATTCTCTAGTTGAACCGCTGGTTATTGTTAGTAATACCTCACGAAGATATATATCTAGGTGGGGTTTTTGTTTGGATGAAGTACGCTCCATCGGGATTAAGCCGGGATACGCGCTTTTTTAGATAGACTGCAAAGAATTATTACTGTCGCTTAACCCAACCTACATTGATAGATTTTATTATAAGTAATCACCCGAACTTGATATCACTGATTAGGATCGAAGAATGCCCCAAAGTATCCTTGACAAGAAACCCTTGTAGAGACGCGAAATTTCGCGTCTCTACATTAGACATCTCCGAAAATTAATTATGCGTTACCTGAAACCCTTGGTAGAGACGCGATTAATCGCGTCTCTACGTGTTTTCCGGAGATGTCTATTGTTTTTCGGAGATGTCTAGTGATGATGGTAGTGCTAAGTAGTTCGTTATAGGTTTGCTATCTCTGCATCAAGAAACTTGGCGTCAGAGCGTTATGAGCCTGGGTTAAGCAAGCCTGCAATTTTTCTGCCAGCACCCGTACATGGGGTTCTTTAAGCAGGGAAAGGTGAGATCCGGGAACGTAATGAATATCTATTCCGCCAACGACCACATTTCCCCAGCCGAATTGAGGATCGTATTGCATGCCGACAACCTCGTCGTCCCGATCCCGATCTTTAGTCCGCAAGAGGGTGATGGGACCAGAATAAACTTGGAAGACATACTCCTCCCGCGCCTGTACGTTAGCGTCGATCACTTCTAAGTGTTCGTCAGTGTTAGGTAAATGATGCACTACATCCAAGTGACGCTTGTATCTCTGTGTGAGATGGTACTTACCTTGCTTGCTCCAGCCTTGAGCCTTTTGTTTAAGGTAGGCAGGTCCTAGTTGTAAAACATTATATAAATGCAAGAAAACTCGCGTTAGGAATGGCGATCGCTTTTGATAACCCGGAACAAGGGTATCAATCATCACAATAAAACCCACTTTCTCACCTTGCCTTTGGAGTTGCTGAGCCATCTCGAAGGCAACTATACCACCAAAAGAGTACCCTCCGATAAAATAAGGACCATGAGGCTGAATAGTTTGGATTTCCTGAATATAGTGCGATGCCATGTCCTCAATCCGGGTTAGTGGAGGCTGTTTTCCATCTAGCCCTTGTGGTTGTAGCCCATACACTGGTTGATCCGACCCCAGATGCAGTGCTAAATTGTGGTAACATAGAATTTCTCCGCCAAGAGGGTGGATCAAGAACAAAGGTGGTTGGGAACCTTTGGGTTGAATTTCTACCAGCGATGACCAAGAAGTTTTTGATTTGTGCTGCCAAAAAGCTGGTGATAAACCATTCGCCAAAGCCAAGTCATTACTCAAGACTTGATTACCAGATGCTAGCTCAAGTTCATGACCAATAATCTTAGCAAGAGCCTCGACATTACCTGACTGGAAGAGGGAGGCTAGGGGAATTTTTATGCCGAATTCCTTCTCTATCTGAGCGAATAAGCGCACAGCTAGCAAGGAATGCCCCCCCAAGTCAAAGAAGTTATCCCTCACGCCTATTGGTTGGATGCCTAAAACTTGTGACCAAATCTGCGTCATTGTACATTCCAACTGATCGCGAGGGGCAACAAAGGTTTCTTCCGGTTGCCTAAGTTGGTCGGGCATGGGCAATGCTAGTCGATCTACTTTGCCGTTTTGTGTTATAGGTAGAGCGTCTAGGATCGCAAAAGCTGAGGGCATCATGTAGTTAGGCAGCTTTTCTTTCAGGAAGCGCCGCAGTTCATCAATTGTCAAGACTTGCTCAAGCTTCGGGACGACATAGGCTACTAAGCGCTGGTCACCGGGTTGGTCTTCGCGGGCAATGACCACTACTTCCCGGACAACGGGGTGGTGGCATAACAGTGTCTCAATCTCTCTGAGTTCAATGCGTACCCCTCTGATCTTAACTTGACGATCCAGGCGACCAAGAATTTCCAGAGAGCCATCTGGACGATAGCGTCCGCGATCGCCAGTGTAGTAAAGCAAATCTAGTTCGTCGTTCCGGAAAGGGTTCTTAACAAACCGAGAACTGTTTTCAACAGAGGCATTGATATAGCCTAAACTACGGAATGGTGTCCGCAGCACAATCTGACCTGATTCACCGATGCCACACAGTTGGTTGTTTTCTGCTAAAACCAGTGCTTGGGTTTCCGGAAGCGGTATCCCAACAGGCTGTACCCCAGGAAGGATATCGGCAGGAATCCGGTAACAGCATTTTGCCAAAGTTGTCTCTGTGGGACCATAGAGATTCACAATTTCACCGGATGGGAACGTTTCCCGCCATTGACGTACAAGTGTATCCTTGAGAGGTTCTCCGGCAAAGAAGATACATTTTAAGGCAGGTAGAGAAACTCCAGGCGGCACATTGACTAACCACGATTGTGCCAGCGTTGGAACTGTGTGCAGCAGAGATATCTGTTCGCGTTCCAACCAGCGCAGAATTCGCGTCGGTTCTAATTCATCCCCCATTGCTGGTAGACAAAGAGTTGCGCCACTGGTCAAAGGTAGGAAGATATCCCTCAAGACGACATCAAACGAAAGCCCCGTCAATTGGGCACTGCGGTCTTGCTGGTTCACGGCAAAAGTCTGCTGCTGCCAGTTGAGAAAATGCGCCAACCCTTTGTGACACCCCAACACACCTTTAGGAACACCAGTGGTGCCGGAAGTAAAGAAAATATAAGCGGCATCGTCAGGAGACAATTTAGGTAGGTCTATTATTTCACTGCTATTTATTGTATAATTTGTACTAACACCAGTATCGGGATTCACGCAGATGATAGTGAGGGACTCCCATATCCTCGAATCTTCTGGGTGCTGACCACCGATGTACAATAGGTGCTTGGCTTTGGCTTCTTGGAGCATGATTTGCTGCCGATGTTGGGGAAGCTTCGGATCGATAGTTAGTAGCACACCTCCACTCAAGAATACGCCCATCATACTGGCAATCAACCCAAAGCTTCGTTCACCGAACACGGCTACTACCTCGCCCCGATTGACCCCGTGACTCAGCAGAACTTGTGCCAAGGCATGAGCGCTGGTGGATAATTGGCTGTAGTTCCAAGAGCGATCGCCTTGACAGACGGCTGAGTGTTCTGGCAAAGCTTTCACGCAATTTGCGAACATTGTCGTCACCAATTTGTACTCTGGTTGAGGCAACACCGCACTTGGATCTGGAAGTACTCGTCGGGATTCTGGTGTTACCAGGGAATATAACTTGATTGGGCTATCCGGATCGGCAACAATTTGCTCAAGCAGATATTGGAATTGATTCAGAAGGCAGTTCATGCGTGCAGCAGAAAATAGATCCCGCTGATACACCAGTTGCAAACTCAGCGCACCTAAGTGTTCCTCCACATACAAAGTCATGGAGAAATTTGACTCTGGTTCGTTCAGTTCTAGGGAACTGAGAGTCAATCCGGGAAGTTCCAAAGCCGTCTTGTCCGTGTTGATGAAGTTGAACAGGACATCAAATAGTGGGTGTCGGCTGAGATTACGTTGTGGCTGCAGTTCTTCTACTAGCTTCTCGAAAGGTATATCCTGGTTGGCATAAGCCCCTAAAGCTACCTCGCGGACGCGAAAGAGCAATTCCCGGAAACTCGGATTGCCTGAAAGGTCGGTGCGTAGAACTAGAGTGTTGAGGAAGAATCCAATCAGATCTTCGATTTCAGCCCGATTACGACCAGCAATCGGAGTACCCACAACGATGTCTTCTTGCCCGACATAGCGGTAGAGCAAAGTCTTGAACGCCGCCAGCAGTGTCATAAACAGGCTGGCATCTGAGCTTTGCGACAGCGCCTTCAGCTTCTCAGTCAATGTCTTAGATAGTTCCAAGGATTGCTTTGCACCCCGGAAGGTTTGAACCGGCGGTCGCGGTTTGTCTGTGGGCAGATCCAACAGGGTAAGTCCCGCCAATTGTTGCTTCCAGTAGTTTAGCTGAGTTTCCTGTACGAACTTTGTTAGCCACTGCCGCTGCCAGTAAGCGAAGTCGGCATACTGGATGGGCAACGATCGCAGGGGGCTAGGAGTTCCTTTTAATTCGGCTTCATAAAGGCTGGACAATTCTCTGATAAATATCCCCTTTGACCAGCCATCGGAGACGATATGATGCATCGTCATCAGTAGCACGTGGGATTCGGCCAGCCGCAGCAAGGTTACTCGTAGTAAGGGACCCGACGCCAAGTCAAAGGGGCGCTGCGCTTCCTCGGTGACTAAACGTTGCACCTCATCCCATTGCGGATTTTGGGTTAACCCCAAATCCCAAATCGGCAATTTAAAATCTAAAATCGTCGGGGCGATCGCCTGAACGGGTGAGCCATTCACCATTTTAAAGGTGGTGCGCAAGCTCTCGTGACGCCGCACGATTTCAAGCAATGCCATCTCTAGGGCAGCTACGTCGAGGGAACCAATGAGGTGCAAAGCCATTGGTATGTTGTAAGTCGGACCTTCACTCTCCAGTTGGTTGAGGAACCACAGTCGTGTTTGAGCAAAGGACAGCGGCAGGTCTGCGTCCCGTGGTACGGGTTGAATGGTTCCCAGTAGTGGGTTTGGGCTTTGGATCTCGATGCACTCAGCTAAGCCAGCCACGGTAGGTTCTTCAAACAGGCTGCGCAGAGGAAGTTCTACAGAGAAAGCTTCGCGCACCCTGGAAATAATTTGCGTTGCCAGTAGCGAATGCCCTCCCAAGGTAAAGAAGTTGTCGTAGATACCTATGTGTTCTAAACCGAGAACTTGCTCCCAGATCGCCGCTAAAACATTTTCCGTGGAAGTACGGGGTGCAACAAAGTACTCAGATCGACTGAAACTAGATGAATCCGGTACAGGCAAGGCGTGGCGGTCTACTTTACCGTTGGGATTTAATGGCAGGGCGGACAAGAATATGAAGGCTGCAGGTACCATGTACTCAGGTAGTAAATCCAGCAAAAAGGCGCGCAATTCACTCTTTTTGATCGCTTGCTGTGCCACCACATATGCTACAAGTCGCTTGTCCCCTGGAACGTCCTCTGTTGCGATAATAAGGTTCTGTTCGATTGCCGGATGTTGAGCCAGCACAGCTTCAATTTCTCCCAACTCAATCCGGAAGCCACGAATTTTCACTTGGTGGTCAATCCGACCTAAGAACTCAATATTCCCATCGCTTAATCGACGCCCCAAGTCCCCAGTCTTATACAGGCGTTCGGAAGAATTCTTGAAAAAGGGGTTGCGAATAAACTTCTCACTAGTCAGTTGCGGACGGTTGAGATAGCCTCGCGCCAAACCAACACCGCCGATGTGCAGTTCCCCAGAGACGCCTACAGGCACAGGCTGCAAATCCTCATCCAAGATATAAATTTGTGTGTTCGCAATTGGGCGACCAATCGGTGCAATTTTGAAGAGCGTTTCCTGTTTGCATGTCCATGCAGTGGCATCGATAGAAGCTTCTGTCGGACCATAGCAATTATGCAGAACATTTTCCTTGTTCATTAAAGCATTGAAGCGCTCGATGAGTGCAACAGGCAAAGCCTCACCGCCGCAAGTGACGTGTTTGAGGCTAGTACAATTCTCGAAACCTTTTTCCTCCAATAAAACGCGGAGTACGGAGGGAACCAATCCAATGACTGTGATTGCCTCTGTTGCAATCATCTTGACGAGGTAAGCTGTGTCCTGATGTCCGCCGGGACGAGCTAAGATTAACTGTGCCCCGAACAACAACGGCCAGAATATCTGCCAAACAGACGGGTCGAAGCTCAAAGAAATCGTTTGTAAAACTTTGTCTTGTGCGGTTAATTTAAAGGTTGTTTGCCGCCAGTAGAGTTGATTGCATACCCCACGGTGAGGAATCATCACACCCTTGGGCTGTCCTGTAGACCCGGAGGTATAGATGACATAAACCAAGTTGTCAGATGTCACATGACTGACACAATTCTCTTCACTCGCAACGGATATGAGATCCCAGTCTGTATCTAAGCAAATTACTTGCGCCTGAGATTCCGGCAATCCGGCAGACAACTTTTCGGTCGTCAACAGCACCGACACTTGGGAATCTGACAACATAAACTTTAATCGCTCTTGAGGTAATCGCGGGTCTAAAGGCACATAAGCACCACCTGCTTTGAGGATGCCCAACATTCCCACTACCATTTCAATAGAGCGATCGACACACACACCCACCAGCACATCGGGCTTTACCCCCAGTCCTTGCAAGTGGTGCGCCAATTGGTTAGCCCTTAAGTTCAACTCTTGGTAGGTGAGATGTTGATCTTCAAATACCACCGCCACGGCGTTGGGACTACGCTCTACTTGCGCCTCAAACAACTGATGAATACACGTATCCTGGGGATACTCTAATTGCTGAGTAACAGACAAGGGGACTAACTCGTAGTTGGCTTCGGGTGTAATAGTTTCTTTATATATATTCATTTCTCTTAAATCTCCTGGAATTTAAAATCGCTCAATCAAATCACATCTTGCACCAGTTGCAATAAAGCTATTTTTGTAGGGTGGGCATTGCCCACCATTGACAGATCGGGCCTATTTTTGCGTTGGTGGGCAGTGCCCTCCCTATCGAATGGTGCAAGATGTCAAAGTGATGAAGAGACGTTCCGGCGGAACGTCTGTACGGGAGTTATGAGTTATGAGTTAGAAGAAAATTCTTCAATTCAAAATTCAAACCTCAGAACTCAAAACCCAGTCTGCTTTATTAATCGGAAGTAGACTGGAAATGTAAGTTTCATACTAGCCCTAATTGTGAAGCAAACGGGCAAGAACTATCTGATATGTACGTATGAGATATGTCGCGACTTAATGATAATGAATTTTCTTGTTCAAGTTGAGTTCGTGCCAACATCAATACCTGACGAGCATTGCTTAAATATATATTATCCCGACTTTGAGCAAAACGCTGTAAATAAGCTTCGAGATACCTAATACGTAAGCCTAAATTATCTGTATTTACAAGAAAAGGAAGGTCAGATTCAACCATAAAGCGGATAGCTAAGAGGGGAATGGGGCTACGTAGGGGGCGGAAATTTTGGTTATGCAAACCAGGGCTTTCAGTACGATTGTGAAATTCCCCTAACATGAGTCCTTGTTCAACAAACAAAGGCTTAAGTTTTTGTTGGACACCATCAATTAGTTTATCAGTATCATCTATATGAACATCAGGAAAGACTAGTAATATTACTTTGTTTAGTCCAGCTTCTCTTTCTCGTGGTTCTAACTCCTGGAAAGTATCTAGGTAGCCCAGAACAATCTCTTCAACTTGAGAAAAATCCAAATTTTTAGCACGAATAGCTGCTATCCGAATGCTGTTTGACTTGAGTGCTTGAGGTACAAAAGGGCAAACAGGACCAGGTCTACCTAAATCAGGATGAGGTCTTGCCAAAAATTTTTTAACCCACTCGGCAATTTCAATTAAGCAGGGAAGGTCTTGTTGGATATGGTCTAGATCAATAGGTGTATAAAGTTTCATAGTTGTAAATTTGTTTGTAAATGTTTTATTAAGTAGGATCGTTATCGAGGCAAAATGAGGCTAGATCATTCCAAAGAAAAGCTGCATTGAATTCTGATAATTTCGCCGGGAATTTTGTCAGCACGAAAGTACATAAAAAACACTATATAGCTAGTCTTATTAATTTAAGGTAGTCGAGTTTAGGTAAATATCAATGCGTATGTAGACTTAGACTTAAATACCTGGCTTTTTGTTTTGAGTGTAATTAGTAAAAAATTTATAACGCAGTATCCGTTCAGTTAGGGTGTTGATCCCCCCAACCCCCCTTTTTAAGGGGGGATCGTCAAGGAGTGAATACTACTAACTGAACTGTATTGATTTATAACGAGACATGATTGGATTTCTTGATAAGATAAATGTCTGTTTTTCTACTGGCTTGCTTAATCCCACATAATTAGTTTTATCAGATAAATTATGAATTTGATATTAAAACAAATATTTCAATAATAAAGTTTCAATATTGAAATTAACCCCTGTCATTTTGTCTGCGAGAAAATACTTATCATGAAACAAATGTATATTATTTCAGCAGTCATAATATGTTTTTAATGTGTAAATCTAGCTGACGAATGTAAAATGATAATGTTTAAAATTTGTATAAATGATGAAGTAGTATAAAGAATTAGTGATGTAAACCTATTTATCGCGAAAAATAAGGATAAATAGGTTTACTGATATCTTGCACCATTCTCAAAAAGGTAAAAGAAACCGGGTTTATAAACGTAAAATTATGGGTTTCAGCTTTACATATTCGCAATAAACCCGGTTTCTGGTAGTGGTGCAAGATGTAAGTTTACAGAGATTTAAGGCAAACGGTTAAACCGCTACTTTAGATCGGAGCAAGAAACTGCAGCGTATATATAGCAATCCTAAATGATTCGTGAACACCTCTCATCACATCTTGCACTCCTTGCAATAACGCTATTTTTGTAGGGTGGGCATCGCCCACCATTGAGCGATCGGACCTATTTTTGCGTTGGTGGGCAGTGCCCACCCTACCTACCCTTATTGAGAATAGTGCAAGATGTCACTCTCCCTTGTCCACGCCCAACGGGAGCGCAGATCCGCAGGGGAGTGTTTCCCGACCTAGGGGCTGTCTCACCAGTCGCCTAGGTCGGTGCCAGTGCGCCTATACGGGTAACGCGATCGCAGGCGCCTGGTGAGTCCAGTCCTTGCAGCTTGTCTCCCGCCGTAGGGAACTGGTGAAGCAGCGCGCATGTTGTCCATAAATCAAATAGGACTGCTATACTTTCTAGGCTTAGGTTAAGCAAGCCTGCAATTTTTCTGCCACCACCCGTACATAAGGTTCTTTAAGCAGGGAAAGGTGAGATCCGGGAACGTAATGGATATCTATTCCGCCTGCGACTAGATCGCCCCAGCCAAATTGAGGATCGTACTGCATACCTACAGCGTCGTCCCGATTCCGATCTTCAGTCCGTAAGAGGGTTATGCGGCCAGGGTAAGCTTGGAAGATATATTTGTCTAAAGCTTGCACGTTAGCGTCTATAATGGTTAAATGTTTGTCAGTATCAGGTAAATTATGGACGACATTCCATAAATCAAGGGCTACATTCAAGTGACGCTTGTATCTGTGTGTGAGAAGGTACTTGCTGTAATTGCTCCAACTCACAGCCTTTCGCCAAAGGTAGGCAGGTCCTAGTTGTAAAAGATTATCTAGATGCAAGAAAACTCGCGAACGGAATGGCGATCGCTTGGTAGAACCAGGACGACAAGTATCAAGCATAACTAGAAAATCCACTTTCTCACCTTGCTTGTGGAGTTGCTGAGCCATCTCGAAGGCAACTATACCCCCAAAGGAATACCCTGCTAGAAAATAAGGACCATTGGGCTGAATGGTTTGGATTTCCTGAATGTAATGCGATGCCATGTCTTCAACCCGAGTTAGTGGAGGCTGTTTTCCATCTAGCCCTTGTGGTTGTAGCCCATAAACTGATTGTGACCCTAGATGCAGAGCCAAATTGCGATAACACAGGATCTCGCCGCCAAGAGGGTGGATACAAAATAAAGGTGGCTGGGAACCGTTGGGTTGAATTTCTACCAGCGATGACCAAGAAGTTTTTGATTTGTCCAGCCTCCAAGCCGCTTCTGATATCAAAACCTGATTACCAACTGCTAGTTCCCTTTGGCAGATTATCTGAGCAAGATCCTCCACAGTACCTGATGCGAAGAGGGTAGCTAAGGGAATTTTGGTGCCGAATTTCTTCTCTATTTGAGCGAATAAGCGCACGGCTAGCAAGGAATGCCCCCCCAGGTCAAAGAAGTTGTCTCTGACGCCAATAGGTTCGATGCCTAAAACTTGTTGCCAAATCTGTGTCATCTCTTGTTCTAACTGATTGCGGGGGGCAACAAAAGTATTTTCCGCCTCAAGATTGACAAGTTCCGGCACTGGCAGTGCTAGTCGATCTACTTTGCCGTTTTGTGTTAAGGGTAAAGCGTCTAGCATCACAAAGGTAGAGGGAATCATATAGTTGGGCAGCTTTTCCCAGAGGAAGCTTCGCAGTTCTTTGGTCTTCGAGACTTGCTCAAGCTTAGGAACGACGTATGCCACTAGGTATTTGTCACTCCTCACATCAGAGTGAGCAATTACCACAGTCTCTTGCACACCGGGATGTTGGCGAAGTCGGGATTCAATTTCTCCAAGTTCAATCCGGAAGCCACGAATCTTAACTTGGTCGTCAATACGACCGAGAAACTCTATGTTGCCGTCTGGGAGGTAGCGTCCTAAATCCCCAGTTTTATAAAGCCGATCTTCGGCGTCCTTCGTCAACGGATTGAGAATGAATCTTTCTTGGGTAAGTTGCTCACTGTCAATGTAACCTTGAGACAGGTAGGGGGTACGAACATAGATTTCTCCGATTTCTCCGACCCCTGCCAACTGTAGGATGTTTGTGAGAACCAGTAATTGTACACCCTCAATACCTCGACCCAAAGGTATCGCCTCTTTGAAAATGCGATCGCAGTCGTTGGGGACAATGAAATAACCCATCGCCTGAGGCGTTTCAGTAGCTCCGTAAAAATTAACACATGTGGCTTGGAAAGCAAAATTCCGGATTCTGCGTAGATCCTGCTGTGTTAACACATCTCCACCAAAAAACAGATAACGCAGGTCTGTTGTTTTGCTTTCGGTGTTTGTGGTCAACAGTTGTGCCATAGCTGGTGTGAGATGAGCAATGCTAACTCGTTCACGTCGCATCCAATCAGCCAGCTGACCTGGTGTCTCCATATCCTGTTGCGAAGGGATACATAAAGTTGCACCCAGCGACAGTGGCGTGAAGATATCCCGTAACAAGGGGTCATGGGAAAGACCCGAGAGCATACTGAATTTATCTGACTCAGACAGCCCAAAGGTTTGACAATGCCATTGCAGAAAGTGGGATAGAGGTCTGTGGGTGCCTTTAATTCCCTTGGGTTTTCCTGTAGACCCGGAAGTAAAGGCAACATACGCTAAATCATCCGGCTCAACTGTCACTGTTGGGTCTGACGTTGCATATTGCTGCATTGAATCAAGTTGAAGTTCAAGGCGACAACTATCAGATAAATCTACATACTCTTGGAGAACGGTTGGCAATTCTCCTGCTGCCGGAATTTGCAGCGTCAAGCGAGGTTGGGCGATTTCAAGGCAATCAATCAAGCGAGAAGGAGGATATGCCGGATCGAGAATCACAAAAGCAGTACCTGCTTTAAGAACGCCTAATATTGCCCAAACAAGCGTTGCACTACGGTGTCCGTAAATAGCCACAATGTCTTGAGACTTGAGGTTATTCGCCAGTAGATAGTTAGCAAGTTGGTTTGCACTTCGGTCTAATTCGCTATAAGTCCAAGATCCGAATGCATCCACAACCGCCACTTGTTGTGGTACTCTTTGCGCTTGCTTCTTAAAGCTAGTTAGGACGGGGAGTTCCCATTGCAGAGGAAGTTGCTTTAGGGGATTGGGTAAGAGTAATTTGGCTTTAGGGGTGACTAGAGACAGTGCAGCAATGCTGATATCTGGGTTTTCTACAACCTGAATGAGCAAATGATGGAATTGTGAGAGCATTTCCATCATTCGCTCTGGTGCAAACAGATCGGTATTGTAGACTAATTCCAGTTGGATTAAGTCGGTTTGTTCTTTCACATATAAACTTAAGTCGAACTTGGAAGCAGCTTCTGGCATGGCGATCGCTGCGACATCTAGCCCTGGCAGTTCCAGTTGGATGTCGTTCAAGTTGAGCATATTAAACCACACCTGAAACAGTGGGTTGCGGCTGGTGTCTCGTTCTAGTTGTAGTTCTTCCACCAGTTTCTCGAAGGGCATATCTTGATGGGCATAAGCATCTAATGCCATCTGGCGAACTCGACTTAACAGTGAACGAAAACTCGGGTGACCTGAAAAGTTAGTCCGCAAAACCACAGTGTTAATAAAAAATCCAATCAGCCCTTCAATCTCAGCTCGATTGCGACCAGCAATCGGAGAACCGATGTTCACATCTTCCTGCCCAGTATAGCGATGCAATAGAGTCCCAAATGTCGCCAGCATTGTCATGAACAGGGTGACACCTTCCTGACGTGAGAGTGCTTTGAGCGATGCAGCGAGTGTTTGGGGTAGCATCAAAGATTGCTTCGCCCCTCGGTAGGTTTGGACTGGCGGTCGCGATCGGTCGGTGGGCAATTCCAGTACATGGTTAGCACCCGCTAGCTGGTTTTTCCAGTAGTCTAGTTGGGTTTGTAGGGGCGAAGGGCGGTTTGCTCCTACCTGTTGTAGCCATTGGCGTTGCCAAACAGCAAAGTCAGCATACTGGATCGGCAGTTTTGGCAGAGGGGAAGGTAAGCCATTCCCAAAGGCTTCATACAAAGCTGCCAACTGCTTCCACAGGATACCTATTGACCAACCATCAGAGGCAATGTGATGCATGACCAAAAGCAGTATATGCTCCTGTTGGTCTATCTGTAGCAAGGTGGCTCGCAGCATCAAGTCAGATGCTAAGTCAAAGGGACGTTGCGCCTCTTGGTTCAAGAGCCTTTGCACTTGTTCTTGCGTATCACAATGTGGCAATTGTGTCAAGTCAATCAACATCACAGCAATTCTCATTATGAGAATAATTATCATTACGATTCGGAACTATGCAAAAT
>CAXTSI010000234.1:0-13316 GCA_964246695.1 uncultured bacterium
GGGTTTCTCAACCAAAGATTAAGGGTTTGACCATTAGTCATTCTCAAGAAACCCTGTTTTTCACCCAGGTGCAAGATGTGAGTAAGGCAACTCCAGTTTCTGGAATATCTTATTTAATGTGTGTTTGCTGTTGGGTATGATCGTCGTGGCATCACAACAATGCTAAAGAGTTAAACTCATCCCACCCCTAGAAGGAGTGGCTATGGGGCATGGGTTTCCTATGCCCGAAACAGCGAGGCGCCCATTCCTCCGAACCCTACAATTTGTGTGATTCCTCGCTGTTTTATTTGAAATCAAGATAATTCTTAGTGAGGTTGGACAAACCATGGAAATCGAAAATATTTTTTTGCTCAACGAAATCACCAATGAAGAATGTGCTACCGTTATGGGTGGTGATGGTATTTCTGGTGCCCCTGGTGTGACTTTACCAGTTGGTGGAGTAGCACCAACTGCTACTACTACAACTGGTACAAGTGGTACAACAGTTAACTTCGATCTGAATAGTTACCTATTCCGCGTCGGCGCTGGTGCAATTTTTGACGGTGGATTAACTACCAATGTAGTTAACCTTGCGTTCCAAGGCGCAATATTTACTCGGACATAATCAAATTCTGGGAAGGATTGTGGCTGTGTCACAAATATCTTAGAAATGACTCAGTGAGTAAGGCGACTCCATTTTAGGGAAAATCTTATTTACAGGGGTGGTTTTTACATCAATGAATCTCACAGTTTGTAAGGGCGAACTGCTCTTCGCCCTTACAAACTGTGAGGTAGAGTGAATTTGAAACTGCTGTAATATGTCTGGGCTGTTGGGCATCTTCATCATTGCATCCATCGCGAAAATGCTAACGAAGACCATATTAAGGTAACTGATAATTCGCATCACTGATAAAAATGCCATGATGAGTAGATCAAAGCAACCCATACTAATAGTGACATAGGAGTTACTTGCCATGCATTTAATCGAGAAAGCTGCGCTATTCACTGAAATTACAGTGGAAGAATCTGCTACTGTCAGCGGCGGTGTAGATATTGGTAGTGCTTTAGGTAACCTGCTTGTTTCACAAGCATCTGTTTACTACAGTGAGGTCATAGCTGCGAGTAACAAGCCTAGTAGTACTACAACTACTCCCATTCTACCTGTACTTGCTATCAATTCAAATTTCCTGATTAATGTGTAGGTGAACAACAATGAAAAAATATCAGAAAAAATCGCTTTTTACAGCAATGAGTGAAGAAGAATCTGCTACTGTCTCTGGTGGTATAGTTATAGCTGTGTCACTGCCTACTGGAGTAGGAAAGATCACTCTTGGAGCTAGCTACCAAAGTCTGAAAGATAAGCTCAATGAGCAGGTGGATCCAAATACCGGTAAAGGCTTAGCTGACTCATTCTTAGATAGCTTGCCGAATTTGAAAAGCAAAGGGTTGCTGTAGATATCTGACTACATTTCAGTATGAATGAGATTGAATTACTTCCTTCCCACGCTTAAATTATCGCTCAGGTGGTAAGATTTCTTAGAGGGACCTCAGCCAGCATCTTGGCTGGGTTAAACGTCAGTAAAACCCAACATACAGATTCAGTAATCTTACAGGGGAAAGGAAGTAGTCAGATTTTTACAAAGTTATGAGTTAAGAATAAAGAGTGAGAAACTTAGAAAGAAATTACTCATAACTTTCATGTTCTAACAATCAGTTAATGTGTCGAAACATCCTGAAAAAAATCCGGTTGTTAACAATAAACAAAGAAGAATGTATTAAATACTAGATCATTGGATAAGACTCTAGTATTTAAGCAAATTAAGGAACCAGAATATAGGGGACAAAAAAATGACAACAACTGAGAACAATTTGACCGAGAAATCACTTTTTACAGTTGTTTCAGAAGAAGAATGTGCAACAGTTTCAGGGGGAGATAATTATACTGCTGATATTAGTTCCATACCGGGATCTCTGATTTTGTTTGCAAGTGATGGTCTTAGCTTTGTCATTCTTCCGACGGGTCAACCAACGAGTCAATTTAAATTAAGTTTAGTGATTCAATAACTAAACGCAGCCTTTATCCCTCCTAAACCATTCCTACCCCTGGGGACGTATTGAAGGGATAGACTTGACTCAAACAGCTATGTTATGACTGTATAAAACACTGGAACATCTTACGATATTCCAGTGTTTTGCTGAATAAATAAGAGTTTCATCCCAAATCCGCATCTAAATATCCCCATTTTCCCCACAAATTGTAGAGACGTTACATGTAACGTCTCTACAGGAGCGACATTTTCAGGAAAATTCTTAGCTAAGACTTCTATGCAACTTCATACTGATCTCACCCCTTCAGAGCAGCAAGCTCAGCAATATTTCTTAAAAGGCGACTACACTGAGGCTACTAACTGCTATAAGCAAGCAATTGAAGCAGAACCGAAAGTGAAATCTCACTACTGGAACTTAGGATTAATATTGCTACTGCAGGGGCAAGAGGTAGAAGCGCAGGAAACTTGGAAGTTGGGCATGGCTGAGAGTGAGCCAGAACAGGTTAAGCAGTGGACAGTTGAACTCATGGAGGTTCTGCAAAGGGAAGCTGAGCGAAGGGAAACGCTTGCAGACTACGCAGTTGCTTGGGCAATTCGCCAACGCATGCGGGAAATTACTCCTACTGAACTCCGCAATCTGCTTTATCTGATCGCCCTAGCTATGAAGCTGAAAACGTTTACAGGGGAAGAATTAAAAACTCTAGGCGTGATTGAGTTAATTCAGTCAGAACAAATTGTCAATATTCAGCTATTGTTGCAGGCGTTGGAGAGGATTCTCAATTACGCTCCTTTGCATCCGGCAGTCTTGGAGTTTGTCGAAGCAAGTCTTGCTCATGTTCGCGAACCTAATTCTTTCATTAACATATTGATTCCAGCCACAATTAAAGTTGCCCACTCGCTACGGCAACCAAAAATTGCAGCACGCCTACTTGAGCTTGGTTTACGTCTAGAGCCTAATAATACAGAAATTTTACGCCATTTAGCTGGTTTTTACATAAATGCTGGTGATTATTTTAAAGGAATAGAGACAGCTAAGTTGTGCTATTCCTCAACAGATAAATTACCCGATAAATTATATGCAGTACAACTGCTGCTACGAGGATTGATGGATGCTCCTGACAATTGGCAGGAAGCTTATGCAGTTTTGCAGCAGCAGGAATCTCTACTGAAGTCTCTGATCGAAGAACAACCTACAGATATTGACCGAGTTAGTGTTCTCCGTCTATTTAATTCCAACTATTTTGCACCTTACTTGCAAGATGATCCCAAGAGAAATAGACAAAATCAGAATCAATTAGCTCAACTAGGTCAGTTGAATGTACAAAATTATGCCAGTGAACAAGTTCAGCGATATAGACAGCGGACATTAGGAGGTAGCACAAAGCTACTTAAAATTGGCTACCTATCTCATTGCCTATGCATACATCCTGTGGGCTGGCTAGCACGATGGCTGATTCAGTATCACGATCGCGATCGCTTTCAAATTCATGCTTATTTCATAAATTACAAACAAATAAACGATCCCCTACAACAATGGTATGCCCAGCAAGTCACGAAAGCCTATAAAGGTGGCATCCATAGTGAAGACATTGCTAAAGAAATTTACCAAGATGAAATTGATATTCTCATCGACCTTGATAGCATCACCATAGATATTGGTTGTGAAATCATGGCACTAAAACCTGCACCTGTGCAAGCAACATGGTTGGGTTGGGATGCTTCCGGAATACCAGCAGTTGATTACTTTATTGCCGATCCTTATGTTTTGCCAGAATCTGCGGACGAGTACTATTCAGAAAAAATCTGGAGATTGCCCCAAACCTATATAGCCATAGATGGTTTTGAGGTGGGTGTACCAACTCTCCGGCGCGATCATCTAGATATCCCCAGTGATGCCCTAGTCTATCTCAGTGCGCAAAGAGGATTTAAGCGTCACCCCGCTACAGCCCGACTGCAAATGAAAATTATCAAGTCGGTTCCCAATAGTTATTTCTTAATTAAAGGGTTCGCAGACACAGAAGCCGTGCAGAGATTTTTTCTGCAGTTGGCAGAAGAAGAAGGAGTGGGTAGCGATCGCCTACGATTTTTACAGTTAGATCCCAGTGAATCTGTCCACAGAGCAAATTTAGCCATTGCTGATGTTGTCTTAGATACATACCCTTACAATGGAGCGACGACAACGCTAGAAACTCTCTGGATGGGTATCCCTTTAGTAACCAGAGTTGGGCAGCAATTTGCGGCTCGTAATAGCTACACCATGATGATGAATACTGGTATTACAGAAGGCATTGCTTGGACAGATGACGAGTACGTAGAGTGGGGTGTGCGCTTGGGTAAGGACTCGGCTTTAAGACAACAAATTTCTGGGAAATTGCGACACTCAAGGCAAACTTCTCCCCTGTGGAATGGGAAGCAGTTTGCGCGGGAGATGGAGAAGGCTTACGAGCAAATGTGGCAAAGGTATTTGTGTAATCAACCGGATTTGATATAACCTATGTAGAGACGCGAAATTTCGCGTCTCTAACGCAATTTTTCCATGTTTGACGAATATTTTATCTAATTTTTTTGTTTCTGAATAAAATGCAAAAATCTGATGAAACCTTGAAATTTGGCTCCAAAGCTATTTAGGGCTGCTGTTATGCTCATAGCTATAGAGATTTGGAGTCATACAGCTATGGAATACATAAGCCCACTTTTTACAGACCTCACAGCAGAAGAATCCGCTGCTGTTAACGGAGGCACTCAGGTAAATTTTGACCTGAATACTTACCTATTTATTATAGGAGCTGGTGTAGTATTCGGTAACCCAGGACTTACTCCAGAGGAAATTCAGTTTGCTTTTGAGAGTTCAATCAGTACTAACAACAACAGTAGCAGCGGCAGCCGAAAAAAACAATCTAAAAAACATTCTGGATAGGCTTGCTCTTAACCAATAAGTAAATCGACTCTTTTATATTTGTAATAATCAGCAAAGGTGAAGTACCCAGCCCATCTGGGGGAAGCAGCTATCAGGTTAGATATTTGCTTAACATATAGATTGCATCTACACTCAGCTTAGTTACACTCAAAATAAAATTTACCGCACTTTCCCAACCCAATTACAGATAAGAAAAGTAATACTTAATTATTTGAGAGCGAGAATTCTCGGTCATGCATGGTACTGTCGTGCTTTTACTATAGCGAACATCTTGTAGAGACCGTACTGTACCGTTTCTACATGGGGAAACTCAAATAGGATTGCTATAGTACAGTGAGCAATGCTTATCGTACAAAGCATCAGAAACCCGGTTTCTTAAAGAAACCGGGTTTCTCTGCGCTTATGAGGATCGCTATATACAGCAATAATTCAATCACTTGAATGTGTTGCATTCAAATCGCAACTACTATAATATAAAAAAAGCATTAATGTATTGTTATTTTACTTTCTTGATGGCAAAAAGTACTAATAACCAATCATTATTTTGCTTCTTGAAAAGATAAAGTCATGTCACCGCAATGCAGTTGCATAACTTTAGCCTTTCTCCAATCTAGCACTACGCTTTCACCCGCCGGAAAAACAAAATCGTAGGCTAATAGCCTAAGTCCTCGCGCATAGGACTGTAAAACAATATTTAGTCCACCTTTGTAGAGACGCGAAATTTTGTGTCTCTACACAAACCGGGAATTTCTTCCCAGGCGGTGTATCGAGTAGATGCAAGATTTAAGATTACCTCATCCTGCCCATTAAAAAAATGCCAGCGATGAGGATACCAGGAGTAAATCTTCCCAAGAACGCACTACCATCCAAGATATTAACAACAACTCTCTAGGTACCAACATGTTAGATCAGAACAACTCACTTTTGACAGCGGTTTCTGAAGAAGAAGCTGCGACAGTTTGTGGCGGCGGTACTTATTCACTCACTTTTGACGCCAAAGGAAATGCAATATTGACTTATAGAACAGACATAAATCAGACTGGACAAAGTACCGGTCCCGCTGCAACAGATGTAAAGTTAGTTGATTATGCTGTACTATATGAGCTCAATTTAAATACTGGGACTGCAAATGGCACTGCGTTTACTACTGATGGAACTGCAAAATTGCCTTTCTCTTCTTTTATTTGAACACATTTTTAAACCCTGACATAGCTAGCTTTTTAGCCAATCAAGGAAAATGTGTTTCTGACTTATGTGACCGAATAATTACTAATTCGTAATTCGTAATTCGTAATTGAGGGTACAGAGCAAGTAATTTTAATTATGAAAAACTAAAAAATGCGGAGCACCCTTATTACAAGTTCCCCTGCATTTATGCATGGGGTAATAATTACGAATTACGAATTATCAATTACGAATTATTGTGACGGGAGCGATGTCTGACGACAAGCCGCGCCCGTAAGAGGCTCAGATCTTGCACCACTATGAATGTTGCGAAAACAAGAGCAACAAAAAGCTGATGATTTCGGACGTAGGGCTAGAGCTTACCTACCCTGAGGAGGAGAAGGTGCAAGATGTCAGCTTTCCGAAGTTTGTCTGACTAACAATCAGTCTCAATCGCGCCTGCATCTAGTGAGTTGCAGGCGTGATACCTCCCAATACTTCTCGGTTAACAAGAGCGAACATCCCCACGGACTGCAAGGAGAGTGGGGAAAAATTACCCCATTCCCTTGTAGGTCCGGGAGCTACGGGGGTTAGGTTTTTATGATCCCAGAAGTATTGTGATATCTCCAATCGGCGTTTTCCAGTCAGACCGCCGATCGCACCCCTGGAAAAAATGCCAGCGACGAGTAGATGGGCATAATTCCAATCAGGAGTGTTCTACCATGTAAGATATAGCAAACAACTTAGTTTTACCAAAATGACAAATAAAAAATCTGCTTCCGTTAGCAGATCAAACTTAACTAAGGTTAACTTTGATCTCAACGCTTACATGTCCACTATTAAAGCTGCTGCACCACAAGCGGCTTTTGATTTCCAAAGTTTCTCACCTAGGGTTACAGTTGTTGGACCAGGAGTGACTGATGGTTTAGTTGACTCGGCTTTCCAAACAGCAATCTCCATTAAAAAGACTTAAAAATTTGGCTTTTTACTACTTCCCACTTAAAAATTACCGCTTTTGTAGGGTGCGTTAGGACTGCAGTCCGTAACGCACCTTAACCTTAGTTTTAGGCGCCCACCAAGTAGGTGTTTACGGTGCAATACGGTTCAGTTAAGGTGAATGTTGGGAATTTCTGGTGTGTCTTGACGTTGCATTGCAACGTCAAGACACACCATCGAGAAGAATTATCACCATGACGCAAAAAAAATCATACGTTTACCCATTTACCTAACAGGAGAGAACTTCCTAATCTACCGTTTTCCCCGATCGTCAATAGTTGTTTCTTGAACACCGAGTGACGATTTATTTTTGTGCGAGAATCATGCATTGATCTTGTTTGCGGGGAGTTTCCTAAACAGTTAGATGTTGGCAAGGTTGCATAATTAAGTAATATTTTATACTATTAAGTCATCATTCACTTGGAAAGATGCACAGGTAATTAGTATAAAAATATACATTTATGTCTGCGAAGCTATCCTGAATGTATTTTTAGGAAATTGAGACGTCTTAATTATGTAACTGGTTTGTCCGGACTGGGCAATAAAATTGTCGTAAATCATTAGTGCAATATTATTTCACTTTTATTAGAGTATAACTTCATGGAAAAATTAAGCATTTATATAACTTGCTCGGATACCTTTAGATGATAGGAGATTTTGTCCTGATAAACAGAGAAATAAAGACAAGCATTTCTTTATGAAATACGCTCACGTTTTACAACACAGTGAAGAAGATTGCGGTGCTGCTTGTCTAGCTTCCATCGCCAAATACTATGGACGAAATTTAACCCTGAATCACATTCGTGAGGTGGTAGGCACTGGACAACTAGGCACGACTTTATTAGGGCTGAAGCGGGGAGCGGAAACACTTGGGTTCAATGCTCGCCCAGTGAAAACTTCTCCAGAGTTGTTAAATCGGATGAATGAAGCACCTTTACCAGCAATAATTCACTGGAAAGGGCATCACTGGGTTGTCTTATACGGTAAAAAAGGCAAAAAATGCGTAGTTGCCGATCCGGCGGTAGGAATCCGTTATCTCTCTAAACAAGATTTAGAAGAGGGTTGGGGGGATTGGCTAATGCTTTTGCTGGAACCCGATCAAACTCGCTTTTTTGCACAAGAAAGTGATAAGATAGAGGGTTTTTGGCGCTTTTTCCAGCGCGTCTGGATTTTTCGCACAATTATAGCACAAGCTTTGCCCTTAAATTTAATTTTAGGATTACTATCTTTAGCTTCCCCTTTTCTGTTGCAACTTCTGACTGATGATGTGCTAGTGCGCGGTGATACCAAGCTGCTGACTACGGTGGCGATCGCTGTCATAGTGATGAATTTAGTTTCCAGCTGCCTTTCGTGGGTGCAGTCTAACTTAATTGCTCACTTTGGACAACGTCTGCAATTAGGGCTAGTCCTAGAATTTGGGCGGCAAATTTTGCGATTACCTCTTTCTTACTACGAAGCGAGGCGCAGTGGGGAGATCGTTAGCCGCTTGCGAGATATTGACCAAATTAATCAGTTGGTTGCTTCCCTGGTTGTGAGTCTGCCCAGCAGATTCTTTATTGCGGTCATCTCCTTGGGTCTAATGGTTTTCTATAGCTGGAAACTGACCGTAGTAGCGTTGTTCGTCTCTGTGTTTATGACCCTATCTACGATTGTGTTTATGCCCACTTTACAGCAAAAAACTCGCGAGCTTTTGATCGTAGAAGCAGAAACACAAGGCGTTTTAGTAGAAACCTTTAAAGGCGCACTTACCCTCAAAACTACTACAGCTGCACCCCAATTCTGGGAGGAATTCCAAAGCCGATTTGGTCGTCTTGCCAACATCACACTCCGGACAGTTCAGATTAGCATTATCAACAATACCTTCTCTAGTTTTGTTTCTGGTATAGGCGGCATTATTTTGCTGTGGTTTGGCGGTAATTTGGTGATCGACCCAGCAGAACACCTGAGTATCGGGCAATTGCTTGCCTTTAACTCGATGAATAGTAATTTTGTGGGCTTAATTGGTACTGTTATCGGTTTTGTCGATCAATTTACGCGGACGAAAACAGCTACAGAACGCCTGACAGAAGTTATCGATTCTACCGCTGAAAATGAAGGAGACGGTAAAAAGCCGTTCGCTGAAATTGCTGGTGATGCTGACGTTGTTTGCCACAAAGTTAACTTTCACTATGCAGGTCGGCTTGACCTATTAGAAGATTTTACTTTGACAATTCCCGGCGGCAAAGTTGTTGCCCTGATTGGTAAATCAGGTTGTGGTAAAAGTACCTTAGCTAAAATCATTGCCGGGTTATATCCACTGCAATCTGGTAATATTCGGATTGGGCTTTATAACCTAGACGACCTCGCTCTTGATTGTCTTAGACAACAGGTAGTTTTAGTTCCTCAAGACGCCCACTTTTGGAGTCGTTCCATTGTAGAAAACTTTCGCTTAGGATCGCCCCATCTTTCTTTTGAGCAAATTGTGAAAGCTTGTAAAATTTCAGAAGCCGATGAATTTATCAGTAAACTGCCTGAAAAATATCAAACTATTTTAGGTGAATTTGGCGCAAATATTTCCGGTGGACAACGTCAACGACTAGCAATAGCTCGTGCTATTGCTAATGACCCAGCTATCCTAATTTTGGACGAATCTACAGCAGGACTCGATCCCGTGAGTGAGAACCTTGTGTTGGATCAACTGTTTCATCATCGTCGCGGTAAAACCACGATTTTGATTACCCACCGTCCCAAAGTTATTAATCGGGCTGATTGGGTCGTATTGCTAGATCAAGGCAGGTTGAAACTTCAAGGAACTCTTTCGGAGTTACGCTCCCAACCCGGAGACCATTTGGATTTTATAATTTCCTAAAATTGTTGATTGTTGATTGTTGATTGTTGATTGTCCTCAAGTACCACGTAGTTGTGATTTTGTTCTTGATTATTGGCGCAAAAAAGATACCACTAACAACTAACAACCCAACGGGAAAGCCAGTCGCCGTGAGAGCGGGCTAACACTCGTGTCGGCGTGCAGGCTCACTAACAACTAACAATTAACAACTAACAACTAACAACTAACAATTAACAATTAACAATTAACAATTAACAAATCATTATGCTCTACACCCAACAGCAAAAACTTCTACCATCAGTTAAAAGTGACGAGTTTCTTCCTCCTGTTAGTCCTTGGACATCCTTAGCTGGAGTATTTCTGGTCGGGACTGTTGGTGCTGCGTTTAGCCTTGCCTCATCTCTGAAATACAATGTGACGGTGAAAGCTCCTGCTAGTGTGCGTCCTATAGGAGACCTGCGGCTTGTACAACCGCAAATAGATGGAACTATTAAAAATATCTTTGTTAAAGAAAATCAGCTCGTTAAACGGGGAGATACGATCGCCCGCCTTGATGATGAGCAGTTGCAAATCAAAAAGAGCCAGGTAAAAGGCACTATCGATCAGAGCAAGTTACAACTCATTCAACTATATGCTCAAATCAAAAGTTTAGATGTTCAGGTTCTTGCTCAAAAGAGAGTCATAGAACAAACGGTTTCTTCGGCAAAAGCGGATTTGGCACGCAACCAACGAGAGTATCAAGATCGGCGAATTACAACTAGTAGCGACTCGTTGGCGGCATTCGCAAATTTGCAAAAAGCCGAGGCAGATTTGCAAAAAGCTAAAGCGGATTTAGACTTTGCTAAGGTAGATCGCGATCGCTATCAGCAGTTGTCACAAACCGGAGCTATCGGTAAGCGTGAATATGAACAGAAAAAACTAACGGTTGTGCAGGCAGAATCAATACTTGAGGGTGAAAAAAGAGCTATTGACATTGCCAAAACTAAAGTTCAAGCAACTAAAGCTGCGCTTAATCCAAGTCAAGCAACGGTTGACATAGCAAAAGAACACATTGACCAAGAAATTGCTCAAGGTGAAGCAACTATCGCCACTTTGCTCAAAGAAAAACAATCCTTAATTCAACGGCAAGCTGAAATCCAAAGCCAAATCAATCAATCTCGAAAAGATCTCCAACAAGTTGATACTCAATTGAAAAGTACAACTCTTCGTGCTACTAGTGATGGCATCATTCTGAAGCTAAATGTCAATAACCCAGGTCAAGTTGTACATGCTAGCGAACCTATTGCCCAAATTGTTCCCTCTAATTCTCCTCTAGTGATTAAATCCATGATTTCTCCGGCTGACATTAGAAAAGTTGCAGTTGATCAAAAAGTGCAATTGCGAGTTGATGCTTGTCCTTATCCTGATTACGGAACTCTTAAAGGTGTTGTCAGCGCAATTTCTCCAGACGCCATTACATCTTCATCTCAGAACAATTCAGGTACAGCAAGTTCTGCAACCAGTGGGGTAAGCTACTTTGAAGTGACAGTAAAACCGGAAACACTTGACTTTGGGCATGGCGAACACCAATGCCATCTTCAAGCCGGAATGGCTGCTACTGCTGATATTATTTCTCGAGAAGAAACCGCACTGCAATTTATGCTCAGAAGGGCAAGGTTAATATCAGATTTATAAGCAGCACTTGTCGCAAATAAATTTTTCCTGGTGACAAGTTTGCTCCTAATCTAGATTAGGTAACGGTTGTAGCTATCTATAATCGCTATAATTTCTCTTATGATAGAAAAATATCTAATCAGAGTGCTGCGTTGTGTTCTACCAATGTTGTATACAAATTTTAGTTTTGATGGTTTACATCATGCTGATCATGTGGTCGAGAAAATCCCATAACAAAACTCAACAAGCTTTGCAGTGGTGGTTTTTTAGGCAGTCCGCCAAACTCTTCCTAGAAGCCGAGAAAATTCGAGACGGTTTATTGCAAGAATCTTTCATCATCCGTAGGAACTTAGAATTGTTGCCTATAGATAATCTGGAGTTATCAGTCAACCAAACTCAGGAATGTTTAAAAAAAACTGATAACTTTCATCAATCCTTGTCACAATTAAGCGATCGCTTATTTCCGGCATACCTTGAAGATAGCTTGCCTTTAGCGATTGAATGTCTATTAGAACCGTTACTTAAATCTCATCCCGACTTGTATTTTAATATAGATATGCCTGCTTCGTGGCGAGATGAGCCAGCAGAACGCAGTTTTATAGTTTTAAGAGCTTTAGAAGAGTTACTCAGAATAACTTTACCGGAAGTTTTGGCAAAAATATCAATTTCAATCAGGTTACAAGAACTGGGAAATGTATCTCAGATCATGGTGCAAATTACTTATCCAGATGTATCCACAGGAGAACTTTATTCTAGTATACCAGAATTAGGATATCTTTACGAAAGTTTTCGGTTTTTAACATCGGGGAAATGCTTTTGTCGGAGAAAAAACATGAGTGCGGCTTGGTATTTTCGCTGGTAGTCAAACACAAATATATATATATTTATTTAAGATCGGCTTTTAAAGTATTGTATACTAAAATACCGAAACCGCAATAGGCCTGATGATGAAACAAGCTTTATTATCAGCTAAGGCATTGCTGAGGATTCTGGTAATTGATGACCACGAATCAGTTTTGGGTGGAACAATCGATGTGCTGCGAAAACAATACCCAGATGCCGAATTTATCACTGCTCTAACTGGGAAAAATGCTCTAAATCAGTTGACTAGCTCACAACCGGATCTCGTTGTGATGGATCTTTCCATTCCAGACAGTCTGGGAGTGACGGCGCGACCGAATACAGGGCTGCAACTTCTGAAAAATCTCATGAAAGACTATCCCAACCTCAATATTGTTGTTCAAAGCGCTCATGTCAGAACACTGGTAAGGGTTAGACCTGACATTGATGCTCATAAAGGAGGCTTTACAGTCGCAGATAAAAGTCTGACTAGCAAGGAAATGTTAACCAGAGTTGATTGGGCATTACAGGGATTAACTCATACAAAAGACATCAAAGGAATTCATTCGGGATTAGAAGTGAGACCAGAGTGGCTCCAAGTGCTAACTCTAGCATTTCAGGAAGGATTACAAGATAAGGCAATTGCCGACAGAATGTGTGTATCTGAACGTATGGTACGTCATTATTGGAGTAAACTGCAAGACGCTTTAGCAGTTTATCCAGAAGAGGGAAAAAATATCCGAATTCAAACGCAAATGCGAGCTAGAGAAGAAGGGTTGATTGATTAGTTAGTGGTTAGTGGTTAGTGGTTAGTGGTTAGTGGTTAGTGGTTAGTAAAACAATTAGCAATTAGCAATTAGCAATTAGCAATTAGCAATTAGCAATTAGCAAT
>CAXTSI010000235.1:0-13312 GCA_964246695.1 uncultured bacterium
ACTATTTGCGATCGCTTTTAAATTTTTGAGGCTATAGGGTGCGGAATGTGGGTTATAGGTAGCTGTGTGTAGCCTTGTCCTCAACCAGCCTATGTGGGGGGGTGGGAATCAACATCAATGGTCAAGTCAGCCATCTATGTAGTTCAAGCTGGCTGCAATCCGAGTCAAATAGACACACAATCGGTAGCTTTTTGGGTGGCAAATATGTACACTCATTCAAGGTGTGATCCCCCCTATTTGGGTGGCAATTATGAACACTTATCCGTATTTTACAGCGAGGCACACCCCCCCATAAATTTTCACTAAGCATTTATACTTAGATAACAATTCCTTACCCTGCAAGCGTTTCAGAGCGAGGCACACCTCCGCCCTATAGAACTCCCCCCTACATGAGCGGCACTGGTGTTACAAATCACTAAGTATAGATAATTTATACTCTGAATTACCTACGTAATCAGGCTCATAGTTCACCTAGATTTGTCTGAGTATTTATGCTCAATTTAGTGGCAAATTCACCTCTTATATTGGTGTTTCCTGTTGAGGTATTATTGATAAGTTTTATACTCATTTATGTTTACGTATTTTACCCTATGGCAATGGCGCGGTCTTGGTGTTTAATCACAAACCTCCCCCACTCCCTCGTGGATGTTTTCGATCACCGTGGGGTGCTTTAGCGCAAAACCTAATTACTCCCTCCTCAACCATGAGGAGCGGTCAACCACAGGGTTTAGGTGCTTTAGTGCAAACCTCCTTCCACACCGCATAAGGGCGCAATCTGAGCCTGTGGCGCTCCTGGAGGCTTATAAAGCAAAAATCCCCATACAAGTTAGCACGGGGGGTTAATGGGGCTTTAATGGCGTTTTATGGGTAAGCTCTGATGGTTTGGGCAAGCTCTGATGGTTTGGGCAAGCTCTGATAGTTATGCCTCAGTTAGGTTTTATATGGCATAACCTTTGTGAGAGCGTACAAGGCGTAAGAATGGGCATATGACAATAACTCCCCACACATGAGGTGCAGGGGTTCTGTGGTGCTTTATCGGGGTGAATGAGAGGGTGTTGTGGCTATCAGTGGAGCGTCTTGGTGCTGACAGAGTAGATTACTGCTTCTATTTCTTCTACACGGGCAGTTAATTGATTCAATTGCTCTTGCACTTCTACATTTAAATCTATACAATCTTCTGCACTTGAATTTTCGATCACAAGATTTAATCCTCTGACTACCAAGGCAGTAAGTGAAGTGTTGTCTTTCTCAGCTTTTCTTCTAGCAGCTTTGAGAAGTTTTGGGTCTAGGCGAAAGTTGACCGACTCACGAATTGACTTGAATTTTATAGGCATTTCTATACCCCTGGTCTGTACTATTTCTGTACTAGTTTAGCTAAGCTATCAAAAATCCATCTAATTTGATAGCATCTATTCTGGAATCGTATCTTGTACTTTTGTAGAATTGTTCTGTAGATATTTTTTCTATACAGCCAATTATGTGTACTCGCAATAATACTAGTATTGTAGACGACATTAAAAATCGGTTTCACGCAGCCTGCACTATTCGTGGGTTGTTTAGGGCGAACGTATAACTGAAATGGTTGAGCAATGGTTGAAAGCTAATGAAGCACCACCCTCGGAAAATTCAAAAATTTAAATAATGACTAATTTGAAAGAATATCTTTGCTGTTGATAAAGCAAATTAATTTAAACCTTGCAATATACTTCAAGTGCTTATGTCAGAAATACCAGAAAATACTATTTGGGTTGTAACTGATGATACTCCTAAAATAACTATCCCTGATGGTACTAGGAGTGGGATTGATAGAGGTGACGATTGGGGAAACGAAACAGATACTACAGGCTCAAAAGGAGTGGGAGATGCTGTTAAGGTTAGCGTTGAAAAATTAGAACAAGAAATGTCCCATTTTCTGCAAGTTGTAGGGCAGATATTTCACCGTGCTGAACAGCAAGTAAATGCAAGGTCTGGGATTCAATTGGATGAGATTGAATTATCGGTAGAAATCAGCGGTGAAGGGGAAGTGAAATTAATCGGCAACGGCGCAAAAGCAGGTGGGAAAGGGGCGATTAAGCTGAAGTTCAAGCGAGTAGAACAAAAATGAAATGGCTTCTAATTGGGCGCTGGTCATAGGGATTAATCAGTACGAGTTTTTGCAACCGCTCTTGTATGCCAAATGTGATGCACAATTGATGCAGGATTTTCTTGGCAAGGAAGTTAGCTGTGAGAGGATTTTCTTCTTCTCGGATGACTCGCCTGATATAAATGGTAAATCAACTCGTCCCAATCGTGCTAATTTACGACGAGTGCTGCTAGAGCTATTTGAGCAAACTAATCCGCCTAAAATGGGGGCTGGAGATAACTTTTGGTTTTTCTTCAGTGGTCACGGGATGCGTTACAATGACCGTGATTATCTTATGCCTTGTGATGGTAATCCCAGAGATATTGAAGAAACTGCAATTCCAATTAACTTTGTAACTGAACGCTTACGTCGCTGTGGTGCTGATAATGTTATTCTGATTTTAGATGCTTGTCGCAATCAAGGTAAACGCGGCGAAGGAATTGGACGACAAACAGAAGAAATGGCACGTAGTACAGGAATCATTAGCATTTTTTCTTGTAGTCCTAATGAGTATTCTTATGAAATTGACGCACTACAGCAAGGTGCTTTCACCCATGCATTGCTCGAAGGTTTAGGGATTAGAGGTCAATGTGCTACAGTTGAGCGATTGAATCAGTATCTTAGCTTTCAAGTGCCAAAACTAGTTACTCAGTATAAAAAGGCGCGACAAACACCTTACATGATTACTGAGCCTGTAAACAAATCTCACCTGATTCTGGTACCACGCTATGCAACATTGGCAGATATCGCCACATTGAAAAATGATGCTTATCAGGCTGAGGTTAACTTTCAGCGTGAACTGGCACAACAGTTATGGATTCGAGTGTTGGCTGCAGCTTCTGGTCAAGATATGGAAGCAATCACGGCGCTTCAGAGAATTGTCCAGATTCGCCCTTCTTTTTCTCCATTGAAGAGTGCTAATCCTTCCCCAAGAGTAAATAGTGGGAATAAATCCCCCACAACTACTACAAATTTTTTTCAGCGTATATTCCAGCAAGCAAGACGAAGTATTCTGCAGCAAAAAATTTTAATTGTAAGAGCAGCTGTAGTACTTGTGTTCGTACTGGTAGTTTATTATCAAATACACTATTTTTTCAACAGTCCTGCAACTGATACTCAACCAATAGCTTCATCATCTCCAACAAATTCTACCTTACCTTCAAAACCTAAACAACCTACTCCTGTGCCATCAGACTCGGATCTCCCTTTTCAAAAGGGTGTAGACTACACCCGACTCCGCGACTTGCTAGCTGCTGGAAATTGGAAAGGCGCCGATAATGAAACCTATAAGGTGATGCTCAAAGTTGTAGGTGGTAACGAAGGTCACGAGATTACGTATTCTCAACAGTTGAATTTTCCCTGCACTGACTTACGCACCATAGACAGTTTATGGGTAGAATACAGCAATGGGCGTTTTGGCTTCAGCGTTCAGAATAAAATTTACCTCGGTGTCGGCGGTAAACCCGGCGGCAATAACATTGATGCCTGGAATAAATTAGGCGATCGCGTTGGGTGGAAGCTATATGGCAATAAATTGAATAACGCAAGAGGCGATCTCGTGAAGCGATATAGTATTAGAGCAGAGTATTGGTATGGCACTTATGCCCCGGTGGGATTTTTCCCGATGGACGTTTGGATGTTTCCTTCCGGAGCTCTCGCATCCAGGCTTGTAAAGTGTAACCTGTAAGCGTTTCCAAATTTTATTAAGATTTATTACAACACCCCTTTCCACGATAGAATAAGCATTACGCAAATCCGATACCTGGCACTGGCGGTTGATAACCATTGGCTTGAATAAATGTTTCCGCTACCTCATGCACTTCAGTACACTCCGTCACCTTCTGTTTGTTCCAAGGTAGGCTCATTTGTCCAGGTGAAGACTTTTTAGCCTTTCCAGCTTTCAATATCGATGGTAAAAAGCTGCTACCCCAGAAGCTCTTTTTCTCTGGTTTTCCCTGTGGTCGGTATCTTTGACAAAACCTACGATACTTTGCTGCGCACTCTTCTAAAGTTCGACCCAGTTGCAAAAACGCCGGATGCCATTGAGTAATCCCATCATTACTTAGCCGATCATGAGTGCCATAATTACTGAAATCATAGAAAAATCCTTGCTGCATATTGGCAGCCTTGGGGTTTGCATGAATGTAGCGCAGTGTGTTTAATGCCCTTTTATAATCCGTTTTCTCAAAGCCGCTACTGTGATATCTTTTCTCCCAAAAGTGACCTGTACGGTTTAGCATTCTATTGAAGCACATCGCTGTGTACCAATTTAGCCAATGCATGATTTTAGGCAGGTCTTCTGGTTGTTCTGGTTCAATTAGGTAATGAACATGATTGCTCATGATACATAAAGCATAGAGTTTAAACTTGAATTTATCCTGAGCTTTTTTAATTGCGTAAAGAAAAACCTTTCGGCATTCATGACTACTTAACTTAAATTCACGATTGTTGCAGCGCACAGTAATGTGGTAACAGTAGTTGGGTTTAAGGTTTCGCGGTGGGCGTGGCATGAGTTTTAAACTGATGGGCATTTAGCACAACATTTTAGACATGAATAAGTTACCAATCAAGGCTTATTACTGCTTTAAGCGCACCAACCACATGCAAAGCTCTGATGATTAATCCCTGATCGGGTTCGCCGCATTACTGGGGGTTCGGTCGAAAACAGGCTGGTGTGATAGTGGTTGTTGCGGTAGGGTCGCGGTAGGTTTACTCTGCCAAGCTTTCATCCATTTATGCCACCTTACCCAATCAGGGTTTATGCTACTACCTCGATAATGAGGTGGTTCAACGCCTATATTCCCGCTCCGGGGGCTTATTGTGGTGTGTTAGGGCGTTTGGTTATTTATCTGCCCATGTTTTAACTATTAGCGAAGTTACATCTTTTTCACTTTTAAAATTTGCACAGCCATGTAGCACCCCATTTTTTAGTTCAGATTGGAAGCATCTAGCCATTACCCAAGCAACTACCTTAGCTACAGGTTGAGCAAATGTTTCAGCGCATTCTACGTTTAGCTCATCATGTACAATGTTAACGACTTTAGCGCACCACTCAGGATGTTTTCGGAATAGCTTAAAGCACAGAACTAACGCTTTTTTCATGGCTGTAGCCTCAGTTCGTGACCATTGAGACGCTACACAATTGGTATATGGTACTTCTACACCGTCATCTTTTTGTTTAAGCCAAAATAGTAATCTTTGGTTAGTTTCAGCTATTTCGCTTATCCCGAACAATTTACCGTCAATCCACAGTTGGTTAGTTTCATCTTCTAATTTGACAGCAACTGACTTACAGTAAGCAGTTAGTTCAGGGTAAAGTTCTTCAAACACATCACTAATTGCTTTTGCTTCACTTTCAGAAACTGATATCTTAAGTTGTCCTCTGGCTTCAGCCTGTATTCTTTTCCAAGATGCACCATTTAATTTACCGTAGTAGATGTTCTTAGATACATCTCTTAGTTGTTTGCAGATTCGATGTGTTTTACCACTATTTTTAAATTCTCCTAATAGGTTGACATCTGCAATTGTCACGGATATAGATAGGAATTTTTCTGGTAGACTTTTTAGCCTAATTTGTTCAGGTACACATTGCGCAATTTTTATTGCAAATAGTGAGTGAGCATCAACATCATTATTCTGCACTTCCATCCCCAATTTATCCTGTGCAAAATCACAAGCGATACGAGCGTGAGAAGCTGCTAAGTCAGAGATAATGAGTGCTTTACCGACTTCTGGCTTAAACGCACTTCTGATTGAAGGTAGCTTTAATTCTTTGAGTGAATCGTCTACTTTAGCAGGGATACTCTGGATATTGACAATATCATCAAAGTTACCTCCTCCAGACGATGTACGTCCAGTCCCGCTAAGAACTGAGTAAAATGTCTTAGCTCTAGTGGTTTCTTCGGCACTTTTGATTAATTTTTTTAGTCTCGCTTGATATTGCAATAAGCCTGAGTGTGTGAATCTTAGTGCAACTTCAGGGTGTTCTTTATAGTCTGATAGTGTTTTTTTATCTCCTTTAGACAGGTTTAAATTGTATTTTTCATTTAGGTACGTTATTAGTTTTTGCACTTGTGAAGGTTTATTGACACCTGTATCGAGGTTGTTCCATGCATTTAGTGTGTCTTGTAATCCTTTCTGCACTAGCTCATCTAGGTTATGCAGCGTTTCTAAGCTTATTGGTAGACCTATTTGCTCCATCTCAGCTAGTGGGACTAAGCAAGCGCATTCTAGCTGCCAAGCGCTCATCATATCCCACTTGGCTAATTTACCAAAGCCAAACTTAGTAGGATTTTGGTACAGTTCTAGCAGTCGCCGCCATACCCAATAAGTTGTATGTGGGTCATCAGCCGCGTAGTCGATTTGAGATTTAGTAAGTGCTGCACCCCAATCTGATTTTTGCTCGGTTTTGTCGATGTCTATACCTAGGAACTTTTTAGCCAGTGCCTTTAATCCAAACCCACCTTCCCAAGCATTACGACCATTGTATATACCGAGAAAGATTTGAATTCCTAGTAATGTGTCACTTACTTCGCAATTAATCTCTAGGGCAAAGTGAGAGCTTATAATACCTAAGTCAAAATTTAGATTGTGTCCAACTAGTGTTTTTCCTTTGTCTGCAACAAGACTTTGTAGTAAAGGTTCAACTGTAGCGATAGCAGCGACTCTAGAATCGGCATTACGACTACCAAAATCAAACGTGTAGGTTGTATGACCGTTGCTTAACTGCATTAACCTTAGTTGAGCTTTAAACTTGTGCAGCCCCTCTTTGTTTTTGGTGTCATTACCAAATGTTTCGCAGTCTAGTGACACTATATCCCAGTTACTGATAATGCTAAAAGCTTCTACTACACTAGTTAAGTTATTTGCGTCAATCAATGTTTTTTCATTTTTAGGTAACTTAAAGTTATTGACACGGTTGATTATTTTAATTCTGTCATTAGTGTAAACTCTCTCCCAGGCAGTGTCAAACAGTTCGAGTTGTTTAAGCCTGTCGAAATCTGATAGCGATATATGAGCATTTAATTGTCCAACTAGTTGTTTAATCTCCCATTCTTGCTTCCGAGCAAACCATTTCTGCTCAATTACAGCATCTTTTGCTTGCCATAGCTCAAATATCTCTTGTCTGATGCTGTCTTCAAATGATAATTTATATTGTCTAACCAACTCCTTGTTAACTGTCTTCTTTCCTATCATGTCTGAATTAGCGCCAATTAATTCTCCTATTGTTTTAAGTAGTTTGAAGTTAAATTCACCTGATTTGAAGTTATTAATTTTAATATCTTCTTCACAAATAAGATTGATGTTTGGGATTTGCTCAACCATGTCATTGTAAAGGTCAACGCTAGGATCATCAACTTTGCTAAACACATGGTCGCTATCAATTAAATCGATTATCTCTGTAGCTCGGATGAACTCGGTTTGTGCAAGTAGCTTATTTCTAGCTATAAAATCGTGTTGAATTATTTCGCCATCACCTTTATTTAACTGATTGTTAGAAACCAGTGCTTGAATATTTTTTAAGCTCTCATACCCTACTGTTGACGCATAATGTAGTCTAATTTGTTTGTAGTATTTATCATCACCGTTATCCAATTCTACTAATTCTTCTGTTAGTTCGATACCACCATATTTGTTAGACAATACAGTAGCTTCTAGTAGTAACCTATTAGCTTGCGTAAGTTCATCAGCAGCTTTTAATTTTTCGTATTCCTCTTTTTCTATGCGTTCTTGCTCAAGTATCTTTGTCCGGTATTCAAGGATGTTTTCTTCTTTTAATCCCTTACAAAGGGTATATACTGCGCTAGGTGATAGGGACTCATGATATGGATAAATTTCGCAGGATTCAGTAATGTTTATTACCTTGACGTTTTCATCTTTTAAACCCTGAGTGACGTAGTTTTTGAATCCGTGGTGCTGCTGGTTTTTATTTGCTATGTTGCTATTAAAGTATTCTCTAGCTGTATTACAGTGCCTAATCTCTGGGTATTCTTGACTCCACTGACTATCATGTTCTGTGAGAATTGATTGTTGAAATTCTTCTAGTTCATCAAGTCTTTTGTTGACGCTATTAGATGAGTACCCCAGACTTAGTAACGTTTTGTCTGTACCTTTATCCGCGCAGTATATAAGTCTAGGAACCGATTTATCTCTGACACGTATTAGGAATTGTCTTGCTGAGTCTGGCGACCCTACACCTGTAAATATTCCACAAACTAAGTCAAACGGTTTTTGGTTTTCAATTGATACGCCAGTACCTGCAACTGAAGTAACGATGATAATTTGATAAGCGTCACATATCTCATTTATTTTACTAACGGCGTTAAATGCTGGATGTCCTGTTTCCCGTACAGTATCTGAGTCAACGCGGATAACTGATGAGACACCAAGATATAAAAATAACGCCTCTAAACTAATTGAACCAAAGGTGCTATTTTCTTTTTGTCCAGAAGTGCAGATAAGGATTCGTTTGCCTTCTTTAGCTAAAGCCAAAGCTGAGCTAACAATGTCCGCTGGACTTTTTATAATCTGTCCTCTAGGCGTGTGTATAAGGTATCCATTAGATACATAGCAAGTGTAATTGTTTTCACAGTATGTATTTTGGATTAAGTATGGCTTTTCTTCACCTAACAAACCTGAGAAAAATCTTAGTGTTGCACCGTTTAAATCTGCGTCAGCGATGATAAATTTTCCATTGGTTTCGATCACTGTCTTAGCTAGTCTTGTAAGGGTTTTAAGGATATCTTGACGTTTGTAAGCGCAAGTTTCGCCTATCAAAAAATGTTCTAAAACCTGTACTACTTCATCAATAAAAATAGAACCGCCTGCAAATTTATCCGGGTTAACTTTAGCTAATGAATCTATTACAAGTGCAAGGTCTGTTGTTTCAATTACCTTACCATCAACATCTGCGATAAATGTTAGTTCGAGGCGTTTGGCGTTGGCTTTTGACAATAAGATGCGGTGAGTAATCATTATAATGGGTAGTTTTTTAGCCTTTGCCGCTTCTGCTAACCGCTCTTGATACCACGATTTCCCACTACCCTTACCTCCAATAAGACCTATAAGCTTCGCTTCTTCTGGGATTTCGCTAGGTATCCACTTAGCTGAATTGAACGTGACATCCGGCTTTACGCCAAGCTTTGAATAACTCATATCAGCCCAGGTAGCCCAGGACGATGCATTGTCTAAGATAGTCTGTACTGCTTCTTTACCGTAGCGTAACCAGATATCATCAATCCCTTTTTCAGGAAGAACCCAGTGGCAGATGTTGAGTTTAGCCTTGACCGTTGCTTTTTTCTCACCCTTGGCAGTTTTGGGGTTTAGTCTGAAACCGATATTTCTGATCGAGCTTGAGACTTGTTTAGCCGTGATGTCATCGACATCTTCATCAAAGCATATGATGATTTGGCGATCAGGATGCAGAAATTCTGTGAACCGTACATCGCCTTCTGCTTCATAGCCCATGTTATGCCCGTTAAGGGCGATAGCAGGTGTGCGAGTTTGGCTGATTACACATCCTGCTTTCTTTACGCTTTCGCAGACCACTACAGGGATTTGCGGGTTTTCTACTACCCAAGTCCATCCATCCATGTCCACAGGCTTGGTTATGCCATATTTAACGGCAATCTCTTGCCAGAGGTGTTCAGGCAAGATTAGTTTTGTGGGTTTGGGGTTCTCTCCCACAGGCATCTCATATTTATGGACTTTTTTCTTAGTTTCTCTTGGGCGATCAGGCTTCATTATTGTGTCGCCGCATATCCATCCACCAAAGTGAATTACCGAACCCCATTTGAAGTTATAGCCTGGTATACTAGCTATGTTTAGGAATTTAACGACAGCGACACCATTAATAGACCGAACGTTAAGGTCTATAATTTCTCGGTCAACACCAGATTGTAGCCATTCCTCTAAATTGTGTGGCAAAAGTACACACGAATCTTTATTTAAAGGTATAATTACTGTAGGTGAAAAATTATCTTTTGAGCTTAAGTCTGGTGCTGTCGCGGATTTTTTTAGCGTGATAGCCATTTAAAATACTCCTAAGTGGACACCAATCAAAGCCCTGGAAAGCATGTGATTGGTGTTTGCGTGTTTATTTTGTTGGGCAAGTTTGCAGCTTGCCCTTTTCTTATGGTTATTTGACTAGTTGGACAGATGTGACGACAATATCACTTAGTGCAGGCTTGTCTCTGTCTGGTATAACTTTGAATTTGAATTCTTTACCTATGAGTGTTTCTAGATCTAATTCAATATCTTCATCACTCAACACTTCAGCTTCAGTAATTAATTTGAGTGACAGTAACAACTGTGTGAGTTTGTTATACTCACCAGTTTTGCTAACTACACCATCGGCATCAACTGGGTAGTAGGTGCGTTGGCTATTAACATTACAACCAGTCCACAAGTATTTGTCAGCAGTTTTTTTACTGGTGGGGATTTTGAAAATCCATTGTAGTTGCGTATTATCCTTACCATCTCCATTGATTTTGGTTTGCTCGGTGATACTGTCGAGAGTAGCGGTTACGTATCCTTCAGAGTCAGTAACGAGTTTAGCAGCGCGAGAAACGTTAATTGCCATGATAGTTGTCCTTTGGGCGTTCGCCCGTTGTTTGGTTACTTTACTCTTTAATGGTATGACAAAGTGATTCTTATGTGTTGCATAGGAGGACAGTTTGATAAAGTGTCACACCAATGTGAATTAAACGTGTGTACAAACTGTAATAATAGAATCGAACCGAGCTATGCAACTGAGTTACATCATCGCCATGACTACTAAAAAAGATACACGCCTGAATATCCGTATATCGGATGAAGAATTAGACTTAATGAAAGCATTTGCCAGTGATGCAAAAATGACACTGGCTGATTGGGTGCGACAAAAATTATTAGGGCATGGCGATGATTTAGGTGACTTGAGGATACAAGTGAAGACATTAAGTGAAAGACTTATGGCGCTGGAAGCGAAACTCGACCAATCCCAAGCAGTTTAGATACCTAACAATCAGCATCTATTCGCCTACGTTCCCCATAGGGAGCGTATTTTTGTGCTGCTTAATTAAGTTCAGTAGACCGAAAACTTTGGCGATCGTCAAAAAATAGTAACCTGTGATACAGTTTTTCAAGAATTCAAAAAAGTTGCTCGTTTTTCACGATTGATAAAGGAAACTTATGAGTCAGCCCGTTCTACGTCAAATACACTTCATTGACTACTCCATAATTACGGTCTATAGTTTGACGTAAAAATTCCAGCATTTGTTTGAGAGTAAATAGAGAAGATAAAGCTTTTTTACTACTTCTTCTTAAAGCACTAAGGTAATACCATAATAGATAAATCCAAATATTAATAATTAAAAATGCTAACGCTACAAATAAAAACCTAATGATTGGATTTTTAACAGTTGTTTTGATACGGCATTGATTTTTCATCCGATAGCTGCTTTCAATTCCGAAACGCAGACGATAGTCATCATGTATTGAATGTAATGACAACTTAACTTTATGGATAGCATAAATAAAAAACTCTCGTCCATGCTCTCGCCTTTTTCCTTTTTTATATGTGCAGACTATCCAAACATGAAAAGTTACTGAACCATATTTATCGCTGTTCAAAGTGTAGGTTGTTTTATAACTACGCCTACCCCTGATTAATTGTCTAGTACCTCCATGCTTACCTCGAATAATAGCTGGCATTTCAAAGGGGATGTCTAAAGCTTGTAGCCATCGAATCACTGGTACACCGCAGCTTCATATCTAAATACAATCGCTCGATTCTTAACTTAGTTGGTTCAATTAATGCTAAAAGGTAGGTAATAATTGCAACTAAAGTATCTTGTTTTCTCACAGCTTTAATAGCTAGAGTTACTCGTTTATTGTTTTTAATTACATATAAAGTTGCATAAGCATAAAAAGAACAAGTACCACTTTTAGCTTGACTTCTATAAATATATGGTGCTTCTTCCAGTGATGGCTCACCATAATATGGAATTAGGTTAAAATCGATGGCAGTTTTTTGTTGTCCTTGTTGAATACCATCTGGCAACCGATTTTGAAGTGCTTTGTTTAAATCTGACTCAAGACTTTGAAGATCTTCATATTTCTCCAAGTGGTAATAAATATTCTTACTCGTGGGAACATTTTTTAAAACTTTACTTGTGTTTTCTATACTATCTTTCTGTGTGGCGGCTCGAATTAAAATTTCAAAAATATTCTTTTGCTCACATTGACCTTGAGTCTTAATTGGAATATGTTCTGTTAAGCAATCAACCACTTCGTCCAACGTTTTACTATCAGTTAAAACTGGGGGATTTGCTGTACTCACCTTGCCTTAATACTCCTGTGTCAATCTCCTTTTTATTTACCTACTTTACAAAAATTTATGCACGTTCTCCCCAATTTCTTACCAGCTCGCTTCGCGATCGCCGTGGAAACATACACGGAATTGAAGTCCCAAGCATTAGCCCTTTCCGTGTATTACATCGTACAGGGAATTAATTGGTGCTTAACTGTCATGTATTACACGGAGGTGACTGAATTCTTTTTTCCATGTAATACACGGGAAACCCCTTTTCTTTTTCCATGTATTACACCTTTACCCTCCTTCAACCTTCCCACAGTCACGCATTAATTCCTCTCTCTCTTCAATCAGGCCCAAACGTACAGTTATTAGGTTTGCTTATCATATCTTTTTTCCAGAAAATCTAATTAACTGTATTTAGAAATACAGTTAATTAGACACCATTCTGATTTTCAATCTGTTTTTCAAGGCGATCGCCAAAGTTTTCGGTCTACTGAAATTTATTTATGGAGAAATTAAAAATGTATTTCGAGCGGAAAGTGCGCAAGAAATACTACGTCCTTATTACAAGCCCCTAAATTTATTTATGGGGTTCTTACTTTTGACTTTTGACTTTTGACTTTTGACAGGCGTGCGTAGCGACTTGACTACCCCTACCACCAGAGCCTCCACAGCTATCAAGGCTATCGCTTTTATACTTCAACTTGTATTTTAAGTACTACACTAAGGATTTTTTCTTAGTGTAAGTTTTAAAGGTGACAAGCATGTGACATGCTTTGACTGGTCTGAAGGGTGCGATCGCCTGCCCCTGCCCCTGCCCCTGCCTACATCCTTGACTGCGTAAGAATAACCTTCTATTTGACTTTTGAGCAATTCTGAATTTGGTGTACTCT
>CAXTSI010000236.1:0-13295 GCA_964246695.1 uncultured bacterium
AACCACTAACTACTAACCACTAACCACTAACCACTAACCACTAACCACTAACTATTTCATTATGAAACGCATCACCAACTGGCTAGAAACCCACTTTTGTGTCCCTGCATACAGTGGTTGGGTACTAGGGGCAATTGCAATTTGTTTTCTTGGCGCCGCCATCAATACGATGGCGGGGTGGCTTTATGTTATTAGTGGCGTCAGTTTTGCCCTGCTGAGTTTAGCCGCTGTCTTACCGCCGCGATCGCTTTTGGGTTTAGTTGTTAAACGAGAGCAAATTCAGCCAGTAACAGCAGGAGAGGATCTGACGATTGAATTAGAAATCTTCAATCCGAGAAAGCAATCTGTTGACTTGCTGCAAGTTCAGGATATACTGCCCTTCGTCTTGGGAAAATCAGCACAAAGAGCAATAGAAACAATTCCCACAAAAGGCAGTTACCGCTGGGTGTACTACTACCCTACCCAGGGTCGAGGTGTGTATCGCTGGCATACAGTCGAATTCGGAACTGGTGCGCCTTTGGGATTGTTCTGGTGTCGCCGTCTGCATGAGATTCCGGCGAAGGCGATTGTCTATCCTACAGTGTTACCTCTCACCAACTGCCCTCTAGTGGATGAATTGGGAGAACAAGATAGCCTCAAAACCGATCTGCGTGGTAGACCTTTGCAGCTAGCTAGCGTTGGGCTAACGCGATCGCTACGTCCCTACCGCACAGGAGATCCCATGCGTCTCATCCACTGGCGCACCAGCGCACGCTACGGAGAGTTACGAGTGCGGGATTTAGAAGTGGTTACGGGAGGACAAGATATTATTATCGCCATTGACAGTGCTGCTAGTTGGGAAGAAGAGAACTTTGAACAAGCAGTAATTGCCGCAGCTTCACTGTATTTTTACGCACATCGCCAGCGATTTCAGGTGCAACTGTGGACAGCATTGACAGGTTTAGTCAAAGGCGATCGTACTGTTCTCGAAACCCTCGCAGCAACTACTCCTCTTGAAGAAGCTACCAATCACCCTCCCAGCTATCCCTTAATTTGGCTGACTCAAAACCCCCTAACTCTCTCCTCCCTTCCTGACAGCAGTCGTTGGGTATTATGGCAAAATTTTTCATCACCACAAGAGCAAATGGTCATGAATAGAAATTATTCAGGTATAATTTTGAACTCACAACAACCACTCCAACTTCAACTGCAAAAACCATTAAGTTAGTTGTTGGTTGTTAGTAGTTAGTAGTTAGTTGTTAGTTGTTAGTTGTTAGTTGTTAATTGTTAGTTGTCAAAAAATACTACTAACAATTCTACGGGCGAATGGCCGTTCGCCCCTACTAACTACTAACAATCAACAAATTCCCTATATCATTCTCAACAACTCCCACTAACAACTACCAACTAACAACTACCAACTAACAACTAACAACTAACAACTACCAACTAACAACTACCAACTACCAACTACCAACTACCAACTAACAACTAACAATTCTTTATATTACGGTAGTTCGAGATCCCGTTTTCTGTCAGGCAACCCCGATCGCGTCCGATGAGGTACAATGCAAAGAAATATTTAAATTATGAGCAGTCGGCAATTTATGATCTCACCAGAAGTAAATACAATATCCAGCGATAAAAGTCTAGAGGCGATGCGGCATTTTTCCGAACAATACGCTAAGCGCACTGGAACGTACTTTTGTTCTGAACCCTCTGTGACTGCAGTTGTGATTGAAGGACTTGCCAAGCATAAAGACGACTTGGGAGCGCCTTTGTGTCCCTGTCGCCATTACGAAGATAAACAAGCAGAGGTAAGTGCTACATTTTGGAACTGTCCCTGTGTACCAATGCGGGAGCGCAAAGAGTGCCACTGTATGCTATTCCTCACCCCAGAGAACGAGTTTGCTGGTGACAAGCAAGAAATTTCTTTAGAAACAATCAAAGAAGTACGAGAGAGTATGGTATGAGCGAAGGGGTGTCGGAGCAGTTTTGGCAAGGTGTAGAGCAGTTCAATACTGGGCAGTTCTATGCCTGTCATGACACCCTAGAGGCTATGTGGATCGAAGCAACAGAGCCAGAAAAAACTTTTTATCAAGGCATTCTGCAAATAGCTGTGGCGCTATATCATTTGGGTAACCGCAACTGGCGAGGTGCAATGATTTTGCTGGGAGAGGGAAGCAATCGTCTGCGCCGTTACCCATCCGTTTACAGTGGCATTGATGTAGACGAATTATTACATCAGAGTGTGGCATTGTTGAATATCCTACAACACACAGAGCCAGAATTGATCGCTTCCCTTGACTTGGATCGGGATCAAGCCTTGCCATTGCCCAGAATTGTGCAAGTGAATGATTAAAAAATTTTCGGAAAAGTTATTCAGGTAGAGCCTTTCTCTTGTGGGATGGGCATCCTTGCCCGTCCATCTTAAGGGCAAGGATTCCCACCCTACAAGGTATTTTTAAGAGCCACGCCAACAGCAGCTTTATAGAGTAAAGGGCGATAGCAAGTGCTAATCTGAGCTATCCTATTGGTGTCTTAGGTGAATTTGCCATCCCAAAACACGCTGTTTTGCAACCTTAACAGTAAAAGTAGACTGGTCGCGAAACCTTGAGGGTGGGGAAAGCGTCTATACTTTCAGCTAGGAGATACACTCAAATGGTCCAGAGTGTGGATTTCATCTTTCCTTTTTAAAGAAAGTACTTGAGAAAATTTAGTATAAAAGCCGAAATATTACCTAAATTTCTATGATGTCCTGCTATCAATCGCCTAAATTTGAGATGGGTTGCGTTGCTTTAGCCTTGATGTTACCAACTGTACTTGTGGGCGCGATTACATTTCCCCCGCAAATGCAAACCGCTACTGCACAAGCACCTAAGGACAATCGCCCACTCACAATCCACTCTGATTTGCAAGAATATGACGCCAAAACCCAAGTAGCAACTGCTCGTGGCAATGTACAAATGTTGTATCCTGCTCGGGGAATTCAGGCAACATCTGCTCAGATACAATACTTTACCAAAGAACGCCGCATTGTTCTTAGTGGCAATGTCTATATTTTGCAACAGGGCGGCAATAGTATTCGGGGTGAGAAGGTTGTGTATCTGATTGATGAAGGGCGATTTATCGCTGAACCCAAAAGTAACCAGCAGGTGGAAACCACTTACATTGTCAACGACACCAACCCTAACAATCAAGCAGCAACACCAGCCCCAGCGACACCAGCCTTTAAGCGATCTCGTTAGCAGTTATGAATTAGCAGAAAAGGCGTGAATGGTGAAAATTGTCTTAGAGAACATTCACAAATCTTATGGAAAGCGAGCTATTGTGAATCGGGTCAACCTTTCTGTAGCTCAAGGTGAAATAGTTGGTTTACTAGGTCCCAATGGAGCTGGGAAAACGACGACTTTTTACATCGCCACAGGTTTAGAAAAACCAGATCGGGGAACGGTCTTGTTGGATAAGCTGGATATTACTGCACTACCAATGTATAGAAGGGCGCGACTGGGTATTGGTTATCTGGCGCAGGAAGCAAGTATTTTTCGCCAACTGAGTGTGCGGGAAAATCTTCTTTTGGTGCTAGAGCAAACCAATGTGCCACGCAGGCAATGGTCATCGCGAGTAGACACTTTATTGCGGGAGTTTCGTTTGGAAATAGTAGCTAACAGCAAAGGAATTCAACTGTCTGGCGGTGAGCGACGTCGGGCGGAATTAGCAAGAGCCTTAGCAGCTGGAAGCCAAGGACCGAAATTTTTATTTTTGGATGAGCCATTTGCTGGCGTTGATCCAATAGCAGTTTCAGAAATTCAGCAAATTGTGGCGGGGTTGCGCGATCGCAACATTGGTATCTTAATCACAGATCATAACGTCCGCGAAACCCTCGCCATCACAGATCGCGGATATATCATGCGTGAAGGGCAAATCCTCGCTTCTGGCACTGCCAAAGAACTTTACAATAATCCCCTAGTGCGGCAATACTACTTGGGTGATAACTTCCAGGTTTAGTCATTGGTCATTTGTTCATTGTCTAATACTAATGAAATAGCCCTGCCAATCACCAATTACCAATTACCAATTACCTTTTCCCCAATGCCCAATGCCCAATGACTAAAGTATACAAGTCTTTCTACAAACTCAACTCGTTGCTGCCTTCAATCATGGATCGCTATCTTGCTAGCGAATTGCTAGCGCCATTTTTATTTGGTATTGGGGCTTTTTCTTCCCTTGGCGTAACGATTGACTCTGTGTTTGAACTCATACGGAAAGTTGTGGAACGCGGGCTTCCGATCGGCATTGCCGTGAATGTTTTTTTATTAAAGCTGCCAAATTTCATTGTTTATGCCTTCCCCTTGTCCACTCTGCTGGCTACTTTGATGACCTACAGTCGTCTTTCTAGCGAGAGCGAACTAATTGCCTTACGTGCCTGTGGGGTGAGTGTGTATCGCATGGTGCTAACTGCTGTGTTTTTGAGTTTTTTTGTGACAGGATTGACATTTTTGTTTAACGAGCAAATTGTGCCAGCAGCAAATTACCAAGCGACTATCACCTTAGAGAAAGCCTTAAAGTCAGACAAGCCAACTATTACAAAGCAGGATAACTTCCTCTATCCCGAAACTCGGGAAGGTAAAAAACAACCAGATGGTAGTGTGCCAAAGATCCTGACACGCTTGTATTATGCCGATCAGTTTGATGGTAATCAGTTCAAAGGTTTGACGATTATAGATCGTTCCCAAGTAGGTGTGAATCAAATTGTTGTAGCACAAGCAGGTAAATGGAATGCATCACAAAACACCTGGGATATGTACAACGGTATCATCTATTTAGTATCTCCAAATGGCTCTTATCGCAACATTGTCAGGTTTGAACATCAACAACTGAAATTGCCCCGCACAGCATTTGACCTGGCAGAAAAAACCCGGGACTACGGTGAGATGAATATTGCCCAAGCATTTGAACAGTTGGCAGTTGTACGCCTCGGCGGTGATGAGCAAAAAATTCGGAAACTCGAAGTTCGGATTCAACAAAAATTTGCCTTACCGTTTGTATGTGTAGTTTTTGGCTTGGTCGGTGCAGCTATGGGAACTATACCCCAGCGTACAGGGCGAGGGACAAGTTTTGGTGTGAGTGTTATCGTTATTTTTGCTTATTATTTATTTTATTTTATTACTGGTGCGATGGCACAGGCAGGTGTGTTTTCTCCCTTTATAGGAGCTTGGTTGCCCAACTTTTTATTCTTAGGAACAGGTACATTGTTACTGAGGCGGGTGGCACAGAGATAATTTTGTTAGTAGTTAGTGGTTAGTTGTTAGTGGTACTGTTCGACAACTAACAACTAACTACTAACAACTAACTACTAACTAATCTTCATAATAGTTCCGACATTCTGGTGCATCTGGGTTTGCCGCACAGTATTCCTCAAAGGAGTTTTTTGCTGACACCAGATGCCCTACTTCTGCTCGGAGTTCTTCCACATCATCCCAAGCAGTTGCACATTGGGTGGAAACATCATTGTAAGTAGCACAAACGGCACGAGCCTCTTTAGCCGCTTTTTGAATTTTCTCCTCAAGCAGAAGTGATACTGGACTTTCTACAAAGTCACTTTTTCTCAAGATGTCGGTAACAGAGATTATGCCCAACAGCTTGCCTCGAATCACAGGTGCTCGACGGATGCCAGTATTGGCAAATAACCGCGCTACGTATTCCACACTCAAATCAGGATCTACGACAATGCAGGGCTTACTCATAATTTCGTAAACCCTTACTTGCTTGGGATCTTTTCCGTAGGCTGTTACCTTGTAGACAATATCCGTTTCGGTGACAATGCCATAGGCATCATTCTCATGACCACGATCCACAACCAAAGCTCGCAGTCCTTTTTCCTTCATCAGCCCCACCGCTGTAGCGACAGTCGCACAAGCGCGAATGGTAACTACCTCTTTGGTCATGATATCTTCAGCTTTCATCATTGCTGCAACCTCCTATTAAATGGAGTTGAACTCAAGCTTTGCCACAACCATAAGTTAGAGCAGCTTCCTACTCCCGATCATAAGCTGATATCTATTTACCTTGCATGAGTCAAGTCGCTTAACTCCAATTAAAAATTAAACCCCAGAGAAGACAGCTAGGGGCTTAAGTTTGAATGTGACAAAGATCACCCTTATTACTAATGACTAACTAAATGTCGATCGGCTAATATGAAACTAAAACCTAAATTAGACTCATGCCTAGCCGTTATTATCCCCCCGCTTCCCTACGCTATCTTAAAGCCAGATTATGGAATTTATCACGACCGGGTTTTTGGGTAACAGCGATTTTTTTATCTGCGATCGGGCTGGTCATTAAAGAATACTGGACACACCCAGATTTTTTAACTAAAGGGCAAATCAAACAAGTTGCTTCAAACGAGTCTGATAATTCCCTTTCAAAAGAAGACAAAGCGATCGCTGCGGACATTGATAATTTACCAGTCTTATATAATGACGCGGCGCAAACAAGTTTGCCGCCAACAGTAATCACTCCTAAGGAAAACACTCCAGCAAACAACAGCAAAAGCTTATTAGATGCTTTAAATAGCACAGGTAAAACCTCTGCAAGTGAAGCCAAATCCAATTCTAGCGTAGACGCTCATTCTTCATCTGCCCCAAATTTGGAAAATCCTTTTTTGACTCAGGCAGAAAGTTTATTGCATGTTGGTACTTCTGGGACTAATAGCCAGTTATTAGGATCTAATTCCTCAACTTCATCCACTGTTCAGCCGGGAGCAATCACCCCTTCATCCATTGTTCAGCCGGGAGTAGCCCCTTCCTCCACTATTCAGCCGGGAGTAGCCCCTTCATCCATTGTTCAGCCGGGAGTAGCCCCAACATACCCTAATTCGAGCCTGGGATCGGCAAATCAAACCAATAGTCAAAGTCTTGCCCCAATCAGTCCTTCACAACCACCATTTAATCAATCGACAAACCAGAATCAGCCAAGCTTCAATGGTCTCCCCACGACAATCAGGCAAAATTCCTTCGTCGGGCAATCACTACCCACCAATAACTTACCCAACCAAATTAACCCACAGACTACTGGGTTAAGTGGATACCCGATTAATCCCGGTTCTACTGGGACAGGCTATCCTCAGCCTGCAATAACAAATCCTTATTCCACCCCCAATTCATATTCAAGGGATGACCAAGCCCGTTACGTGATTAACCAATTGTTGAACAGGTATACTAATCCAGGTAGTGGTCAGGTATTACCCAGCGCAGTGCCATCAACACCAGTCGTTCCACCTGCAACCAATAGCGCACCTACTTACATGACACCCTACTACTATAACCAAACTCCAAGTCAAGGAGTTGTCAGTCCCTCTAATCCTACGGGAACAAGCAATTACACCACTCCGGGTCAAGTACCTCAATATAATTACTCATCTCCTAGCCAGATTCCGGGGCAGTATACGGGTGGGAGTCAGGTTAATGGTTACCGATATCCTTAAGTTTTTTTACCCCATTTCAGCAAACTTAAGGGCGATCGCTTGCGATCGGTACTCGCCCAGCAACGCGCTTTCTTCAGCAGCTGCTAAAATTGACATTTCTTGTATTGAATTTGTCAGTAGGCAATCGCTTTCAGTAATTAAAGTAAGCAAAATTACTCTGTATGATTAAGCGTTAAAAGTATGTAAAATTATAAAAAACTTATTTAATCTTTTTAGAACAAATTTATTGCCTTACTCTTATACACTTTTTGTTAAAATAACTGCATTTTTCTGCTGCTCATACAATATAAAATTGTTCCTTTGTTAGTTGCTATGTAGAGTAAACACAGCCAAAGAGAAGAATGGGTATTGCCTTTTTCTTTATCTTAGCGGCTGGTGTGGTATAATATACATAAATCCTGATAAAAGTTTTTGCTCTTATTATCAACTAGCAAGACTAATAGCTAACTTTAGCTGTTTGTCCTCCCCCCCATTTCCATATTGTGGATCTGGTGAGAAAATTATTTTCACAACTCATTCAATTTTACTGCTCAAAAGCAAGGATTCCACCTTAATTGGTGTCCTGATATTTGATATTATACCAACAAAAGTATGACTGCTGAACTAAAGCAAAAGAAGGCAGAAATCCGAGCAGCCACTGAGAAGTTGGCACACAGCTTCAACCCTAGCCCTCCAGATATCAATTCGATTTTCGTTGCTTTGACAAACCACCTGAACAGTAATCCTTCCATCTTTAGTGCTGCATTTGCTTTTTCATCTCTGATCGAAAATTCCGCACCTTTCGTGTTCAGAGGTGATAATGGATTAGAACAAGAAGACATCGCTAGTAAGATTGATTACACAAAATCCATTTGGTACGAGGTTCCCTTAAATCTGGGGCAAGCTATTTGGAGTGTCCCCTATTTCGATTTTGGCGGAGTTAGTGAGGACATCCTGCTGACAACCTATTCAATTCCACTCTTTAATCAACAGGATTCCAGCTTTTTCGGTGTCTTAACAAGTAACTATCTGCTAGCCAAAATAGAGAAGCTTCCTTCTGTCCCTGAACTGAGTCCTGCCTTTAGTTTACTAGCATTTGGTGTTTAATGTAACAGTTGCTGTCTCGTTGCTATCCGATCGCAAATTCGCTTATGTATGTAGTCACAATGTTCTTAGCTCAAACTTTAAGAGCGTCAACAACTGTTACCCTGACTTGCTAGGCGATGAAGTCGGAACCTTACATAGATCGTTACACAATATCCAAAAGTTGATTAAAGGCGAGGAGAATCAGCCCGACCTATCAGATGCGCTCAACAAAGATACGATATACTGATTAAGACTTACACCTTCCCGTTCAGCCGCCTCAGCTAAATGACGATGCAGAAATTTAGGTATCCGCAAAAGTAGTTTACCACTATAGGTATCATCAGTGCTTGGCAAAGGAATATCGTCGCCAGCATCATAAGCTGTCTCAATCCATAATTCCCGCGCCTCATTCAAGTTTGCTATTGTCTCCTCTAGGTTTTCACCTTGGGTGAGACATCCAGGCAAGTCTTTAATTTGCGCTACATATCCCCCCTCTGGATCGGGGTAAAGTGTTACAGGATACTGAAGATTCAAATAATATTCCAAAGACGGCTTCTCAATCTGCTTGTTCTTCTGGTTCAGTGTCTTCATTATTCCACTCTTGCAAATTTAATATTTCAACGATTTGCTGAACATAAACTCCCTTAACTTTCTGTCCGCCTTTTTTAGGAACAGTCACTTTTCTGCCTTCCGAGTCTCGAAAACTATGGTGACTGCCCTTAGACCTTTTTTCTTCAAAGCCAAAAGCTTCTAAAAGGTAGCGCACATCCTCAAACCGCACTTCCGGCGGTTGCTTGAGGAATTGCTCTACTAATTTCTTTAATTTGCTCATTGAGCAATAGTATCATATATAGTATCAAAATCTAGAGCAAAAATCTACATCGGTTCACGCCCAAAGCCAGCATCTCAATAGTTTCAATTAAATGTTTTAGCGATCGCCCTAACAATTCTTAATTGATAATTCGTAATTAGCAATTTAATTACGAATTACGAATTACGAATTACGAATTACTAAACTGCTGAATAATCGCCTCAGCAAATTCAGAACACTTCAAGGGTTGGACTGGCGGTTCCATCAAACGTGCTAAATCGTAGGTAACTTGACGGTTGGCGATCGCATCTCCCAAACCCTTCTCAATCAAGTCTGCTGCTTCAAGCCAACCGAGATACTCCAGCATCATCACACCCGATAAAATCACTGAACCCGGATTAATTCGATCCAAGCCGGCGTGTTTGGGTGCGGTGCCGTGAGTAGCTTCAAAAATAGCACATTCATCACCAATGTTTGCTCCTGGTCCCATTCCCAGTCCACCAACAATTGCCGCTGCTGCATCCGACAAATAATCTCCATTCAAATTCATCGTCGCCAGAATCGAATACTCATCCGGTCTAGTCTGGATTTGTTGGAAAATACTGTCAGCAATGCGGTCATTGACCATCACCAAGTCTTGCCACTTTCCATTACCGTGGGTTGACCAAATTGATTCAAGAACTGTTTCAACTTCCTGAACAATCTGACTTTGTTTTTCAGCAGTCAAAGCTTTAAACCCAGGGTCAATCATCTGGGCATTTTCTGACGAGGTGATATTAGGGTTATTCTCCTTGTTACTCAAAATCCAAGATTCCCTTTCCGTAATACACTCGTGCCGAAACTCTGATGTTGCTAGTTCGTAACCCCAATCACGGAAAGCGCCTTCGGTGTACTTCATGATATTTCCTTTGTGCACCAAAGTTACCATTTGCTTGTTTTTGGGTAGTTGCAAGGCGTGTTTCATGGCACGCCGTACCAAGCGCTGGGAAGCGGTTTTGCTAATCGGTTTAATGCCAATACCAGAATCCAGAGGAATTTGCTTTAAGCCATGTTCTGGCGTGGCGGGAATAAGTTCGTTATTGAGGATAGAAATCAAGCGATCGCCTATTTCGCTACCTTGCCGCCATTCAATTCCCAAATAAATATCTTCTGTATTTTCTCGGTAGACAATGACATCCAGTTTTTCGGGGTTTTTGTGAGGTGAAGGTGTGCCTGCGTAATAGCGGCAAGGACGCACGCAGGCATACAGGTTAAAAATTTGCCGCAGTGCCACATTCAGGGAACGAATGCCGCCGCCAATCGGAGTGGTCAGCGGTCCTTTAATTGCCACACCATATTCTTTAATCGCGGTTAAAGTGTCTTGAGGTAAATACTGATATGTGCCGTATAAATCGCAAGCTTCATCACCAGCGTAAACTTTCAGCCAGCTAATTTTCCGCTTACCCTTATATGCCATCTCAACCGCAGCATCTAGCACTTTTTCGGTAGCAGGCCAAATATCGATCCCCGTGCCGTCGCCACGAATGAAGGGAATGATTGGATTGTCGGGAACAATCGGTTCACTGTTTTTAAAGGTGATTTTTGCTCCGCTTGTTGGCGGGGAAATCTTGTCGTACATCACAAACTCCTGATGGCTACGCCGCAATACCATATATAGCCCCAGGCTTCAAGCCCGGAGGTGAAAAATCCTGACGTGTAAGGCTAGTGTCTTGTTTTCGTTACTATCAGCCGCAGAGTGTTCCCCAAAGATTGCTCGTGTCCTTGTTTGGGGATGAGCATGAAACTTTCGCTATCTTATCAAAAGATAGATAGAAGGAGGCGGAAAATTCCTCTTTGTAGCGTCCAAGATGTAAAGACTTTGCCTGCAACGTCTCTACAGAATTATAGACACGTTTATACAAGCTTAAAATAGCAGTAGGCTTTATTTGCGATTTCCTGTAAACTACTGTTCGCTATCCACTGACCGCTTTCAACAAGAGTAATGGCATGACAGACCCACTGATTTTACCAGACATTGCAAGTGACATCGACGCACTCCGCCAACCGTTAATCGCTGGGTCTATTGGCGTCCAACAGCAGGTGATCCCGCAGCTAGCTAACTTGGGGGATGGGGGATTAGATGTCCTGATGGAGTTTTTATTTGAACGTCGTGAAAATCCAGCAACTTGGGTTGATGGCAAAGCCTACCAAGTTCTCTATAACTCTGATTCGCCCAAAGTAAAAGAATTTTTGCAAACCTATTTCCCTGTGGGCATTGTGACTCTAAAATCAGAGTGCGGTATTGATTACATTCCCTTGCAACAGCTGCTTGCTGTCCAAAACTTTCAAGCAGCCGATCGCATAACTTTGCAAAAAATGTGTGAAGTCGCAGGACCAACGGCTGTGCAAAGAAAATGGTTATATTTCACTGAGGCAGAAAATTTCCCTCTTTCGGATTTACAAACCATTAACAACCTGTGGTTAGTCCATTCCGAAGGCAAATTTGGCTTTTCGGTACAACGAGAAATCTGGCTAGGGTTGGGGAAAAACTGGGACAATCTCTGGTCGAAAATCGGCTGGAAAAGTGGCAATAACTGGACGCGGTATCCCAAAGAATTTACTTGGGATTTAAGCGCCCCTAGAGGTCACTTACCTCTGTCTAACCAACTGCGCGGGGTGCGAGTGATTGCTTCAATACTATCTCACCCAGCGTGGAGTTAGTTGTTAGTTGTTAGTTGTTAGTTGTTAGTAGAACAATCAACAACCAACAATCAACAATTAACAACCAACAATCAACAATTAACAATCAACAATTAACAATGGCAAACGTTCGTCTACAAGATATTAAGCGCAGATTTAACAACGTTACCGCTGTTGAGGACATTAGCTTTGAAATCCCTAATGGCGAGTTTTGGGTTTTGGTGGGACCTTCGGGTTGTGGTAAGTCTACCATTCTCCGGACAATCGCCGGGTTGGAAACTGCGACAACTGGCAAACTCTATATTGGGGATCAGTTGGTTAACAATGTCCCAGCACGACAGCGGGATGTGGCGATGGTGTTCCAGAACTACGCTTTGTATCCTCATATGACGGTAGCTCAAAATATTGCTTTTGGGTTGCAGATGCGGAAAGTTGACCCGACGACTGTTAAAGAACGGGTTTTGGCTGTGGCGCGATCGCTTTCTCTAGAACATTTGCTGGATCGCAAACCTAAACAACTTTCTGGCGGACAGCAGCAGCGGGTGGCGTTGGGGAGAGCGATCGCTCGTCAACCGCAAGTGTTTTTACTAGATGAACCTTTGTCTAATTTAGATGCGCAATTGCGAGATGATACGCGGGCTGAGTTAAAACAGTTACATCAAGAATTGGGAATTACGACTGTCTACGTCACCCATGACCAAGTTGAGGCAATGACTTTGGCTGATAAAATTGTGGTGCTCAACCAAGGACGGATTCAACAAATTGGTGACCCACAGACTATTTATGCTCAACCAGTTAACCGTATGGTGGCGACTTTCTTGGGTAATCCGCCAATGAATATTATATCGGCATTGTTCACGGTTAATGGTTTTGATGTGGGTGGTCAGTTGTTGCCAATTCCGGGTGATGTGTTTCAGGTTTTGCAACCTGTGGTTGGGCAGGGGTATGATTTGGGGATTAGACCGGAGTATGTTTATATTATTGAACCGCAGAGGCGCGGAGAGCGCAGAGAGGAAGAGGTTGGATTGGTGGTTGAGGTGAGGGTGGTGGAACCTTTGGGGAGGGAGACTTTGATTCGTGCGGGTTTACCGGGTACGTCTTTGTTGATGAATGTGATTTTGGGTGGGGATATGCGTTTGCGTCCTGGCGATCGCCTTTCTCTGGAATTAGATCTGGATAAGTTATTTGTGTTTGATTCTGCCACTGGCGATCGATTATTTCCTAATTGCTAATTGCTAATTGCTAATTGCTAATTGCTAATTGCTAATTGCTAAT
>CAXTSI010000237.1:0-13210 GCA_964246695.1 uncultured bacterium
CCCCATTCCCCATTCCCCATTCCCTTAGGGATTTGGAAATGGCGAACGCAAATGTAGTTTTGTTGACCACGACTAGGACCGTTCTTGCGGATAGAGGTAGATGCACAGTTAGAACAGTTCATCCTTTAATTATGCAAAGCCATCTTTTTTCTAAGCTGAGCGGTTTATCGCCCCTAATTGAGCGTTATGCGTTTAATGCTAGGGGTGATATTGATATTATTACTAATCTTACTCTGCGAGACTGAGACTCCCGTATCATAATAGGTTATACCACTACGCTCGTAATTCCATACCACATTACTATCAATCACACCGATGCTGGGCGCAACCAACGTCACCGATTTAGTCTGCTGATCGGCAAGTAATGTATCCCCGCCTATTACTTTCTGTAGGACTGCCTTGCCTCCGACCACTGTTTCCAGTTGAGTATCGGTAAGTTCCACAAATAGTGAAGCACATGGCAGATTTGTGAGGTTAGACATTGAAAGTTCTGTCGCTGGCAAATTCGTGAGGTTAGACATATTTCTCATCGGATTTAGCGGATCGCATTTAGCATATCGTCTTTTGCAACGAAATAGAAATATATTAACACATTGAGATTTTCTCTTGTTACAATTATTCCTAGGTGAATTGACAAGCGTTAAACCTTTTTTAGAAGTAGGGTGGGATAATAACTCAGGCTAAGAAAACGAGTCAACACTCAAAAATGCCCACAAACCCATACGCTTGGATAGAAGAATCTCTAGCAACTATTCATCGGGCTGACTGGTATCGTTCAGTACAAACAATCCACGGTCGTCCTGGTGCTACGGTGCTTTTAGCAGGACGAGAGGTGATTAATTTTGCTAGTAATGATTATTTAGGACTGGCTGGGGATGAGCGCTTGATTGCAGCGGCAACTGCTGCTATGCAAGAATATGGTACGGGTAGTACTGGTTCTAGATTACTCAGTGGACAGCGGGAATTACATAGGGATTTGGAGATGGCGATCGCATCCCTGAAACAAACAGAAGATGCTGTGGTCTTTAGTTCTGGTTATTTGGCAAATATAGGCGCGATCGCCGCCCTAGTAGGCAAGCGCGATTTAATTTTATCTGATCGGTATAATCATTCCAGTCTGAAAAACGGAGCAATTCTTAGTGGTGCAACCGTCATTGAATACCCTCACTGTGATGTTGCAGCGCTACTAACCCAACTGAGTCAGCAACGGCAAGACTACCGACGCTGTTTGATAATTACTGATAGCGTCTTTAGTATGGATGGTGATTTGTGTCCATTACCAGCACTATTGGAACTAGCTCTTGAATTTAGTTGTATGCTGCTAGTGGATGAAGCTCATGCTACTGGGGTACTAGGAAAAACTGGCGCTGGATGTGTAGAACATTTTGACTCTACAGGAAAGCGATTAATTCAAATGGGCACATTGAGTAAAGCTTTGGGTAGTTTAGGCGGGTATATAGCAGGAAGCGCAAGCCTGATTGACTTTTTGCGGAATCGCGCACCTAGTTGGATTTACACCACCGCGCTTTCACCCAGTGACACTGCGGCGGCGTTAGCAGCAATTAATATAGTGCAACAACAACCACAACGCCGCGTTCAATTGTGGCGGAATGTAGATTACTTGAAAGAGTTGATGCAACAGCTACCCAACCTGAAATTGCTACCGTCTGAATCACCTATACTCTGCTTTCAATTGCCAAATGCAGCAGACGCCCTAAAAGTTGGACAGCAGTTAAAAAATGCTGGCATTTTTGCCCCAGCAATTCGTCCCCCTACCGTTCCCACGAGTCGGATAAGGATTTCTGTGATGGCAACTCATGAGAAGACACATATTGAGAAATTGGTAGAAGTGATCAAAGGCACTAATACAGCAACAACCCTTTAATAAGTCGTCAGCCCCTTCGGGGAATTAAAAATTAAAAATTAAAAATTATTAATCCCCACGCATAAATGCGTTCGGTTGAATAATGTTGCGGAGCAAATTTTGTTTTCAATGTTTAAAAACAGGGGAACCTGTACCCAACTGAGAAATTAAAAATTATTGGTAAATTTTTAATTTTTAATTTTTAATTTTTAATTCAAAAAACGGTCACAGGAGATGCTTTCTTATCGCCACTTATTGGGCGATCGCCACTGGGATTTTACGACAAACATGACAAATATATTTTCCTACTTAGCCGTCCCGATGGTAGCCTTACGCACCCTGAAGTCGGAAGTCGCCACAGGTCTTCGCCTTGAAGTTATAGCCCAATACGGTTCAGTTAGAATCGTCACTCCCTAAAGATCCCCCCAACCCACGCCAGTCGCCTGCGGAGGGAAACCCTCCTGAGAGCGCTGGCTCCCCTTAAAAAGTTCTGCTATTTCCCCCCTTTTTAAGGGGGGCTAGGGGGGATCAAAGCCTTAACACCAAGCGTATTGAGTTATAGCCTCCGTAGCAAATGACCCTTCTTGGTTGACAAATGGACAGTGGGGTATCATTCAATTGGTGTCTTAACTCGAATGGGTTAGGCTAGATTCATTCATTGCGAGGTTATACATAATGTTGAAGGCAGTTGAAGGTGTTTACAAGCGTGGTAAGATAGAGCTATCAGAAGTGCCATCAGATATTGTTGAGAGCAAGGTGATTGTCACATTTTTAGAAGCAAAATCACCAGAAAATACTCCACAAATAATGTATTTCGGGATGTTCGCCACTACTCATCAATCAACAGAAGAAGACTTGAAAACAGCGGATTTTTCTGGTGATATCCATGACGGCTTAGACTGGTCATAGAAGCTTATGAAGTACGTTGTTGATACCCACGCGCTTATCTGGTTTTTAGAAGGAAATCCGCGTTTGGGCAGTAACGCAAAAAACATTCTTTCTGAAGAAACCAGTGAATTAGTAATACCTGCTACTACACTATCCGAGGCTGTTTGGATTGTTGAGCGCGGACGAACATCGATTCCCTCTGCTGATACTTTACTTAAAGTTGTAAAGACAGATAGACACGAGTGTGATTGAAAGAACTATTAGTCTGTCTAAAATTGCGGAGATGCACGACCGACAAATAGTTGCAACCGTACTTGTCCTAGAAAGTCAAGGAGAAACCGTTGCATTATTAACTTGCGATCAAAACATTACTGCATCTGGACTAGTAACTATTGTTTGGTAACTCACATCTTGCACCTGGGTGAAAAACCGGGTTTCTTGAGAATGACTAATGGTCAAACCCTATATTTTTGGTTGAGAAACCCGGTTTTTTTGGTCTTGTTGAGAATGGTGCAAGATATCAGGTAACTTACAGCTATTTTCAAGTAAATAGACCACATTGTAGGGGCAAAGGCTTTGCCCATTGGAGGAAAAACATGGACAAACTGAGAGTTTTCGCAGATTTTCATAACGCAGATGTTCAGGGTCGGCTGCGTTTGAACTGTATTGGAACCGTGGAAGACTTAGCCCGTCAGCAAATTTCGCTGCAAGATGGTCAAATACTGACACTGTACAGTGAGGATTTGGAAGTTGATGGCTTAGTTCAGTATTCTACGGAAGAAAATCTGTGGGTCGCTGTTATTGATTAGAATGCAATTAGGCAAAAAGATTTAGTTGTCCAGACTGAACACTAGGAAATGTTATATTCATGCTCTTAATCAAGTTAAAATAACTAAAAATACGGGGGGAAAAATAACAGAGATCGAAACTCTGGGGTAGGAAGAATCAAGCGTTGGGTAAAAAAAATTTTACTGGCGATCACTTAGGGGTTCAAAAGCTAAGGATTTGCGGGAATTTACTGAAACCAGCGAGGGAGATGATATTAGAGAATGTCATTAACTTGTCCATGATACCCGTATGCCACTGTAATTCTAGCGATCGCACTTGGTTATTGTAGAGGAGTGCGATCGCGTCGTAGTAATTAGCAACATTTGATAATGACCGTATTCTCACTTGTCACAAGTTCGATTACACCTACTAACTTGCGCCCAAATTTGCATACTGAATGAATTGGGATCGGGGTTTACTAAACGCTCTACTTTAAGGACAGTTAGCTTTTCTCCTGGTTTAAGGATATCTATTTGCTCTGGTAACTCTGAGTTATATGATTGTCGTCTATTTTTCCTTAATTTTACCGGGTTTTTTACAGTCACCACTGCTTTTAGTGATGGAACAACGGGGGGAGCAATACTCGGAACTGTTCGAGTATTTGAGGGTTGAAGCAGTCGCTCTCCAACAGGTAAACCGCTTGAGTTACTATTAACGAGACCTATCCATATCCAGCCACTTGGGTTTAACTGTGATGTTGAGTTTGTTGAATTTATAGTTGGATTAGGTTGTGATGAAGGAATCTGTAATAGATGGGGAAGTTGAGGTATTAAGGCTATACCACCTACACCTACTGCAATTATAACAAACTGCTCAATAGGTATCATGCTTGACCTATTCTGCCGACGAAACCTTGGTGTCCCAGATAAGTAAGAAAGGGTTGCACTTGCGACATTTACAAAAGCATTTGCAACAACGTTTGTAACAGGCATCACAACTGCCCGAATCTGCCGAAGAGATTTTTTAATAGCGAGAAACTTGACGTGGACAGAGTGGGAAAAGCTGATGGGATTTCCCCCAGGATGGACGGTCGCAGAGGGAGACTCCTTGGTAACGCAGTCGTTCCCGCGATCGCCGAATGGATTGGAAGAAAAATAACAGAGATCGAAACTCTGGCGCAGTCAGAATCCAGCGTTGGGTAAAAAAATCTTGACTGGCGATCGCTCACCTAGTTCCACAACATTTTCAATTTCGTCACGTCCGCCAAAAACCAGTTCCATATTGCACTCCTCACTTATTGAATTAATCACGTTTTGTCTCAATCACCCAAGGCATACAAAACAGACCAATCAACGGTACAACAGCTAGCCAGAGTTGCAATCCTAAAGCAGTTTGAAGAGCGTTGGCGCCACTGGATGCGATCGCACCCACTAGAAACGGTCCGCCTGCTGCTATCACTCGCCCGATGTTATAGCAAAAACCAGAACCAGTTGCTCGTAACCTAGTGGGAAAAAGTTCTGGCAAATAGTAGGTGAAACTGCCAAATACACCAAAAACAGTTAACCCAACGGGGAAGTACAAGTAAAGGCGAGTGTAGGGTGACCAATCCAGTCCAAAGGTGACTATTAGGGCAAGACCTGACAGCAAAAAGTAGAGAAAAAGCATTTTTTTGCGTCCCCAGTATTTAGCTAGGGGAACTGTTAGTAGAGCGCCGAGTAATCCCCCCAGATTAAAGCTGTTAGATGCAATAGTTTTCCATTGCTCAATAAGTGCTTGTGTCGCCACCTTATCTAAACCTTGGGTAAGAGCCGCCGTTTGCGCCAAACCTGCAGAAATGACTGGAATAAAACCATTACAAGTCCACCAAGTCAGCAAAGCTACCGTTGCCATGAGAAAGCCACACCGAGTTAGGGGAAGATTTTGGCGATTGAAGAGTTCTTGGATGCTGGGCGTAGGCATATCGTTGGCTTCTTTTCGCCACGATTCTGGCTCTTTGACGAAGGAACGCAACAAAAAGGCAACTACGCCAGGAAGTAAGCCAAATAAAAAGACAAAGCGCCAGGAAACTTCGGGGTTGTTCTTGAACAACACTCCCGCAACTAGTAGATTTACAAGTGTTGCTAAAGTTAAACCAATAGGAGCTGAAGTGTAAAGAAGTGCTCCAGCTTCTACCCGCGATCGCTCTGGCACCACCTCAGCCACAAGTGACGCTCCCGCCGCCCACTCTCCTCCAAGTCCCAAACTGGCAATAATTCTCGAAAGAATTAAGACTGCTATATTAGGTGCCACGGCACAAGTAGCCGTACCTAGTGAAAAACAGAGTATAGTCAGCATCATTGTCTTACTACGACCAATGCGATCGGCAAGTGTACCGAAAAGAATCCCTCCTGCTGCCCAGCCAAGTAACAAAGTGGTTTTGTGCAAAAGTGGGTAAGCTACTAGGGTTACCTAATAAGTTGGCTAATCGTTGGGACGACATTTTTGGCTGTAACGATAACACCACGGCTTACTTTGAAGAGTATCTGTTAGTAGAATGTACTTCTCCTATGGTACTCGCCTTGGATAAAGTGGATCGGGTTTTTGAACACCCTGCCATCGCCAATGATTTTTGTTGCTTGTTACGAGGTTGGTATGACATGGCAAGGAGGAGCGATCGCCGAGGTGAGATTTGGAAAAAACTCCGGTTGATAGTGGTACATTCCACAGAAGTTTATAGCTCACTGGATATCAATTCCTCGCCCCTTAAGGGTGTAGGACTAGTTATTCCTTTGCCAGATTTTAATCAAGAGCAAGTGCAGGATTTGGCACAGCGTTATGGACTTGATTGGTTAAACAACCAGGAGGTTGAGCAACTGATGGCTATGGTAGGAGGACATCCTTACCTAGTACAGATGGCTCTTGATTATCTTAAAAGTCAGGAAAATACGCTCTTGAATCTTTTGCAAATAGCTTCCACAGAAGGAGGTCCATTTGGTAACTACCTGCGAGAACAGTTGTGGGATGTACAACAATATCCAGAACTAGCAGCAGCTTTGCACCAAGTAGTGACGACAAACAACCCCGTGACACTAGAACCTGCTCAGGCATTTAAATTAGACAGGATGGGTTTGATACAAATGCAAGGCAACGATTGTAGTCCAAGATGCAATCTGTATCGTCAGTATTTTTTAGTTCGCCTATACGATGGTTTATAAATATGTATTTGAAGCTACTTTACCAGAAGATGCACCCACTTATGTCAAGCGGCAGGCTGATAACGAACTTTATGAATGTCTAAAAGCTGGTAATTTTTGTTATGTGTTCAACTCCCGTAAGACTGGGAAATCTAGTTTGCGAGTTCAAGTGATGCGGCAGCTGAAAAAAGTAGGAATTGCCTGCACTGCGATAGATATTTCGATGGGTGGTGTCCAGCAGGTAACGTTAGACAAGTGGTATGCCAATATGCTCCTCCGTTTGACGATGGACTTTCAGCTGGAGGTCAATTTAGGAAACTGGTGGCGCGAGCGTGAGTGGCTATCTCCTTTGGAGCGATTGAGAGAGTTTATTGAATCGGTGATGCTGGCGCAAATATCTCAAAATATTGTCATTTTTATTGATGAAATCGATAGTGTTCTCAGTTTAAATTTTCCCAGTGATGACTTTTTTGCCTTTATTCGCGCTTGCTATAATCAGCGAGTGGACAATCCAGAATACAATCGCCTCACGTTTTGTCTATTGGGGGTAGCAACGCCATCAAATTTAATTGCTGATAAACAACGGACACCGTTTAATATTGGTCGGGCAATTGATTTGACTGGATTTAAGTTAGAGGAAGCTAAATTATCTTTAATTCAGGGATTGGAAAATTTGGCAAACAATCCCGAATTGGTTTTAAAAGAGGTGTTGGAGTGGACGGGAGGACAACCATTTCTTACCCAAAAGTTATGTCAATTGATAGTCAATTCTGAATCTCCTATTCCCGCTTTTAAAGAGGCAGAGTGGGTGAGGAAATTTGTAGAACGCCAAGTGATCGACAACTGGGAATTTCAGGATGAACCAGAGCATTTGAGGACAATTCGCGAGCGCATTTTTAGGAGTGGACGGCGTGCTGGTCGGCTACTAGGGCTATATCAGCAAATTTTGCAACATGGTGAAGTAGAAACAGATGACAGCCCAGAACAAATAGAGCTGCGACTGTCGGGGTTGGTGGTCAAGCAACAGGGCAAGTTGAAAGTTTACAACCCCATCTATAAGTCTGTTTTTGACCAAAGTTGGGTGAAAAAAGCCTTATCTGCTCTGCGACCCTATGCCGAAGCACTAGAAGCGTGGGTAGCTTCCAACTATCAGGATGAATCCCGGCTGTTGCGAGGGCAGGCATTACAGGATGCCCAGATATGGACCGTTGATAAAAGATTGAGCGACCAAGATTATCAGTTCTTAGCTGCCAGCGAGAAGTTGGACAAAAGAAAAGCCAAGCTGCAGAGAAACATTGGGTTTTCTATTATTGCCATATCTTTGGTTGGGTTAATGATAGCGTGGGTAGCAGCACTGGTAAAAAAGGAAATAAGTCATCAAATGTTACTAGGTCGGATAAGTTCGGGGGAGAAAATTTTAGTAAAGTTAAACACAAATTCCTCTAAGAAAGCAGGAGTGCAAGCGTTTGCTTCAGGGGATTTTAAGACAGCCATTAACCAGTTCCAAATATCACTAAAAGATCGTCGCAATGACCCAGAAACTTTAATTTACTTAAATAACGCCAAAATTAGTCAGGGTCATGCTTTCAAAATTGCTGTGAGCGTCCCCATCGGTAGTAACCCGAATGTAGCACAAGAAATTCTGCGCGGAGTGGTTCAAGCTCAAGATCGGGTGAATCGCAGTGGTGGCATTAAGGGCAAGCTATTACAGGTCGCGATCGCCGATGATGATAATAATCCTCAGATTGCCACACAACTTGCCGAGGAGTTTGTCAAAGATCCCCATATTCTGGCTGTAGTCGGACATAACGCCAGTGACGTTTCCATCGTCGCTGCTAAAGTATATCAGGATAAGCTGGTGATGATCTCACCAACCAGTTTTTCTAAAAGTCTAGCTGAAAGCAACAATAGTAAAAGCAACTACATATTTCGTACTGTTCCCAGTATTAGTTTGATGGCACGCCAACTTTCTACATACATGGTTGAAAAAGCTCACAAGACCAATATTGCCATCTGTTATGATTCCGATGCCATCGATAATGAAGCGTTTAGGAATGAGTTCGTTCAAGGTGCTCCAAGTATCAATCTTATTTATATATCCTGTAATTTGGCTGATTCTAACTTAAACCCTACTGAGGTAATTTCTAATGCTATTGCAGCTGGGGCGGATGGCTTGCTATTATCTCCCTATGTGGATAGAATTGACCGAGCTGTAAATGTAGCAAACGCCAATAAAGGACAGCTCGCGCTTTTTGGCAGCCCTACGCTTTATACAGATCAAACGCTGCAGTCTTGGAAAGATGCTAACAGCTTAGTCATACCTGTACCTTGGTATCCAGGTGCAATTCCAGATCGTACCTTTCCTAACGATGCTATCAAACTTTGGGGTGGACTTGTGAACTGGCGTACAGCAATGGCATATGATGCCACCGAATCAATTATCTTCGGTTTGAACCGCAGCCAGACTCGTGAAGGGCTGCAGAAGGTGTTATTGAGTCGAGATTTTTCGGTTAACGGGGCAACGGGAAAGATCCAGTTTTACCAATGGGGCGATCGCAAAGATGGGAAAGCATTTTTAGTTGAGGTTAAACGGAATGACAAATCTGGTACTGGTCATGATTTTGTCCCTTTAAACTGACCGTCGCTTCGCTCCAATTAAAAATTAAAAATTAAAAATTAAAAAATTTGTGCTTCTCTCAATTGAGATCGTAGCGATTAGGTGCCGACAGCTGAATCAGTTCAGAAAAACGTGAATACTTGACCGCATCCGTAGGGGGAAAATCCGCCGACACTGCAAGTAACCCAATTTTTATATCCTGGAAATAAATCACACCGCCAATACGTCCTTGAACTTGGAAAGGTCCATGAAAGAACTGATACTTTGCAATGTAGATCGGGAAAAAGTTAGAAATCGTTATTGCCCTGCCAAATATTTGCTCTATATTTTTGTGGAGAATAGCATCTAAGTATTCATTATTGGCAGGCTCACCCAGTTCAGTGAATTCCGGATGATCCGCAAAATGATCCATATAAAACAACCAGATGTGAGAAAGGTCTGCTTCATTGGTTAGTTTCTGCTTGAGTTCCTGCAATCGCTCAATTTTCATCTGAACCTCGTGGCATGTGTGGAAACCCCGTATTTTTACATCGGGGATGAAACACGGCATGGTAAATTTATTTACCGTTCCCCTGGCGGGGTGAAATAGGTAGTTCCGTAGTACCTATTTCTTCTATTGTATGCCAGAGAATGCCTTGCTACTTGGATGCCTAAGCCAGGAAGTCACCCTCCTGACTCGGCGTTGAAAAACTGTGCATTAATCTTTAAATTCACACGGTGAAAGGATCGAATTGATTTCTTCGGGTGGGCATTGCCCACCAACTATCAGAACGGTGGGCAATGCCCACCCTACACAAGAAGATAACGCGCTCGTATTTATGCAATCGTGTACTTAGAAACCGGGTTTCAGATCTGGTGCTTAACTGAACTATATTGATATATATTCAGTCAAAGGTTCCACCGCCACCATTTTCTCAGCTTTATCCACCGTCACCCGCGCCAACCCAGTAAAAGGTTCATTGAAGAAGGAGATAAATTACTGAAACCATAGGGCTGAAGAACTGAAAATGCTAGAGGAAGTGGGCAAGGCCAATGCCAAAATTAATTTAGACAAAGCACGCCAGCGAGTAGATTGATAGAGTTGAAATGAGAATGCTCACAAGATGCAAATTACAGTAAGGGTTGTTGCAAAATGACTACTAAAGAATTGTTAATTCAAGAAATCGAGTCTTTGTCACCGGAGTTGCTAACTGAAGCACTAGATTTTGTTCGCTTCATTAAAGCTAGTCATGTACCTCCGCAGTCAAAAACTGAAACACAATCAAGTGCTAGTACCTTACGGGGTTCAAAAGCTAAGGATTTGCTAGAATTTGCCGGAACCTGGGAGGGAGATGATATTAGAGAATGTCTTGAGCTTGTCCATGATACCCGGATGCCACTGGAATTCTAAATATGTATCTATTTGATACCAATCACTGCTCTTTTTTAATTGAAGGTGAACCAAAAGTTGTCAGTCGCTTTCGAGAGAGTAGTGAAGTTATAATAGCTACCAGTGTTATTGTAGCGGGTGAACTGAGATTTATGGCGCAAAACTCTCAACAGAAAACCGCAAATCTGATTAAAATTCAGGTGTTTCTACAACGGATTGATATCTATTCGATTGATGATGAAACGGCTGAAATTTACGGAGATTTTAAATCGGAAATTCTCAGTAAATTCGGTCCGAAAGAAAAGCGTAAACGTCAGACAACTAAATTATCGGAAATTGGTATTAGTGAGAATGACTTGTGGATAGCTGCGACAGCATTACGTCATTCGCTCATTGTTGTTTCATGTGATAGCGATTTTGAGCGGATGCGTCAGATAAGAAAATTCCCGCTAGAAAGTTGGGTTTAATTTATCTAAATTTTACTAGTTTGGTTGGTTATGAAGGGCAAATATCTGCTGACAATTTATAACGATTTAAAAAAGGTAACGCCTGCTATGAACAACGAGCCGCACTAATGACTAATCAGTCAAAGGTTCCACCGCCACCATTTTCTCAACTGCATCCACCGTCACCCGCGCCAGCCCAAATTGCTCAATAACCCAAGCATTCGTCGTCAGATGCTGAGTAATCTCCGCCACCCAGTATTTACTATTCTGAGATGCCAAAGCAGCTGGCAACAGTAACTGATCCCCTAAATGTTCATCTACTGGTGCGCCGGTTTGATGAAACTTCAGCAGTTCCTCACAAGCCATAGACGCTACTTTGTCTGCTGGCAAACCCAAACGTCCCAAAGCACCAAAACCAGATTCGCTATTCTCATACTCAGCAGTGAGAAATAAACCTGCTCCTGGTGCAATACCCCTTGCTCGTAAAGGCTGTATATTAGGTTTCAATTGAGCTTCACGCAACAAATTCTCGGCACGACTCGCCATCCTTTGGGGAATGTGAGAAGGCAGTTCCGTTACTACTGCTAACCCCCGCACTTGTTGTAAGTCGCCGCGTTCCACCAAGTTGATCCCGCCGAGTTTGCTAACACCATTTATCAACAACTCCACTTCTCCCCCACCTTGAGGATACCATCCCCAAGCATTCAGTTTCGCCTCAACTCGCACACCCATACGGTGCAGCGTGGGCAGGTAGACTTGCTCAATGTAAGTCATTGAAGGGCTATGGCTGACATGAGTTCCGCCTCGTAGTATCACCTGGGAATTACCAGATGCTAGCACCAGAGGCAAGAGGATAGTCTGCAACACCAAAGTAATAGCACCAGCGGAACCGCCAAGGCGTGCTTCGCTGACATCGAATGTATAAGTCCCTGCTTGCACCGAACTACTGGGAATAAACGTAAGCGTCATCGAACCTAAGGCATCCCCCTGCACTTGGGCATGACAAATTGCTGCAGCAGCGCGAACTGCTGTCAAGTGTTGTGCTGCTAGTCCCGGTTTTTGGCGTCCAGCGCGGATGCGATTTATCTGTATGGGTTTACCAGTAATGGCAGCTAGACTAAGGGAGGTTCGGAGAATTTGCCCGCCTCCCTCTCCATAGGAACCGTCAATGTGAATCATAAGCCATTAGCGCCTGCCTTGCCTAAGGTTGTGGTGAAAGAAATCGCCCTTTTTTCGCTATTCTAGAAAAGTGAATTATTCCCGGAGCAAACGATGGTTGCTTTACCCGATCGCATTTTGATGAGTGTAGAGGAATATCTGATTTGGGAACCAGCCCAAGAGGAACGCTACGAGTATTGGGATGGCGAACTTGTGGCGATGTCGGGTGGTACGCGTAACCACAATCGCGTTTGTGGAAATTTCTTCAGCCTGCTAGATGATGCCCTAGTCGATCGCGGCTGTGAAGTATACATTGTAGATGTGAAGGTGCTGTTAGAATCGGGGAAAAAGTATTTTTATCCAGATGTGGTGGTGACTTGCGATCAGCGCGATCGCAATCCGCAACTGGTACAATTTCCCTGCTTAATTATCGAAGTGCTATCACCTTCAACGGAAGCAGCTGATCGGGGGAAGAAGTTTGCCAAGTACCGCCAATCTTCTACCCTACAAGAATATGTCTTAGTACAGGTAGCTCAACCGGGTGTGGAAGTGTTTCGGCGCAACGAACAGGGGAGATGGGTACTGTCTGAGTATAATTTGGACGATATATTGCCACTTGAATCAGTAAATGTGGAAATAGCGATCGCCAATTTGTACCGACAAGTGCAGTTTGAAACCGAAGAAACCGAAGATTAAAGATATCTCTGGATTTTAACTAATTTCTCTTTTATTGTGCAGTACTCACCCGATCGCGTTCAAGCAGTTTTATTTTTCATGTTTTACAGCGCTTTCATGCGATTTCTCAAACCCTTCTAAACCCACTAAGACTAACGACGTAAATGGTCTGCATATTAAAATAATGTTGAGGTGACGAATGACCGCCCTGCGGTTCGTCAAAAGTCAAAAGTCAAAAGTCAAAAAAAACAA
>CAXTSI010000238.1:0-13208 GCA_964246695.1 uncultured bacterium
GGCTTGCGAACCTTTTTATTTTTCTCGGCTACCCCAATTTATTGAGCCGATACTTCACCTGCAACCTCAGAAGCAAACTATGACAGGAACAACGCGCCGCAATTTCATAATTACTAGTGTTGCCGTTACTGGCGGCATAGTGGGAGGTACAGCCTTGCAACAGGATGTTAGCAACACTGCTACACCACCAGCAACTATGCCAGAACGACTCCTAGGACGTACAGGTGTAAAAGTCCCCATCTTCGGCTTGGGTGGAGCTGGTCAAACACCGCTATCCTGGGAAGGAAAAGAAAAAGATGCTGCAGCAATTATCGAAAAAGCACTTGAACTTGGCATCCGTTACTTTGATACCGCCGCCGATTATGGACCTAGTGAAGATTATTTAGGCAAAGTCCTACCACCCCATCGTTCAAAGCTGTTTTTAGCAAGTAAGACAGATAAAAGAGATCGGGATGGTGCGTGGCGAGAATTGGAGAGAAGTCTCAAACGTCTAAATACAGACCATCTTGACTTGTGGCAATTACATCACGTATCTTCACGGCAAGATCTCGATACTATATTTAGTTCATCTGGGGCGATTCACGCGCTAGAACAGGCGATGCAGCAGAAACTCGTGCGGTTTGTCGGTATCACGGGACACCACGACCCACAGGTGATTGCTGAAGGGTTGCGTCGCTATTCCTTTCACACAACTCTTATCCCTGTAAACGCCGCTGACAAACATCACCCGCGTCCATTCCTCCCCGTAGTTCTACCAGTAGCGCAGCAAAAAAATGTCGGTGTGATTGCCATGAAAGTACCAGCTTATGGTCGGCTGTTTAAACCTGGTGGGTTGGAAGGTATGCACCAAGCTTTGGGATACAGCTTATCCCAGCCAGGTGTTAATTGTTGCATAATTGCGGCTGAAACCCCAGCACAATTAGAAAATAATGTCAAGATAGCGCGTGCTTTTCAGCTCCTGACGAATAAGGAACTAGCAGCGATCGAACAACGCACTGCTGGTATTTGGGAAGATAGCACATTCTTCCGTGCTTGGACTTAGTATCTCAGCCATAGGTTTCGTAAAAATTAGCAGCTTGACCATGACATTTGATAAGCGTGACAAAAGTCACCCTTCTGCTAGATTAGAGTGGGTATTAAAAAACGGGATGCCAAATCCCTCAGTTGCTAGTTTCTTGGCAATTCCATCCAATTCCATCATTTTCTGACGTGCATAGATGATATTTTCAGCATCTTCCATATCGCCTTTTTTGTAAGCTGTCTCTAGGTTAGCCAGGATCTGATGGTATGCATTGAGAGCGTTCTGGGCATCCGAGTTATTACTAGGTGCAAGTGCAATATTTCTCAAATAGGGAGGTGTAAAATCTTTTGATTCCGAGTCACGATGATAAGGACGTAACACCGTCTCGATTTCGCTGAACTTGCTGAAATGCTCCACTCCATCGGCAATGATTCTACCAGCTAGCTGATATAAAGTGTCTGGATACTGAGACTGTCGGAGTGTTGCTAGTACACGTGCGTACTGACCATCAATACCGCCACTGGGAGCCTCTACAGCTATAAAGTCAGTTAAAGCACTGCGATTGAGAGGACGCAACTGGCGAGAGCGGGTATGACCGCCGCCTATAGGGATTTGGGTGGCAACTTCCAGAGCCGGACCATAGGATCTCTTTAAGAGGGGTGGTTGGGCGTGGTCAAGTTCCCAGAGCAGCTGATTAACCCACCGCAGATGGCGCATTTCACTCACAGCGACTAAGAGCAACTCGTGACGAACGAAAGTGATTTCATCCCCAAGTTGAGGCCATTTGTTGTCATCTACCCGATCGACTAAGGAGTACATAGCATAGAGATACTCCAGGCAAAGGGCATGCTCAAGTCCTGCCAATTCATACAATTTGGCTGCCAACTCATCTGGATCTTTAAAGGGTTCAGCATTTTCAGGATTTGGTGGTCGATATATTTGAGAGATTTCTTTGCCCCTGAGTACAACAGCCAGTTCTTGCCATCGTTGGCTGATCTCGTAGTGATCCATCTCGAAGGTACGGTTGTTTTGAAGCGCTGCTGAACGACTATCTGGTGAACGATCGGACCGTTCCCAGACAATGGGCGTATTCGCTCGTATTGGATCGGATGAAGCACCAGAGGTTAGTGTAGGCTCACCTAGGGCATCTTCGCCCAGAACGATGTCCGGGTGATTGGATGCCCAGTAGAAACATGAGCAGTCACGGAAGTCGTGTTGCCAAGGAGAGCAAAGGCTCTGGGTTAATTCTCCTGGTTTGTAGACTTGCTCAATAACGCCAGTTTTGCCATCAACAAAAATCCGACGCCACCCGCTCAGTTCGATCTCCCTTTCAATCGCCTTACTGGGCAATGGTGGGGTTTGCTTGTCTAGTGCTGTGCGACGTCCGACTGTTAGCTTAACCCGATCTGGCTCCAAAGAGCGAACCAAGCGCCAGACTACCATGCCATCAAGAGGGGTTATTTCTCCCTGTTCAGTCGTAAAAAGGGGTATCTTGCTTCCTCCTTGCTCAAGGGAATGGAGATACCATTCACCTTGAGGAATGTCATCTTTAGCAATGTCATTACTTGCTGCTTGAAGATCTATCCGCAGTTGTTTTGCTACTTCAGCCCGATCTGGATTGTTAAGTTCAGGATCGTTCTGTTCAAACCTTAGCAGCCTTGCACCAGCACGCATAACATTTGGCTCTGCAGCATCGTCTTGAGATATAAACTCGAAAACCAGTCCCGGGAAGAAGCGGCGATCCAGGTTGCGCTGGTCAAATTCTAACCCAGGGTAGCAGTTTCCTACACCACTCTCCAAGCGCGTGGTTACTGGATTACCGATTACTTGTCTAGCGGCTCTAGCAGTCAGGTTGCGGGGAAAAATCTTTTCGCTCATAATTGTTCGGTTTGTGGGTTATTAACAATGTCAGGACGTACAGATAACAAGCGATCGTAATAACGCAAGCAGTAATCGAGCCAGCCCCGGATATAATCGCAACCATCGCGCCCAGATGCGATGACTTCCGCATGGCAGCCTCCACCACACAGGTAGCGTGCCCAACAAGAACGGCAAGGTTCCTGTCGGTCAACTAAGCGAGCTTGCAAAAACTTTTCGCGATCTGCTTGATTTGGTCCCTCAGTCAGTGTACCGAGGGCAAAGCGAGCATCATCAATGGTACGGTGGCAGGTAAAATAGTTGCCTTCGGCGCTGACAGATACGTAATTCGCTGCCGAACCACATGGTAGCGGACGACAAGAACCCCGATGGATTTCCTTAAGTGCGATCGCCAAGTTGGAGAAGCGGAAGGAACCACCAGCTAGCAGACGCTGCCATTCTGCCTCAGCTATCCGAATCATCTCGTTCAGGAAAATTGACCAGTCGTCTGGGGTAAAAGCTAGCGTTGGGTCAGGGGATGTCCGTAGTGGGCTAACCCCAATTTCTTTAAAACCGATAGCGCTGAGAGCCTCAACTCGTTCCAGCACGCGTAAGTCGGAGCGAGTCACAGTTGAACGTGCTGCAATCCTAGATCGCCCCGGATCGTCAAGTAATGGGCGCAGGTTACGTACCACTCTCCCAAAACTTCCTGTACCATAGTGGTCAGTACGGTGCAGGTCGTGAATCGTTGCGCCGCCATCGATGCTCACCGATACAGCAAAAGCATTCTCCCGCAGCAGTGTGATGTCAGATTGGTCGAGCAATGTACCATTAGTCGCGATCGAAAAGCCAACTGAGATGCCGTGACGAGCAGCGAGTTCAGTAGCATATTCGACACTACGGTACAAGGTGGCGCGATTGAGGAATGGCTCACCCCCGATAAAACCGATGGTCACGCGTCGTTTTGGTGCCCGTTCAATCAGCCGCTCGATTGTAGCAATAGCTACTTCAATTGGCATCAGGCGTTGACGTCCCCCAAAGCGCCCCTCATCTGCGTAACAGTAACTGCAAGCAAGGTTGCAGGATTGTGCTAGGTTTAGAGAGATAGAGCTGGGTTCAGCATCAGCATGCCAAGCTTGAACTGAGTTATGAGCAGACGGTACGGCTTCCTGTAGCTGGGCAATTGCTTGTTCATCGCCATCTGCTAGTGCAGCAAATAGATCTGGGCTGACCTCAAAAAGGCGCGAGTTTTCCATCAAGAAAACCAGCGGTTTTGAACCCGCCATCAGGTGAAACCAGGGCTGTGGATTATTAGCTTCCTCAAATGACGATTGCTCACTCGGGCTTTGCAAGGAAGATGTCATGTCACTGTTCCTATTGTTGAGAGAGACGAGCTACAATTCTTTCCATATGCTGGCGAACGGGTGTGAGCGGTGGAAGTGCTGTCTCCGCAGTCCCTGATTCGTTTGTGACTGAGGCTTGTAGATACTCAACGAATGTCATAATCTGATGATATTGACGCCTTGTTAAAGATAGCGCTGTCGCATCCGAGTCCCTCATGTAAGGTGGCATCCGCATATCATGGGCTTGATCGCGCAAGATCCGCACATCTCGATAGTGAGGATTCGGATTTTCTGAAGGATTTTCGCTTAGCTGCTTTAACGATCCGTAGGGGGGACGTAATAGATGCTCAACACGTGGACCAAAGGTACGCATGAAATCGATCAGGTTTTCCACCTCTGTCAGCGAGGCATGAACACTTTCAGCAACCGATGAGTAAGGTAAGTGGTCATGCTTTACGGGTTTAGATATGAGGTCAGGCACTTTATCTGCATAAGGTGTATCTTTAGCCGTCATCGTGCCATCATCAGTTCGAGGTGGTGTTTCTGCAATTGGCGCAGGGATTTGGTAAGTCGCGTTCTGAGCTAATGCCCGCCTTCGGTTGGCATCTAGATTGAGCAAACTTAATGTTTCAAACACTCGTTGGAAGAGATCGGCAATTTCTGCTATAGTGAGGGGTACATCCTCTTCAGTGTCATCTGAGGCAGGTGAGTCACGATCTTTTAGATCGTCAGCTAAGGACATGAATGGACGACGATCTGGAGCAAAGTCTGGGGGTCCGGAAAAGAATCGAGCCACTGCTGTTAAGCGTTCACCATCTACTACAACAAACGCTGTAATTAGTCCATCACAGGTATCGTCTACGACACCCCAAGAGCGGTTCTCATCCACATCAGACCCATCGTAAGTATCAGAGGGTTCAGGATTTCGATAAACTTTGTAATCCGCGTTGTAGGTGTTCCATTGAGAATTTGGGTTCAAAATGCGATTTTCACCCCGAACGATTTCACGTATCCGTCCCGTGACCGGCGCGGGTCCTGTAATAGCTGTGGGCGGTCCATAAACATGACCGTAAGCAGGTGTGAATCGCAGGCGGAGTACCCCCAAATGCACTCCCATCTCCTCCGCATCAACTGGACGGATAACCTGAATGTGTCCCAGTGAAATAGGCTGATCTGGCAGAATTAAGGGCTCCGAACCAGGTTTCCGTGGGCTAGTTGCTAATAAAGGATGGCGTTGATAATCGCTGGCACGAACTTCAACTCTGGCATTAAAACCACAACCAGGATCATCTGTGCGCCTCGCTGCTTTCAGGTTTGCAGCTTCCACTACGTAGGAAACAGCATCAAGGGAGGCTCCTAGCTGCTGCAATAATCGACTCGTTAGGGGAACTTCCTCCTTCAATCCATCAGAATTCTGTACTAGCGCCCATAGCTCAAAAAACGGTGCTACAGGACGAAACAGATTTTCATCCTTAAAGTGAATAATACTTGGTAGATAGGGGCGCACTGAGCCATCGGGTTGGATTTGCAGGCTAATAGCAGGTTCAATAATTGTCTTGGCTGCCCCACGGAGGGTCGGATCTTCCTGCCATGTGAAACTTTCCAATGGAGTGCTGCTCCCACCTAATCGGGCAATAGCCATTGGCGGATAAAAGAATACTTCAAGCAATTGAAGCCCCATCTACACCTCCTGGGGAAAAACTTTAATCTAAGAAATAACACCGTTAGATAGATAATCTGAAAAATTGAGATGAATCGTATTAATGATTTTTTCGGTTTTCGAGAGGAATTTTAGTGGACAGACATTGTTTTGAAAACGACGTTGTTATTGCTGGTACCGGTGTGGCAGCAGCAGCAATAGCAATGCGACTGTTAAGCTGTGGCTTCCGACCAGTTTTACTGAATCGAGGACTGCCTTCTATCGGGGGGATTGAGTCAATTCCTGAGTCAGCCTTACGTCTGTTCGACGCCCTTGGGTTAACCCAAATCCTGGAAACCGCAGGCGCTGTCTGGGTAGAAGGATTTGAAAATGCTTGGCAAAATAGTGAAATTGTTGTGCGACCGGGAAGGTATATACATATCGAACGCACTTCCCTTGCGCGTGCCATGATCGCTGAAGTAATCAGTCGGGGTGCAGTTCTAGTATCTTGTAATACACTTCCGCTTCTTCATGTTGAACATGATTGTGTACGTATCATAGTGGATCAAGTAGAACGGCAATTCACAACAGCTATCGATGCAACAGGACGGTCTGCCATTTGGTCACGAGCTGTCAGGCGTCATGATAGAGAAATTGCAGAGATTTACAGCACTTTTTGTCCGACAGCTCCTTTGCGCGGGCGGATAGTACAGATACCAGGGGGATGGGTTTACCGTCTGGGACTTCCAGATGCCATGACGATCGGTGTTGTCACATTTCAAGGTGTTAGGCTGGAGCGGAACACTGAGATGATTAGCCAAACTTTATGTCTGCCCCCAACACAGCTACGTCTAATCGGGCGGCGACCAGCTTTTTCACAATGGGCAGAAGCACCCGTTAAAGACCGCAGACTTGCCATTGGTGATGCTGCTCTAGCGTACAATCCAATCGCGGGACAGGGAATCCGTTTTGCACTATCAAGTGCCCTTGCTGCTGCTGCTGTGGTTCGTACCTGGCGTGACTTACCCGAATATAAAGATGTTGCTACAGAGTTTTACCACGAGTTGGTAGCTACGGAACGACAACGGCATCTGTCTAACATGAACTCACTACATATCGACGAGCTTCTACCCACTACCAATCAACCACTAAAATTTGCTTTGAGTAATGCTATGCTACCACCAACAATTTGCTATGTTGGACAAGCAAGGGTGACAGGACTTTACATTAATGGGTTAATTCAGCCTTCGTCCGTGCTTGTTCTGCCCGACGGGAGCCCAGTTCGCTGGGTTGGTAGCTTCGACTTATTGACTTTAAGAGATTTGTGCAAAGTATCACTCTCAACGGCTGCATTGGTTGAACATTTGGTATCAGTACAGATTAGTCCAGAACAAGCTCTGTCGTTAATCCGGTGGTGTCTCGAACATAAAATTCTTTCAAGCTAAGATGTTGGGGTTCCCCCCGTTGTAGCGACTGCTTTCCCGTTGGGCGATTAGTACTCCGGAGCGATCGCCCAAACAAGAGCGGAAAGTCTCCAGGCTGGAAACCGGGACAACCACGACAACGTAGAATTCGCGCTGACTATAGTCAAAAAAAATACAACAAAGCCCCGCCAAGAGCAATTACAATCTGCTTAATATCAAAGATTTTCATCTTATTTTTGTCTCTATACTTGAATTTCTCACTCTAGGTTCAATTACATGCGAATTTACCCCATAATATTTAGCTGCTGAGGACATGTCAATTGTTAATAAACTCTCATTTCTTAATTCTTGTATGATTGCAGGTCTATATGGCTTGATATCTAAAACCTTAATAATTTCCAACGCAACTGCCTTAGCTAATAAAGGTGGAACAGAATTTCCTATTTGTCGAAATCCATGCCATTTTGTCGCATGAAATCTAAACCAATCTGGATAAGAATGTAACCGTGCAGCTTCGCGTACAGTGATACATCTTGGGGTAAATGGGTGAATTGGTCTAGGAGAAGTAAAAGCTCCTCTATTACTAGGAGTTCCGGCTCTGAGTGTATTGCAGATTCCTTCAGGATCTAGTTTATAGAAACGGCTTATTGGTTCCGTTTTACCATGTGGAGTAGACTCAAATCTTTTAATAGATTCTAAAGTATGCTCTGTTCTTAAACTTGAGGTGAGCATTCTAGAGTTATATCTACGTTCATATGAATAGTCATTATCTATGGAACAAAGACCATGAAGTTGCATCCCGTAATCACTTTGCCTACCAAAATCAGCCACCACCCAATCTTGTTTATATAGTTCTATATAATTTTCAACTTCAGGAAGGTCTTTTATTGCATCCCAAACTGTAGGACTTAATTTAAGTTCATTAGTAAAACCAGATTTTTTTTGTTTTGCAGGTTTAGTAATTGGAACTGGATAATTTGGCAATTCTACATCATAACGGCATCCTAGCAAAAACAATCTCTCTCGATTCTGTGGTACTCCGTATTCAGCAGCATTTAATACTTTGTACTCTTGACGTACTTTGTAACCTTTTTCCTCAAACTGATTGATAATTTCTGTGAGGAAGGTTCTATGATTCCCTAAAGTTATTCCTTTGACATTTTCAAAAACAAAAAACTTCGGCTGCAACTCTAAAACCAAGCGAATGTAATGAAAGACAAGAGAATTTCGCGGGTCGTCAAAAGAACGTTTACCTATCAATGAAAAACCTTGACATGGAGGTCCGCCAAACACCACATCAATTTCTCTATCACCAATAGATGAAGAACTTCTAATTTCTTGTCCTGTAGTATCCACAACACTTTTACATAAAATACTCCAACTCGGAAAATTAAATTTATGTATTACACAATGAATCGGATCAATTTCAACAGATGCTAGTACGTCAAACCCTGCTTGCTCAAAACCAAGAGTCATGCCACCAGCACCAGCAAATAAGTCAACAGCTATAGGTCTTTGTTGCTTATGACTGTAAATCATGTCTACTATCTAAAGTATTACGTTAATTTGATAACTGACATCTTGCACCTTCGAGTGTTCGTGTAGGTAAGCTCTAGCCCTACCGACGATCGGCATAAGGTTTTTGTTGCTCTGATTTTCGCAACAAGATGCTGGTGCAACATATGAGAGAAGAAAGCACATGCGCTACTCTAAATCTCGACAAACTTAAGGATTTAAGCCCGTAAGGTCGAGGAAACCGATAGCGCAGGGGTTTTTAGACGGATATGAGGGGTCACTAAGACCTGCACAGTGTCACCCCTACGAGAGGGAGTTGTTTGCCGTAGCTTGCTGTGCAACGGACAGTTAGTCCGTGCCTGTTTGATACCAAGATTATAAAATTTGTGGCGATTAAAACCGCCGCAAATATTTATCTTCTTAGCTACCTTCTTCCATGCTCCCGACTTCAACTTGTCCTCTGGCTTTTTGAAGTAAGAATCAAGGCGTTTAGGTAATCTTTCAGTCCGTCCCTGACCGCGCCGCGCCACTACCAACGCAGCAGCGCAACCAGAATTCAGACCGTATACCGCCATATATTTCGTAACACCAATTACGCTGGTGTAGGCAGCATCAACTTTAATCAGTTCTATCCCAGACTTCAAGCACTTAGACTCCATCATCTGGATAAACTGACTGTAAGCCATATTTGAAAGCATACGTGCATATTTAGCACCTTTCTCTTTCATTGATGCTTTCTTCTTGGCAAAGTCTAAATCTTCAATCACTACTGGAACACTGTACTCCAGAGCGATTCTAGTTATAGCTGAGACAGCTTTCCCAATAATATCTTTAGTCTGCGCACTTCGCTTAGATTGAACATTGATTTTGATAGTCCCGTGCCGCTTTAAGTTTCCATGACGGTCTATCAATGTCCAGTCAATGCTACTAGGATTAAAATCTATTCCTACTGCTCCATTCTGTAAAGACGACTGCACTACGGGGTCTACCGTATCGAGCGTTGCATTGACGTATAACGTGCCGTTTTTTCTAACTAATTCATAGGTAACTGGCTGTTTACTACCATTCCTAGAAGTTTCTTTTTTTTCTCCATTGTTGCCTTTACGAGTCGATGTGTGTTTGACTGGCTCTATTGCCGCTAGCAGCCAATCTTGACCATACTCAAAGCTAATATCATGAAGAACGATGGTATCACCATACTTGGCTTTTAATTTAGGAGTAACTGTAATAGTTAGTGTGCGCAATACTGAATCGTATCTAACTAACTGGTTTCCACTCTGATAATTTTTTGAGCCAATAAAAAAGCTTCGCCCTGAGCGAGCCTCTCGCCATTCTTTCAGCCATTCTTCCTTGTTTTTGTATCCGTTCTCCTCTAAACGATACTGCTTTTCAAATAACTTAGATGAGCCGAATGTCACTGTAAATTTTCCAGCAGCCCTTGACTCTTTAAGTTTAGAAATTTTGGCATCAAGCTTGTCTATTTTTTGGCGGTTCAAATGAATTTTTCTTGTGAGTCGGCTAGCTGTAATTTCTTGCTTAGAATCAATCGCTTTTTTTAGCTTAAATTCTAGCTTTCTAATCGTTCGATGGATTTCCCTGATTCGTTCAAGGTTTTCCTCTATATAAAGGTCTACTAATTCAGATTGACTTGCGTAAGTCGCAGACGCTTTGTTGTAAACATTCTTAGCCTCGGAGTTAGACATTCCAAAGCGTTTTTCTAACAATGAGCAGATATTCTTCTCTAATTCTGACTCTTTAAGCTGTGTTTTACCAATTCGATTGCGCAAAGAAAAAGCTGTGCGTGTAGCCTGCCGGAAAATATCTCCATATTCTTCTAGGTATGAGAGCGCTACTTTATTTTGAGTATTGCTAGATGCCATTGTTTGGATAGTTATAACGGACAAGCTTAATCACCTCCCTGTTTTCCTGTGTATATTTCTATTATACGGTATCTTCGTCTTCAATTGCGCAAGTTTCTACAATTTTTGCACGCACTTTTTTCTAATTCTTCGAGTACTGTTTTATTTTGATGACTGCGTAATCCATATAGTCTGGCAGAAAACACTGTTATCACGAATAGTACATCCTGTACTAATTCTTGCTCTGGGGAACTATTAACATCATGATTCAGGATTACTACCTCAACGTTCAACTGCTCACATAATGAAAAGACTAACTCAGCACCGAACCTGAGTAATCTGTCTTTGTTGGTAATGACTAGTCGCCTTACCTCCCCTGATAACAACAATTTAATTAGTTTTGTTAAGCCACGCTTGTTGTAGTTGATTCCTGACCCTATGTCACTAATCACCTCATATTTGTAGCCTTGTTTTTCGCAGTGTCCTGCTAGCACTAAGGACTGTCTCTGCAAGTCTTCTTTTTGTGGTCTAGTACTTACACGCGCATAACAGATAGTTTTTCCATCTTTTTCGGTCGTTCCCAGAAGTGTGGCTACATCATATCTACGATGCCCCCCTGCCGTCCGTTCTGGTATAATCTTCCCTTCGCTCTCCCATCTCCTCATAGTGTCAGGATGCACTCCTAACAAGTCACTTGCTTCTTGTATTGTTATCTTTGGCATATTTTAAAAATACTTAACTATGCCAAAGATAACATAAGTTTAAGTTGTGCAGCGCTCACCCGATCGCACTTTCAGATTATCCTGTATTCTGTGAGGTGTTTGTCCCTGGGAACTAAGCAGAATGGCAAAGCTACCTGATGAAACCCTAACTACCATTTTTACCTTACAGCGACAGTTAGTAGAAGGCATTGATGAAGCAGCAGCAGCAGAATCAATGATTTTTGAACAGTTCGGTGAGACAGAGGTCACGCTTGCGGTCTTAGAACAACTCCAGAATGTTAAAGAACGTCTAATGGGTTCTTACTCTCGCCTTGGTACGCTCTTACCAAGGATTGCCGAATATCAACCGACCGCTCCTGCAGATGTGCTAAATTTACTGTATCAAACAATCGTTCAAGCCCAAGCTGCCCGCGATGCTTCAGTAGCGAGTGTTCGAGAAGCCAAAAGGGACTTTGACCTCTTATGACTCAGCCCAAAAAAATTCCTGACCCGGAGAAAGTTAAGCGCACTGTTGAGCAGTTGCGCGAAAGTAACCGACAACTTGAGCTTGTTACTATGGCACTGGATGAATTAATTGCTAGGGTAGATACCGATCTTCGTCGCCAGCGCCGAACTCGTCTTCAGGATAACCAGTCACCACAGCATTTGTAAAATTTCTTTAGCAGCCCGATCGCATACTCCCACTTCACCTATATACTGCCGCATTTCCTGATAATCTGCCTTCATTTGCTGTTGGCGCTCGTGATTCAGCAATAATTCCAGCGCCGCTTGGATAATATTTTCTGGCGTTGCTTGTTCTTGTAGAAATTCTGGTACAATCTCTTTCATCACTACTAAATTTGCGGGCGACGCAAAAGGTATAGAACCTTTGAGTAAACTACGGGCAATCCAGGCAGTAATTGGATGCAGTCGGTAGAGAACAACTTGCGGCACGTTCGCTAGAGCCAGTTCCAAGTTGACAGTGCCTGATTTGGTAATTGCCAGATCGACAGCTGCAAAAACTTCCTGAGCTTGACCGGATATCACAGTCGCCCGCAGACCGTAATTTTGTATTGCTTGTTCAATTGGCTGCCGATATGTTTCCATAGACAAGGGAATCCAGAAATGCACTTGGGGCAATTTCGCTTGGATAACCTGAGCCGCTTGGAACATTACTGGTAAGAGATATTTAAGTTCTTGGCGGCGAGAAGCAGGAAGAAGAGCTACACTCATTTCATCCACACCAATACCTAATTTAGTTCGCGCTGTTTCCCGACTGGGAAATTTTTGCATTCTATCCACTAAAGGATGCCCTACCCAGGTTACTGAGGCTCCTTTGTCTTGAAAGTAACGAGCTTCCTCTGGGAAGATTGCTAACAGCTTATCTGTGATGCCAACTATCAGGTTAGTATTACGTGAATTTACTGACCATACCCACTCCTGTGGTGCTATGTAATATACTACAGGAACTTGTGGCAGATTTCGGCGGATATAGCTGCCAATAGCAAGATTTGGTCCCATATAGTCAATCAGCACCACCAAATCAGGAGGATGTTGTTTGAGATAGGCGATCGCCTGTCGTTGAATCTGAAGTGTTGGCAAGATATAAGGCAGCGATTCTAGAATACCTATAGAGCCAATCCCACTAGTATTTGCTAATAAGGTAACTCCGAGGCAAGCCATTTTTTCGCCACCCAGCGCTACAATCTCTAATTCCAAACTAGCTTTATAGGCTTGACGCTTAAGAGCAGCAATCAACAGCGACCCCTGCAAATCGCCAGCCACTTCGCCAGTGCTGATAAATATTCGCATTTGTTAATTAGGGAGTGGGGAGTGGGGAGTGGGGAGT
>CAXTSI010000239.1:0-13204 GCA_964246695.1 uncultured bacterium
AGCAATTAGCAATTAGCAATTAGCAATTAGCAATTAGCAATTAGCCATTAGCAATCCCTTATGCTAATGCCGGTACAGGAATCATCAGGTGTGGGTACAAGGGGAAGCGATCGCATAACGCCGCTACCCGTCGCCGACAATCTTCGGCAACTGTCTCCGACTCTAGATGCAACAGGCGATCGGCAATAATATTGCCAATCTCTGTAAATTCCGCAACTCCCATCCCCCGGGTTGTCATTGCCGGAGAACCCAACCTCAAACCACTAGTCACAAATGGTGACTCTGGGTCGAAGGGAACCGTATTTTTGTTAGCGGTGATATTCACACCACTTACCAACTGGTCTGCAAGCTTACCCGTCATGCCAATGGAGCGTAGATCCACTAACATCAAATGGTTATCTGTGCCATTTGACACTATCCTTAATCCTCTGTTTTGCAATTGGGTAGCCAAGGCGCGGGCATTTTCAATAACTTGAGCCGAGTAAGCTTTGAACTCTGGCTTCAGGGCTTCTCCAAAAGCCACTGCTTTACCAGCAATGACATGTTCCAACGGTCCACCTTGAGTACCGGGGAAAACAGATTTATCCAGCTTCTTGCCTAGCTCCGCGTCGCGAGTCAAGATTAAACCACCCCTAGGACCACGTAGAGTTTTATGGGTAGTTGTTGTTACTACATCACAATAAGGAATGGGGTCGGGGTGAAGACCACTAGCAACCAAACCGGCGATGTGGGCAATATCTGCCATTAAGTATGCACCAATTTCATCAGCTATGCTGCGAAACTTTTCAAAGTCAATGATCCGAGGATAAGCTGAATAACCGCAAATCAGCAGCTTAGGACGCTCCCTTAGCGCCAGCTCCCGAATTTGATCGTAGTCCAGTTGTTCTGTTTCTCGACTGACGCCATAATGACAAACTTGGAACCACTTACCAGAGACATTTACAGGTGAACCGTGGGTAAGATGTCCTCCATGAGACAAATCCATTCCCATGAATTTGTCCCCTGGTTCTAGCAGCGTCAGAAACACTGCAAAATTTGCCTGTGCGCCAGAATGAGGTTGCACGTTGGCATGCGCAGCACCAAAAAGTTGTTTGGCACGGTCGATCGCTAGCTGCTCGATTTTGTCAATAAACTCGCAGCCGCCATAGTAACGTTTACCAGGTAATCCCTCGGCATATTTATTTGTCAGTACTGATCCCTGCGCAGCTAGTACGGCGGCGGAGGTAAAGTTTTCACTCGCAATCAACTCCAAGTGGTCGCGTTGGCGCTGAGCTTCTTGATTGATTGCCTCCGAAACAGCAGGATCAGAAGATACAAGAAAATCTGAGTTAGTCAGAGTCACTTCAACTATCCTTATTGAAATTTACACATTTGTTGGTTGTTAGTGGTTAGTAGTTAGTGGTTAGTTGTTGGTTGTTACAACTAACCACTAACCACTAACCACTAACAACTAACTATGAACGCGCTAATTATCATAACGCTCTTTCCTTCATATCAGGTGTTAATTACAGAGGTAGCAATCTTAGTGTATAAATTTATGTATTGCTTTTTACTACAAACTTAAATATTTAACATAGAATGAAATAAGGTTCCGAGGGCAATTCTCTTGGGATTGCTGTGACCCACATTTTTCTCAAGAAATTGTAGGAGATTGGGCAAAGGATGTAAATACGGATGTAACGGATTCCTCTGGATGTAGAACTATGACAGATCAAGCATCCGCTACATCCGCGCTCATCATCTGCTGCCAAGTTTTCCCCAATCTAAAACCACGATGCAAGCTCCAAAATTCCAGCTTAAGGGCAAACCCGGCTAAGAATAAGGATTTACAGGAGGGATGGGATGCTAGTAATTGTGATGGAAGATCAAATCCTTACCCCTAGGCAGGTTTGCCAATCTTGTTTACTCGCCGACAGGAGTGGTCAACCCAGGTGGCGTCAAGGTAAGCTATGTTGCGGTCATTCTATTCACAAACTCACAGACAAGCAGCCAGATCAGTATGAGTGTCTGATGGGTTTCCGCGTCGTTAACATTGAATGATCTGAAGTTGCTAGAAATAGCAAGTTACTGCGTTATTCTAAGGTCATATGACTATTAAAGTTTAACAACGGGAGAACACGAAATGACTTGGCGCGGGTCTACGACGGTTCGAGACAGAATCTTTGCTTGCTTACCTTATTTGCTCCCAGTAATTGGGGTTTTTACATTTGGCAGGTATTTCTTAGAACAATTTCCATTTCTGCAAATACTGTTTTTGCCATTGCTTCCATTGCTGAGAATTTACTACGGTGTCAGTTTTGCCGGAATGATTATTTTCTTTGCTTTATTTATTTTTGTGGTGAGAAACGAAAAAATAAATCACTTTATTCGTTTCAACACAATGCAGGCTATTCTTTTGGACATTGTGGTCTTTTTGTTTAGCATCCTGACTCAGCTTGTTGGGCTGGTTCCAGCTAGTGGTTTTGCTATACAAACCTTATATACCACGATTTTTCTTGGCACAGTGGTAGCATCTGTATATTGTATTGTACAGTCTTTTATGGGACGGTACGCAGAAATTCCTGCCGTTTCTGACGCAGTATACATGCAAGTGCGCTAGCAGTTAACGGGCGGTCACGGTGTTTTCTAAGCGACCAATGCCTTCAATCTCTACACGGACGCGATCGCCTGACTGCAATGGTCCGATCCCAGATGGTGTACCTGTCAGTACCAAATCTCCAGGAAGCAGTGTCATGACCCTACTAATGTAGGAGACAAGAAAATCGGGGGAAAACACCATTTGGTCGATACAACTAGACTGTACAGGAGTTGCCAACTCATTTAAGAAAGTTTGCAATCTGGCTCCTGGGCTTAATTCTCGGACAATCCACGGTCCAAGAGGGCAGAAGGTATCAAAACCTTTAGCTCTTGTCCATTGACCATCCCGTTGCTGTAAATCTCGTGCTGTCACATCATTGGCGATGGTATAACCCCAAATTTTTGTTTGGGCTGACTCTGGTGTGCAATCAACAGTGCTTGAGCCAATTACCAGCGCCAACTCTCCTTCGTAATCTACGCGCTGTGACTGCTGCGGATAGTGAATTTCTTCACCAGAGGCAATTATAGAAGTGGACGGCTTCAGAAATATTAGTGGTTCACTAGGAACTTGAGTTCCCATTTCTGCTGCATGGTCAACATAATTCTTGCCTACCGCTACAATTTTTGAGGGAGCACAGGGAGCCAGGATTTGATAACTCTCCGGTTCCAAAGTCAAATCAGTAGATTGTCCTTGTAACCAAGGTGGCGCATCCAGCACCTGCACTTTGAGGGATGGTTGTAGTAAGCCGTAGTAAATTTGTCCTTCTTGATTTTGAACTCTTACATAGCGCTGTGCCATAACTTTGATCAATATCCTCTGGTGTGCAACCTATTTTTAGTAATCGTTGGCAGGGGGAATATTTTCCGTTGGTGGAGAGTCAATAGTCAAAAAAACTGTGGACTGACTCTGTAGAGTGGCTAGGTAGCCTTCCCTTGTAGGGCTATAAAAAAGTAAGTGAGTTTTCAGGTTTTCCCCCGCTCATTGCCGCTTGTTATTGTAAGATCATAATTCCTTGTTGCTTCAGATGTTAATCAATACTGATATTCTAATTTGAGAATGCATGTATAAATTGACATCAGCAGCCATGTCCATAAGGAGATTGAAACCATGCAAATAGTTTACGAAACAATGTACATCCTGCGTCCTGACTTGGGAGACGAACAGGTAGAGCAAGCAGTTACTAAATACGAGAACTTGATCCGCGAACAAGGAGCCGACAATATCCAAATTCAGAATCGTGGTAAGCGTCGTCTAGCTTATGAAATCAATAGAAATCGGGATGGCATTTATATCCAGATGAACTACACTGGTCCGGGAAAAGTTATCGCTCCCTTAGAACGGTCCATGCGTTTGAGCGAAGAAGTGATTCGTTACCTAACTCTTAAGCAAGAAGTTCCAGAGCCAGAACCGATTGTGGAAGAAGTAGCATAACGGAAATTGGTTAGTTGTTAGTTGTTAGTTGTTAGTTGTTAGTTGTTAGTTGTTAGTTGTTAGTGAGCGTAAGCGCCGACACGAGTGTTTCCGACGCTCTTGTCCTGCACTTGCCGAACGTAGTTTGCTCGTAGGGAAACCAACGCCAGTTGCCTGCGATCGCGTTACCCGTCTTCTCCCAAGGGGAGACGAGTCGCGCTCCTTCGTCGAAGATCGCGAACAGCACTGGCTCCTCCAAGCAACTTCTCTCCGTATAGGCGCACTGGCTCCGCTCTCGCGGCGACTGCTTTCCCGTTGGGTTGTTAGTTGTCAAAAAATCCCACTAACCACTAACTACTAACTACTAACTACTAACAAAAATGTTAAATTAACTATTACTTGCTAAAAGCAAGACAACCGTAGTTATACCTAAGAGTGGAAAAGATTTTTCATGGGAGCTGTAAGCCACTGTGAGTCAAACTGACCGGGACATTATCCAAGCTCTCTCTACAGAAGTATCGAAGTTGCGCCAAGAGTTGCAACTTCGGGATCAACTAGTACAGCAGCTGTCTCAAGAACTCTTCCGACTGGTTAAGGGCAATACTAATTTTATGCCCCAGCCAGAAATGTCTGAACGTCATCTAACTCAGTTGCAAGCTTTGCGAGAACAACTCCAGGCAGTTGAGCAGCAGGTGACTTTCTATCAAGAGCAAATTACAACGCGTGACGCTGAGATTTATCAATTAAGACAATCAGTACAGGAACTAACTGACCGCAGTCGGATGCTCGAACAAGTAGTACAGGAATTACCGCAAATTTATCGTCGTAAATTTGAGGAGCGCATGGCTCCAGTGAGAGAAAAGGTGGCAATTCTACAGCGGGAAAATCGCCAACTTCAAGCTGAATTGCAAAGTGTGAGTTATCGCTTAGCGCTGAGAACTCGCAACGCTAGTCACAGTGGCATTGATTTGCCGAATTTTCCTCGCAAAACACCTGGACAAACTAATATCTCGGCTATGCCAAATGCCTAAAGTTATAATAGTAGTTGATCCAAGCGGTCAAGAAAATACATCTCCTACTCTCAAAGGTATGTTGGCGTCCTTTGAATTGGAAAAAACAAAAAATCCTATACAAGCATTGTCGGTAGAAGTAGTTGCTACAGACACACTTAAATCAAAAATTCAAGAAACTTTTACTAGACCAGATTTTTACTTAAGTCAAGCAAATGACCAGACATTAAGTATTCAAGAACCTAGCTTTTTGTCAGAGATTATTTTTTGCCCTTTAACACTCTCATTGCCCGAAAATTTAGTATTCCCCTCTCAAAATATTTTCCAAGCTTGCCGGGATGTTATAGGGTTGCGCCAACGTTTGGCACAAAAAATGCAAGTAGCGATTGGTAATGGCTGTTTCTGGTTGCCAGTAGTGCTTAGTGCTAAAGGACCGCTCTACGGTGAGGCTATTGCCTTAGCAGGCGGTGAAGGTACAGAGACAAAATTACCAGAAGATTTATCACTTTCTGAATTATCTTACTATCAGCCCTTCCATTTATCGGATGCTTTGCGTCAACCCCTATATCAAATGGCATATAAGCTTCTGCAATTTTTATCAGCGCCACCTGCTACTTACCTGGTGCAGTTTGGGTTACAAGCAGATGAAATTTGCTTTGACAAACTTTGGCCATTTCCCACCGCACCCGCTTTAGCAAGCATCAACGTCCAACTGCCAGATTTATTCACCTGCCATTGGTATTGCCTCACAGGCAAGCCCTTGCTGGATCTTACTATTATCACTACTCCATTCGGCGAAATTTAGCCTGCTGTTACCATACTATTATCGTTGACGTTAGTTAGGATGTCTTCATAAGTGTGAAAAATTTCAAACACTGAATCCAGTTGGGTTATTTCCAAAATCAACCGCACAGGATCTTGCACGTTACAAAGAACCAGGCGACAACCACTTTGACGCGCAGCTTTCAATCCTTTCACCAAGGACACAAGCCCAGAACTATCCATGAAATTCGCAAATGCTAAGTCAATAACCCAAAGTTGGTTACGTTGGGGAATTACCCTAGCCATCTTCTCGCTCAAAGCTATGCCACCCTGTAAGTCTATACTTCCTTGGGGTTTGAATAAAATTAGCTGACATTCTGATGTGATCATTGATTTAACCGGGTTAGTTGACACTTCCAACGCAAAAGCAGAAAACTGACATAAACACTGCTTTGTTTTTAACCTAGATTATTGCTTTACCCGAGTATATGGGGACTTACAGCAATGCGGTAAGGACAGATCATTTCAGTATCTATGCCGTATAATTTGTCTTATCATTTCTTAATATTATGCATAACTGTTGGGAAATTTTAGTAATATCCGGACCTTTTACCAAATTTTTATATTTAGCGGCGATTATTATAAAATTTTCATGAAGAAACTTTGGCTCAATCCGTAAGTATACGGTTGTCAACAGGCTAAAGGCATAGATGGGGGTGAGTGGTGAGTGGTGAGTGGTTAGTTGTTGAAACCTACTTATAATTTTGATTGACACTTCACCCAAAAACAAGTCAAGATGAAAAATAAGAAATGTAAAGATAGCGGTGCTAAATGTCTCTTGAGTTTCTATCGATTGAAAATATCAAGGAGATTGCTCATAATTACGGTTATTGGGTAATTTTTGTGGGAATTTTATTAGAAAATTTGGGGATTCCTCTTCCTGGTGAAACAGTTACCTTAGTCGGAGGTTTTCTTGCCGGTAGTGATGAATTGAGTTATTGGTTGGTTCTAAGTAATGCGATCGCCGGTGCTGTGATTGGCGGTATTTGTGGCTATTGGGTTGGTAGATTTGGGGGCTGGTCAATACTTGTGCGAATTAGTAGCTTCTTTCGGATTTCCGAAAATCGCATAATTTTGATTAAAGAACAATTTAGTAAAAATGCTGGCAAAGCTATATTTTTCGGGCGTTTTCTCGCATTAGTACGCATTTTGTCGGCGCCACTAGCTGGTATAGCAGAAGTACCCTTCAGAAAATTCCTTTTATACAATTTAGCAGGAGCAATAGCTTGGGCTAGTGTGATGGTGACATTGGCTTTCTTTGCTGGCAGAATTGTGTCTTTAGAACAATTGGTTGCCTGGGTGAGTCAATTTGCGATCGCAGCCTTACTTATCCTTGCTGCTACGATTGTTGTACCTTTGTGGTTGGAGTCGCGGCAAGCTAAGAAAGTGAGGACTGAGGAGTAAAGTGAGGAGTTAGGAGTGATGAGTGAGGAGTGAGAAATAAAAATCATTAATTCCAATTTTACGCCTTCAATCTCCTAACTCCTAACTCCTAACTCTTAACTCTTTCCTTGCTTTGCCCAAATGCGAGTAGGTAATCCCCAAACGTAGATAAAGCCTTCAGCTGCTTTATGGTCAAATTTATCTTCAGCACCATAGGTTGCTAAGTCAGGACTGTAGAGGGAACAGTCGGAACTACGCCCAACAATGAAGGCGTTGCCTTTGAAAAGTTTCAACCGCACAGTTCCAGACACTCGTTCTTGTGTTTTTTGAATAAACGCATCCAGCGCAGCTTTGAGTGGACTGTACCACAGACCGTTGTAGACAATTTGGCTGTAAGTCTCTTCAATACCACGCTTGTACTGAGTGACATCTGCTGTCAAAGTTAGGCTTTCTAAATCCCGGTGTGCCTGAATTAACACTGTCATCGCGGGAGTTTCGTAAATTTCCCGCGATTTGATGCCTACTAAGCGGTTTTCTATCATGTCGATCCGTCCGATGCCATGATTCCCAGCCATTAAGTTGAGTTGTTCAATCAATTCAACTGGGTTTTTATGTTCACCGTTGAGGGTGGTAGGAATGCCTCTAATGAAACCAATTTCAATGTACTCTGGCTGGTTAGGGGTGTCAGCGATCGCCTTGGTCATCAGATAAATTTCTTCTGGTGGTTCTGTCGCTGGATCTTCCAGAATACCTGCTTCAATGCTGCGCCCCAGCAAGTTACGGTCAATGCTGTAGGGACTCGATTTTTTCACCGGCGAAGGGATACCAAACTGTTCACCGTAAGCAATGGTTTGCTCGCGGCTCATCCCCCATTCCCGTGCAGGTGCAAGTATGTTAAGATTGGGGTTAAGGGCAGCAACAGCAACATCAAAGCGAACTTGATCGTTACCTTTGCCGGTGCAACCGTGAGCGATCGCATCAGCGCCGTATTCTTCTGCAGTTTCTACTAATATCTTAGCAATCAGCGGCCTCGCTAGGGCAGTTCCCAGAGGATAGCGATTTTCGTACAGGGCGTTCGCTTGAATCGCACCAAAGGCGTAATCTTTGACAAAACTCTGTTTAACATCCGCAACCAAAGATTCACTAGCTCCCGATTTCAGAGCTTTTTCTCGTACTGACTCCAATTCGTCTCCCTGACCTAAATCTGCTGCTAGCGCAATCACCTCTTCTACACCCCACTCCTGCTTAAGGTAAGGAATGCATACTGAAGTATCTACTCCGCCAGAATATGCTAGAACAACCTTTTTTGCGCGACCCATTCGTTTCTCCCGTTAGCACAACAAATAATGAGTCACTATTATCTAACTAATTTCTGAGAAAAAATCCACTCATTTGATATAGCTTCCCGCAAACTAACAACGAAGCACACTGTGATTAGTGCAAGTGTATTAAGGCTTTTAGGCTAGCACACCGTAATTTTACTAAAAATTTATCATAATTATATAACTTTTCGGCATTCTCTTCAGTAATATTAACATTGTATCATTGTTTCACAGTATTTATTATACTAACCTTCAGGTGAATTATGCTTTATCCACACATCAAACGGCTCATTCCCGTAGCCTTAACTTTAGTAGGTTTTGGAACTGCTATCCAAAGTGCTACTGCTGCTACTTATGATTTCAGTATTACTTACGACACAACAACCGCAATTAGTCCCTTCAAACCAGAGTTTCCAGATATTGTCAGGGCAACCATCACAGGCGAAACTACTGATGCTGCTTACGGATTAACGTCATTTGCCAGCAATACTTACGGTAGAATGAATACCGACCCTGCCACATTAATCACCAAAACCGCCTTTAATTCAGATCCAACCACGTTTGGCTTACAGGGCGAACAAGCATTTTCCGACAGGTATTTCGGCGGTGCTAATGAGTTGTTTGGCAAAGCGAATGACAGCGCTGAAGTTAACCCATTAGCTGGCACAATTCAGGGTGGTGGTACTATAACCATCAATGGTGGAACAGGCGTATTCAAAGATGCTACAGGCAAAATAACTTTTACCCAGGCTGACAAACTTGGACCCGATCCAACTGCTCCCGCCAAGGGGCAGGCTGAACTGAAATTCTCCTTGCAAACTCCCGAGAAAGTTCCGGAACCAACAGCTACCACGGGGCTGATTGCCATAGCTGTTATTGGAGGTAGTTCCCTGCTGCGTCGTCTTAGAGCTACTGTTGGCTAACAACTGGTATCCTACAATTTATTTACAGGCTGTAGGGAGACTAGACTCATTACTGAGTAAAAAATCTAACATATTTTTATATCTGTAGAGACGCGAAATTTCGCGTCTCCACAAAGCCTGGAAATACAGCTTTCTTCTGTTTTGCAACTAGATTTGAGATCGGGAACAGTGTAAGTGTTACCGCTGTCCTATGCTAGAGATGGGCAATAGTGCTGTGGGTGAAACTGTGTTTTTTAGCGTTGTTATTCCAACTTACAATCGCCAGCCGATTTTAGAAAAGTGCCTCAGAGCTTTGGAGATGCAGAAAAATGTAGAAACCAGAGATGCAACGTCTCTACAGGGCTACGAGATTGTTTTGGTGGATGATGGTTCTACTGATGGCACATTGGATTGGTTGGAAGCAAGCAAAGGCGAGTTTCCCCATGTGCGAACGTTTCGTCAAAATCATCAAGGACCATCTGCGGCGCGGAATTTGGGAGTAAAAGAAGCATTGGGAGACACTATTATTTTTATTGATAGTGATTTAGTAGTGACGGAGAATTTTCTGCAAGCTCATGAGTTGGCGCTGGTGGAAGGAAAAAAGAAATTGGGAAGCGATCGCTTCTTTACCTACGGTGCAGTGATCAATACTTGCAATTTCGATAACCCAACGGCTGAACCATACAAGCTCACAGATTTTTCCGCAGCTTTCTTTGCCACAGGAAATGTCGCGATCCCCAAGCATTGGCTAAACAAGGCTGGACTTTTTGACACCCGCTTTCAACTCTATGGCTGGGAAGATTTAGAACTCGGTGTCAGACTCAAACAACTGGGTTTAAAATTAATTAAATGTCCATCTGCCGTTGGCTATCACTGGCATCCACCCTTTAGCTTAGAGCAAATTCCTCGCTTGATTGACAAAGAAATTCAACGCGGACGCATGGGAGTTTTGTTTTATCAAAAGCACCCCACTTGGGAAGTGCGAATGATGATTCAAATGACTTTGTTACATCGCTTACTTTGGGGAATTCTCACATTCAATGGCGCTCTTAATGAACGCACAATGGCTCCTTTTTTGCATTGGCTAATTAACTCAGGTAAACCCCAGTTGGCTTTAGAAATCGCCCGCATTTTCCTGAACTGGTATAACGTCAAAGGTGTTTATGAAGCTTATACAGAAATGCAGCAGGCATCTTGAATTGTTAGTTGTTAGTTGTTAGTTGTTAGTTGTTGGTTGTTGGTTGTTGATAACCAAGGACAATTAGCAATTAGCAATTAGCAATTAGCAATTAGCAATTAGCAATTAGCAATTCCCCAATCAACAAAATGTGTTAACCTAGAGTAGTTGTCTAATCTCGCACATCTGGGAGTACGTCGGGTGTTTCCTGTCGTGGAAATACGCCTGGATGGAGGTTTAACCCGAATAGGAGTAGAAAAATATGGCAGTCGTTTCATTGGCTCAGATGATGGAGTCGGGTGTTCACTTTGGGCATCAAACCCGCAGGTGGAATCCGAAGATGGCTCCGTACATTTACACATCCCGTAACGGAGTACACATCATTGACTTGGTGCAAACAGCCCAGTTAATGGAAGATGCTTATAGCTACATGCGCTCACAAGCAGAAACTGGCAAGAAATTTCTGTTTGTTGGCACAAAACGGCAAGCAGCAGGAATTATTGCCCAAGAAGCTGCCCGTTGTGGTTCCCATTACATCAACCAGCGTTGGTTGGGCGGAATGCTCACCAACTGGACGACCATCAAAACTCGTGTAGACCGCCTGAAAGACTTGGAACGTCGGGAAGAAAACGGCGCTCTAGATTTATTGCCGAAAAAAGAAGCCTCGATGCTGCGTCGGGAAATGGCGAAGCTTCAGAAATACCTCGGTGGTATTAAAACCATGCGGAAAGTCCCCGACGTGGTAGTGATTGTAGACCAGAAGCGGGAGTATAACGCAGTTCAAGAATGCCAAAAACTGGCAATTCCGATTGTGTCCATGCTAGACACAAACTGTGACCCGGATGTGGTAGATATCCCCATCCCAGCAAATGACGACGCCATTCGGTCGATTAAGTTAATAGTAGGTAAATTGGCAGACGCCATCTATGAAGGTCGTCACGGTCAATTGGATGGAGAAGATGAATACGAAGATTACGACGGCGGCGAGGAAGAGTACGAATACGAGGAAAGCGAGTATACTGACACTCTCATTCCCGACGATGATGAAGAATAATTAGTTGTTAGTGGTTAGTTGTTAGTGGCTAATAGCTAATAGCTAATGGCTAATAGCTAATGGCAACGAACAATTAGCAATTAGCAATTAGCAATTAGCAATCAACAACTAACAACTAACAACTAACAACTAACAATCCAAAAGCGGTTAAAATTGTCAGTCAAGTAGGAATTGAGGCAATATGGCGGAAATATCTGCAAAAATCGTTCAAGAGCTACGCCAAAAAACTGGTGCTGGCATGATGGACTGCAAAAAGGCGCTGCAAGAAAACAGTGGCGATCTGGTGAAATCTGAAGAATGGCTACGGAAAAAGGGGATCGCTAAAGCCGGGTCAAAAGCAGATCGTGTGGCAGCGGAAGGACTCGTGGATAGCTACATTCACACTGGCGGTAGAGTCGGTGTACTGGTAGAGATAAACTGCGAGACTGACTTCGTAGCCCGCCGCAAGGAGTTTCAAACACTGGTGCGAAACGTTGCCATGCAGGTTGCGGCTTGTCCTAACGTGGAGTACGTTAAGGTATCTGACATCCCACCTCAAGTCGCCGACAAAGAAAAGGAAATTGAAATGGGGCGGGATGACATAGCGAATAAGCCAGATGCAGTCAAAGAAAAAATTGTTCAGGGACGGATTGAAAAACGCCTGAAAGAACTAACTTTGCTGGATCAGCCTTACATTCGTGACCAAAGTATCACGGTGGAAGAACTGGTGAAACAAGCGATCGCTCAACTTGGCGAAAACATCCAAGTTCGGCGCTTCGTCCGCTTTATCCTCGGCGAGGGCATTGAGAAGCAAGAAAGTAACTTTGCTGAGGAAGTCGCTGCACAAGTTGGTAGCAAGTAAATTAGTTAGTTGTTAGTTGTTGGTTGTTAGTTGTTGGTTGTTAGTTGTTAGTTGTTGGTTGTTGGTTGTAAAAATACCACTAACCACTAACCGCTACCCACTAACCACTAACCACTAACCACTAACCACTAACGTTAAATGACAGGTCAAGCATGGGTCAGCTGACCTCTATTTTTATTTGAGGTTAGGGGTCAGTAGTTAGGTAAAAGCTGACTACTGACTGCTTAATCAATGCAAAATCAAAAATCCTGTTGTTAGTTGTCCTACTAACCACTAACCACTAACAACTAACAACTAACAACTATCTATTGGATAATTATTTGAAAATTGATGCGTACATTTGTACCATTTAATGGTTAATATGGGCAATAATAAGAAGATATGGCAAGAGCAATCGAGCGAATTGAGCGGGACATCTTAGCACTAGAAGAGGCGACACGTGCGATCGCGGCAGATCTCCAAAGTGCTTATGCCAGTTATCTAACTACGTTGGGGCAAGCCTTGCGGCAGCAGTTGATTCTGGCAACTTATCACCTGTGTACTCAGGGGTATGCCGAAAAGTTCCTAAGTTTGTCCTTGAATCAGCAGCAACAATTGCAACAAGCCATTCGTAAGTTGGGTAAACAGGCATCTGAGCAGTTGCTAGCTTACACCGCTTATCAGGAGGAGGATAAGAAAAATGAGGGGGATGAGGGAGATCGGTGG
>CAXTSI010000240.1:0-13156 GCA_964246695.1 uncultured bacterium
ATCTCGGGCAGTGGGCGATCGCTCAGGTGAAGCTACCACCCTCAATAACATCGGTCGAGTCTACGACGCTTTAGGAGAAAAGCAAAAGGCACTCTCGTTCTACAACCAAGCACTGCCCCTATCTCGGGCAGTGGGCGATCGCGCAGGTGAAGCTATAACTTTGGGTAATATTGGTGTACTTGACCGAGATACGAATAAACAAACTGAAGCCATTAGCAATTTAGAAAAATCTGTTCAAATTATTTTGGAAATGCGCCGGGGATTACAACGGGAAAATCGCCAAAAATTTTTACAAGTCAACAGTTGGGAAGAAACTGCTCTAGTCGATATTCTTATTGAGCAAAAACAATACGATCAAGCCTTTGAGTGGGTTAACTTGTTTACTACAGCCGAATTCGCTGATTACTCTCGCCTAATTAACGCTAAAGTTGCCAATTCTCAAGCACAGCAAGCACTTGACAAGTGGAATCAACAAAATCAACAACTGGAATCTCTGCGACGACAACTGCAACATACGTTCTCCGAGGCTTTATCTCAACAAATTCGGCAGTTAGAAACACAAGTCTATAAGGATGCTGAAGGTATCTCCCGCAGTTTTCCTGAGGTAGCAGAACTTTTGGAAACTACTCCCACAGATATTCAAAAGCTCAAATCCTCAATCCCAGCAGGAACAGTCGTAGTTCAACCCGTCTTGCTTGGCAATAATATTGCTACTTTTGTCTTAACTAAAGACCAACTTAGTATTGTTAAAAGGCAGATTAACCCTAAAGAATTTGACCAACTCCTCACCCAATACCTGAAACAGGTGCAAAACGACAGTGATGAAAGCTACATCGAAACTGGGAGTCAGCCACTGTACGACATCCTCATCCGCCCTGTGAAAGACAAAATTCAGGTATTATCTCCCAAACAACTCAGTATCATTGCTACTAGTAAATTGCGCTACCTACCTTTTGAAACCCTTTACGACAATAAAACACAGCAATTTCTGATCCAACAATACCCTGTCAACTATCTTACCCGCATTTCTACTGATACCTTAGAATCGATAGAGACGCAAAACCTGACACACCAACCACAAGTTGTTTTAGCATTTGGGAATCCTATACCTTATGAACCGCAAAATCTCCCAGGAGCAGAGGAGGAAGTAAAAAATATTACCCAACTACTACCAGGGAGTGAATCTTATCTCGGCAAAAATGCCACCCTTGCTAAGTTTAAAACTCAAGCCTTCCGCTTTCCTTTACTGCATTTGGCAACTCACGGTTGCTTTCAAAAAGAAGACTGTAAAAAATTAAACTTGAAGAAAAATACGTTACTATTTGCTGATACTCAATTTGATATTGCCAATGCTGCCCTTTTAGGACTCAAAGGTACGCGATTGGTAACTCTCAGTGCTTGTCAAACTGCCCAAGAAACAAATTCTAACGGAGAAGAAATCGCGGGTATTGCCTATATATTTGAGCGTGCTGGAGCCAAAGCTGTGATGGCAAGCCTGTGGATTGTTGATGACAAAGGAACGCAGCAACTTATGATTGAATTTTATCAGAACCTCAAGCAGGGTATGAGCAAAGGAGAGGCTCTGCGACAAGCTAAGCTTAAACAAATTCACCGTCATCCTTATTACTGGGCACCTTTTGTCCTAATTGGGGATGCACGTTAAAAATTAAAAATTAAAAATTAAAAATTAAAAAGCTTTGATTTACTTACATCTTGCACCACCGCTCTTATAGCGGGTTTGTTGCGAATCAGTAAAGCTGAAACCGTTAATTTATCGTTTAGAAACCCCAACGGGAAAGCAGATCCTGAATTCGGGAAACCCTCCTCTCGCGGGCTGTCTCACCAGTCGCCTAGGTCGGGAAACACTCGTGTCGGCGCGATCTTGTCACCGGTTTCTCTCGCCTTGTTGAGAATGGTGCAATATCTCAGCTAACACACCCTACATCTAAATTGCCTTCATTTATTTTAGGACGATCGCATTGACAGAAATATTTAAATATGCATCGACATTCCGGCAATAAGTAGACGACAATTTGACCGTAGGGGCGCGGTTTCCGCGCCCTGACAATGCGGTCAATCCTGTAGAAGCCCACAGTAAGGCATTCCTAGGCTGGAGCCTAGGAACGAGCTTAATAGTCAGTAGCCAGTCACCAATGACTAATGATTAAGAAGCTGATTCCCTGGCTGTACCAGAACCGAGCTTTTTCGTCGGCGATACAGAAGGTTCACGACGCCCAGTCCGGAGTTTGGGTTTGGCAGACCCGTTTCTTTCTCCTTCAATTGTGGTGGTGTCAGATTTTGTCCAGTTAGAGCGAGTTCGCTCACCAGATTCACGACGGTTACCTCCCCGCAGCTTCGGTTTAGGACTGGAGGATAGAATGTCCTCTTCAGTCAGACCGCCGTCTGATTGCAACCACTCAGGACGGGTTTGATCGTAAGCAATTTGCAACGCGGCGGCAGCGATCGCCTGAGCATCGTATTTTTCAGTCAACTCACTTACTATCGGCAAAAATGAAGCTAAACGCTCACCTGCTAAAGCTTCCCGCACTTGTGCTTGCAATTTTTCTAACTGCTTAGCTTCAATTTGTGCGCGTGTGGGAATCGTCATTACTTGCCAGTTTTGACGGACATGGCGCTCAAATAGCTGTTGCTTACGCCGCTCAAAAGGCTGCACGAGAGAAATAGCAGTACCTTCTTTACCAGCTCGACCAGTACGACCGATACGGTGGACGTAGGTTTCCACACTATCGGGTAAGTCGAAGTTAATCACATGAGACAACTGATCGACATCCAAACCCCGTGCAGCAATATCAGTAGCTACCACCCAGCGTACTTGACGATTGCGGAACCGAGTCAATAATCGCTCACGGGCTTGTTGGGACAAGTCACCGTGATATTCATCTACACTGTGACCTGCAGATTGCAACTGATTGGTGAGTTCTGCCGCTGTACGTCGAGTGCGGACAAAGATTAAAGCCGATTCTGGGTCTTCCATTTCCAGGATAGGCTGTAAAGCTTTGGCTTTTGTCAAGTGACGCGGTACGAGGTAAGCTACCTGATTGATTTTGGTAGGAGCTGCTTTTGGCTGCTCGACAGTGACTGTGACAGGCGATCGCAGAAACTTCGATACCAGCTTTTGAATTGATGGCGGCATTGTCGCCGAGAATAAAGCTGTTTGGCGGTCTTCTGGTGCTTGGGAAAGTATTTTCACTACATCATCGATAAAGCCCATGCTCAACATTTCATCAGCTTCATCTAACACCAACCACTGCACTCGTTCCAGCTTCAGACAGCCCCGATCCAGCAAGTCTATGACCCGTCCTGGTGTACCCACAACCATGTGAACACCACGTTTTAGTTGTAAAATTTGGCGGTCAATTGATTGACCTCCGTAGATTGCCAACACCCTCAATCCTTGATCGCCAATAAAGTCTTCGATCGCATCATGGACTTGAATTGCTAGTTCCCGAGTCGGCGTCAACACCAAGGCTTGTACCGCCTTTTGATTAATATCCAGCCGCTCTAAAATCGGTAGAGAAAATGCCGCTGTTTTGCCCGTTCCGGTTTGAGATTGACCCACCATATCACGACCCCCTAGCAGTTGAGGAATCGCTTGCATTTGAATGTTAGTTGGTGCGGTAAAACCTATTTGTTCTAATTGGTGAACGCGCTCTTGTGAAATTCCTAATTCTTGAAACGAAAGATCCATTAAATCTCCTACTTGTTAGTGGTTAGTGGTTAGTTGTTAGTGGTTAGTTGTTAGTTGTTAGTCATTACAACTAACAACTACCAACTACCAACTAACAAATTAGTTATTGACTATTTGACCATAAAGGTCGTAGACATTAGCCTGTTTGATCTTTACTGGCACGATAGTTCCTAAAGTTGCTTCGCCATGAACAAATACTTGCCCATCCACTTCTGGGGCGAATCTGCTAGAACGACCGATCAACTCTCCTGTTTCGGGATTTTCTTGTTCAATCAGAACGTCTACTACCTTGCCGACTTCCTGTTGATTTTTCTTTAAAGAAATCGGCTGTTGGATTTCCATGACCGCAGCCTGCCGCTGATCCATCACGAATTGGGGCAGTTGGTTTGGTAGGTTGTAAGCGGGTGTTCCTTCCTCCGGCGAAAAAGTGAAAACACCTACATGGTCAAATTCATGGCGCTGGACAAACTGCAACAGATGCTCAAAATGTTCATCACGCTCACCAGGGAAACCGACAATAAAGGTTGTCCGCAGCACTGATGAAGGTAGTGCCTCCTTGATGCGTTCGATAATTGTATCGTTTACCTGTCCAAGCCAAGGACGGTTCATGGCGCGGAGAATCTCTGGATGGGAATGCTGCAAGGGCAAATCCAGATAAGGTAAGACGTTAGGTGTTTCTTGAATTGCCGCTATCACATCTGGGGTTAGTCCAGTTGGATAAGCGTAGTGCATACGAATCCACGGCACATCTACTTTACCCAAAGCACGCAGCAATTCGGCTAACTTTGGCTTACCGTAGATATCTATACCGTAATTGGTAGTAATTTGGGAAATCAGTATGATTTCCTTTACCCCTTGGCTTGCTAACTCAATAGCTTCAGTAACGATGGATTCAATAGTACGCGAACGTTGGTTTCCTCGCAGATGGGGAATAATACAAAATGCACAACGGTAGTCACATCCTTCGGCAACCCGCAGGTAAGCTACACCCTCAGTTGTGGTGCGGTAGCGCGGTGTGGTTTCATCGGCAATGTAGGTTGGTTCTACACTGACCTGCTTGACACGCTCTCCTTGTTCTACCCGCTGAATTACATTTACAATTTTGTGATAGTCGCCTGTTCCTACTACCGCCACTGCCTCGGGCAACTCCTCCAACAACTGCTCTTGGAAGTGTTGCGCTAGACAGCCTGTGATGACAATTTTTTTATTCGCCTCTGCCAGTTCTACTAAAGTTCTAACAGATTCTTCCCGTGCTGCTGCGATAAAACTGCATGTATTGATAATAACATAATCAGCTAATTCTTCATTAGTATCTACGCCGTAGCCTGCTTCTACCAGCAGTCCCAGCATATGTTCTGTATCAATTCGATTTTTCTCGCAGCCTAGGTGAGAAATTGCAATTATTGGCTTATCACCCATATCATGAAAAATCTTCAGGTTTTTCCTTTTACTTAATATAGTTATGTACTAGCTTCTTGCTCTTGACACTCTTTGGAGATTTGAACCTCCTCACCAGCATCCTATGATAGTCATACACACCCTACAGGAGTCATGACCTTAATCAATATAGAGATCATGCTATGATATCTTTATTAATCTTTTTTCCAGGGGAAATTTAACTAGTCTTTGGGTAAATTGGACACCAGTATTCTTTTTTAACAATTGCCTTTTGGTATTTTACATTACCGCAGCGTTTAGTTTGTAAATTTACCCATGGGGAAGTAGCTCTCTTGGATGACACTGGTTATGACGGTCTCCGTCATAAGCTGGATTCTATAGCAAGTTGTGAGAAGTCGCTACCATTTTCGGAAAATTGCGCGCGACTACGCCTTAACAGCTGTAATGCTACCCTTTCGCTCAGGCGATGCCTGTAACTCTGGCAGGTAAGGAACCTACTTTCAAAGGAAGCTGCCTCGCGTTTTTATGAGTGGCAAACTACTCTTAATAGCCAGATTTTATCTTAACATATCTTATGGAAGGTTTGACGCCAGTTTGCTCCTTAGGGAGAAGGCAGCAAATCCGCTCCCAAGAGTAAACAAATTTGACTAGTTAGTTAGTGGTTAGTGGTTAGTGGTTAGTGGTTGGTGGAAAAACAACTAACAACTAACAACCCAACGGGAGCGCCAGTTCCCTACGGCGCGGGAAACAAGCTGCAAGGACTGGCTCACTAACAACTAACAACTAACAAGCAAAGCGGGTTAAAGACGTGGACTTATATCAGCTATTTAAAACCCGAACTCCGATTATTGGTGTAGTTCACCTACTACCGCTACCTACCTCACCTCGTTGGGGAGGTAGCCTGAAAGCAGTGATTGACCGTGCCGAACAAGAAGCAACAGCACTCTCCAGTGGAGGGGTTGACGGCATTATTGTCGAAAATTTTTTTGATGCACCGTTTACCAAAAATCAGGTCGATCCAGCGGTTGTAAGTGCTATGACTGTGGTAGTGCAACGGATACAAAATTTGGTGACCCTACCTATGGGCATAAATGTTTTGCGGAACGATGCAAAAAGTGCAATGGCGATCGCCACCTGCGTCAAAGCGCAATTCATCCGTGTCAACGTGCTGACCGGCGTTATGGCAACCGACCAAGGATTAATTGAGGGAGAAGCCCATCAACTACTACGTTATCGGCGGGAATTAGGCAGCGATGTCAAAATCCTCGCCGATGTGTTGGTGAAGCACGCCCGTCCTTTAAGTTCGGTCAATCTCACCACCGCTGTGCAAGACACAATTGAACGCGGTTTGGCAGACGCAGTGATTTTATCTGGCTGGGCTACTGGTAATCCGCCTAACCTAGAAGATTTAGAACTGGCATCTGCATCTGCCCATGGAACCCCAGTATTCATCGGCAGTGGAGCAACATGGGAAAATATTGCTACCTTGATACAGGCAGTAGATGGTGTCATTGTTTCCAGTTCTCTGAAACGCCACGGTCACCGCGAACAACCAATTGACCCGATCCGGGTTAGTCAATTTGTGGAAGCCGCTCACCAAAGTTGGAACTCGTCATGTGAAAAAAAATCAATTACTTCTGTAAAGCTACACTCTTAATTGTATTGGTTAGTTGTTAGTGGATAGTTGTTAGTGGATAGTTGTTAGTGGATAGTTGTTAGTGGATAGTAGCACAGCCAACAACTAACAACCCAACGGGAAAGCCAGTCGCCCGTTGCTCCGGAAACACTCGTGTCGGCGCTTACGCTCACCAACAACTAACAACCAGCAACCAACAACCAACAACTAACAACTAACAACTAACAACTAACAACTAACAATTCCCAAAATCAATTTATGATTCGCCGCCGTTCTACTCCTTGGATTCATAAATGGTCGCGTCCCTTGATTGCGGCAATCGCCAGTTGTGGTGCATTGACAACGGCTTATCTCACTATAGAGAAGTTAACAGGAGGCAGTGTAGCTTGTGTAGCTAAGGGGGCTGCCAGCTGTAATGATGTTCTTTCCAGTCCTTGGGGAACAGTTTTTGGTCAGCCATTAGCCTTGTTCGGGTTTTTGGCATACACCAGTATGGTGATATTTGCTTTAGTTCCCTTGGCAGTTAAACCAGAAGAAAATAAGGAGCGACGCAAAAATCTGGAAAACTGGACATGGTTGCTGCTTTTAGCAGGAGCGATCGCCATGTCAGTCTTCAGTACCTACCTAATGTACCTGCTATTTTTCCAAATTAAGGCAGTCTGTCTCTACTGCATTGCCTCGGCGACATTCTCCATCAGCCTCTTAGTACTCACCCTGATTGGTCGCACTTGGGAGGATCTTGGGCAAATTTTCTTTACCGTTATTGTCGTCGGTATGGTGACGCTCATTGGCACTTTAGGTGTCTATGCCAATGTGAATAAATCAGTTGCTGACGCAGGCTCAAATTCCGCACCACCTCTGACCCCAAACCCAGTAGGACAGCCCAAACTTGGAGTTGGTTGGCAAATTCGCTCCACCTCCAGTCAGGCAGAAATTGAACTGGCGCGTCATCTTACCAAAATCGGTGCTAAGGAATATATTGCTTGGTGGTGTCCCCATTGCCACGAACAAAAGGAACTTTTTGGCAAAGAGGCGTATCCAGAAATTAAACACATTGATTGCGATCCCCAAGGCAAAGACGATCCGCGTCCAGATTTGTGCCAAGCAGCTGGCGTTCAAAGCTATCCTACCTGGGAGATTAACGGGAAACTTTATCCCAGTGTGCAACCACTAGAGAAACTGTCTCAACTTTCTGGCTACAAAGGTCCGCGCAACTTTAAGAATTTTGTTGGCACTTTCAAGTAACTTGATTTCTGACGAACCTCTCTCCAACCTCTCTCCTACAAGGAGAGAGGTTTTGAATTTGCCCCCTTTCCTTGTCGGTCCGCTTTCGTCGTGTGTAGGTTTCACGTTAGTTTTTCCACATCAAGTGACTCGTCAGACTGAATGAGTATACATAGTTATGCAAAAAGTCAACTTGCTGAGGTATTCCTAATGCACTGCAGCCACTTGACTTTATAAACATACTTCACACAAATCTCTACTCCTAACTGCATATTTTGAAGTTAAGCCTCAGAAAAAGGTCGATAATTTCAAAATTTAGATTTTATAATTGGTTATTCTTGACTTGCCTGGGGGATTTTCCTGTAAATCGCATGCCTGTTATATTCACCTGTCAAATGAACATAGTTCTCCCAATCAGGTAATGGGAATGAGTAAGCAGCTAGGCAAGTGTTTCGTAAAGTTACTGTTTGTACTCAAACAAGCGCTGGGTCGAAGAAAGAGGGAATTGATTACCGCTACCAGCATTGCAGCGTGCATCCTGCTCTTGCGCTCTATCGGATTATTACAATCCTTAGAATTAGCAGCCTTGGACCAATTTTTTCAATTACGTCCAACTGAACACACGCAAGAGCGGATCACTATTGTAGCGATTGATGAAGCTTCCTTACGACAGGTTGGTCGGTGGCCAATTCCAGATGACGTCATCGCCCAGTTGTTGCAAAAATTAAAAGTCCACCAACCTCGCGCTATTGGTTTAGATATCTACCGAGATTTGCCGGTGGAACCAGGTCATCAGGAATTGGTTGAGGCTTATCAGTCTATGCCCAACTTGGTTGGCATTGAACTCCTGTCAAATCACAAAAACGCCAGTGTTCCACCTCCACCGATTCTTAGTCAGCTTGACCAAGTAGGTTTTAACAACGTGCTACTTGACGCTGATGGCAAAATACGTCGCAGCTTGTTGTATTGGCATATTAATAATCAGCCACACTCTAGTTTTGCCTTGAAGCTGGCTTTAGTATATTTAAAGTCAGAAGGCATTACTCCCCAGAAAGCAAAAGACAACCCGGAGTATTTGCAGTTGGGTAAGGCTGTGTTTCCCCGTCTTCAGTCTAATTATGGTCCCTACGTGGGGGTAGATAACAGAGGTTACCAGATTTTGTCCAACTTTCCGAAAGTTGGCTGTCGAAACTCATCAGTGGATAGTTGCGGCTTTCGTAAGGTATCTATGAGGGAAGTGCTAGCCGACGGCGTACCAGAAAGTTGGATTCAGGATCGCATTGTGCTAGTTGGTTCTACTGCAACCAGTCTCCAAGATTTTGTGTTAATTCCATACTCCAGCCGTCTGATTGGTACGGCAAAGCCTGTGGCTGGTATCAAACTGCAAGCCTATTTTATCAGCGAGTTAATCACAGCCGCCCTCCAAGAAAGACAAGTACTTAAAGCTTGGTCTGAACCCGTAGAATGGTTGTGGATTTTCGCCTGGGCTTATGTGGGAGCCTCTACTCGGTGGCAAATACAGCGTCCCAAATCGAGCGTCGTGAGTATTCTGCTTTCATGTTTTGTGCTGACAGGTGGCGCCTACCTTGCTTTCAAGTTTGGTTGGTGGATACCAATCATACCAGGGCTTCTAACTTATGGCGGTTCAGCTATTGTCATTACCTATCAGCTCGCATATCAGCAAGAAGAGTTGAAACGTTCCAAAGAGTTTTTGCATCAAGTGATCAATACAATTCCCGACCCAATTTTCGTGAAAAATGAAAAACACCAGTGGATTGTTTTGAATGAGGCTTATTGTAAACTTATCGGTTATCCCAAAAGCACTTTGATTGAAAAGTCTGACTATGAATTTTTCCCTAAACATGAAGCTGATGTGTTTCGCCAGCAAGATGAGCTAGTTTTCCAAAGTCAGGCATCTCAGGAACATGAAGAAGAATTTACTAATGCTTGTGGAAAAACCTATTTAATTGCCACTAAGCGATCGCTCCACAAAGACGCAGCTGGTAATTTCTTTTTAGTTGGGGTGATCCGAGACATTACTAAACGCAAACTGAAAGAAGAAGACCTCAAACGTCAGCACGCCGAGTTATCCCGCTCCAACTCTGAATTAAAACTAAAAGAAGACTACTTACGGTATATTGCCTATCATGACAACCTCACTGGTCTACCCAATCGCAAATTTTTTGTAGAACAACTTGATGACTCCCTACAGTGGGCGCAAAGCAATGATTTATTACTGGGACTACTATTTATTGACTTAGATGGCTTTAAGCAAGTCAATGATACTCTCGGACACGAAATTGGCGATCGCTTATTGATCACTGTTGGCAAGCGCCTCAACAACTCTTTGCGCGGTAGCGATACTGTTTCCCGGTTGGGCGGCGATGAATTTACCGTGATTTTGCGGGCAATTCCCAAAGTGCAAGCTGCTGCTATAGTCGCCGAAAAAATTTTAGCAACCATCAATGACCCGATTGTCTTGGACGGACATTACATTAAAGTCTCTGCCAGTGTTGGCATCAGTGTCTACCCACTTAATAGTCAAGACAGTGAAACCTTGATGAAACAAGCAGATGCTGCTATGTACCGTGCTAAGCACCTAGGTAAAAACCGCTATGAGTTTGCGTGATTTGGTTCAAGTAGAGTTACGGGAGATTTTACACGTGTAGAGACGTTGCATCCGAAAGTAGAGACGCGATTAATCGCGTCTCTACATAAGTTGATGGCAGGTAATACCAATTTCATTAAATAATGCGACACATCTTGTAGGGACACGGCACTGCCGTGCCTCTACCAAGGTATTCATTTGTAGCAATCATTTTTGGAATTGGTATAAATTCTCTTATCTGAACAGTATTGGTGTTTATTTTAGTCATATTTACTGTTACGTAATTTTTAAAAAGTGCTTAAAGTATCTTTTGATAGCAAGAAATGATGTTTAATATGTAGTGATTTTAAACACATAGTTTTTCCTATGCTCAAATATTAAGCTTAAATAAAAAAGTCGAATGTACCCCTTGAGTGGTTATTTTCCATGCCTAACCCTCACTTTAGAGAGGTGCCAATGACGGTAAATGAGTAATAAAACGTAATTATCAATACTGAAAAATTAAATTTTTCACGATAGTAGAGCAAGAAACCTAAGTGAATTTACTGATGTTTATGGTACCTAATTTGAGAATCGTGAGTTTACTGATGTTTTTCATCGGAGTGCATTTGATGATTCCGGAAATTGCTGATGCTAGAGGGACTTTTAGCAATTTGACTGCTAATGTTTTTAGTGCTACTGACGGTTTAACCGCTCCTAAGAATACTTCTCCTCGTTTAAAAAACATCAGTCCCAGAGATGAATTCAATAGTACATTTGTACCGCCAAATTATAGTGGTCCTGATAGTACGCATGGTAGTGGTACTCGTTAATTGCTAATAGTAATAATTAGCCATTAACCATTTCCCCGTGTTAGTTGTCTAAAACAGCAGATTTCCACCAATTGTGTTTTTGTACAACTGTGTGAACTTGCCAGCTTGGGTCGGATTGGGGATAATCTAGGCGGTAGTGCCCTCCCCGGCTTTCAGTTCTAAAAGCAGCACTTTTTAAAATTAAATAAGCAATATCTAGTAAATTGCGGGTTTCTGCCCACAACCGTACTTGGCTTTCAACATTGGGAAGATTGAAATGAGCTGGTTGTGCAGGACTTAGAGATAGCAAGAATTGACTCACAGGCAAGGTAGCAAAATCTTGCTGCCAAGATTCAACAGTCGCCATCGCCAGATCCATCTCAGACTGCACCCGACAGATACCAGCACTTTCCCACACCAGACGTGGTATCTTCTGCCGCAGCACTTCTAATTGTGCTTGCTGGGTGTTCCACTCACTCAAATTTAGGCTAAATTCAAGTAGAGACGCGATTAATCGCGTCTCTACTGGTACACTTTTTAGAGACGCGATTAATCGCGTCTCTACATCAGCCATTTGTGCGCCAAATACAACACACTCCAGCAGGGAATTACTTGCAAGGCGATTTGCCCCATGCACCCCGGTACTAGCGGTTTCTCCCACAGCGTACAAACCGGGAATATTCGTGCGATTCATCAGATCTGTAAGAATACCACCCATCCAGTAATGGGCAGCTGGGGCAACGGGAATTGGTTCCGAAAATACATCAATACCCCAGCGATGACAGACTTTAATAATATTGGGAAAGCGGTGGCGAATTTTTTCGACTCCAATAGGTCGCATATCCAACCACACATGGGCAGTGGTCAGGTCAACTGAAGTCTGTTGTAAGTGAGTAAAAATGGCGCGGCTGACTACATCTCTGGGAGCGAGTTCACCTGCCGGGTGGTAATCAAAAGCAAAACGCCGCCCTTCACTATCGATCAGGTGTGCCCCCTCGCCGCGTACAGCTTCACTAATAAGAAAGCGATCGGCATTGGGTTTAGTGAGGGCTGTGGGGTGAAATTGCACAAACTCCAAATCCCGAAGAATTGCCCCAGCACGCCATGCTATTGCTACTCCATCGCCCGTACTGATACCCGGGTTAGTGGTTTGGGCAAACACCTGACCACCACCACCTGTTGCTAGAACCACAGCCCCAGCTTTTACCCATCTTACTTGACTTTGATAAAATATGCTAATTCCCTGACAAATCCCAGTTTCAGGTTCTTGCCACAGACTTAATGCCAAGGCTTGTTGAATTATTTGGATGTTCGGACGTCGCAGTACTTGGTTCGTCAGGGTGGTGATGACTTCTCTGCCTGTGGTATCAGCAGCATGGAGAACACGGTTGCGAGAATGGGCAGCTTCCAAAGTTAAAGCCAGCGAATTGCCTTGACGGTCAAAGGCTACCCCCAAGTTTACTAAAGATTGAATGCAGCGACCGGCATGTTGAGCGAGGAATTCTACAGTGGGGCGATCGCACAAACCAGCACCTGCCCGCATTGTGTCTTCAATATGCAACTGTGGAGAATCTTCAGGTGCGATCGCAGCGGCAATACCACCTTGCGCCCATTCACTAGCGGACAAAGAAACGGTTTCTTTGGTAATCAAGCCGACTCGTAATTCGGTTGGCAAACACAGCGCCGTATATAGTCCAGCAGCACCAGCGCCAACTACTAAAACATCAAAATTGCTCTGAATATTTATCTCGGACAAGGTGATGTGGAGTGGGGAGTGGGGGGAGTGGGGG
>CAXTSI010000241.1:0-13144 GCA_964246695.1 uncultured bacterium
TAACAACTAACAACTAACAACTAACAACTAACAACTAACAACTAACAACTAACTAAACACTAGACAAGGAGTAAACTTGTCCGTCAATCAACAGGCGGGTGATTCCCTTTGCCTGTAGATGATAACGAGCTTTGTGCAGCATTTTACTATCGGGAACTTTAATCACGCGATCGCGCTTTGTGGAAAAGCGCTTTGCCACACGATGGTTATCAAACACTGGCAGGGTTTTTTCCTGGATTTCTAAGTTAGGAATGTGCCCTAAGTCACCAAAGTCTTTGAGTGGTCGGGTGATTAATTCTGAGGATCGGTCTATCACTAAATAGCAAGTTTTGGGCAAACTGGCTGCTGACAGTGGTAAGACTCGAACTAACGCGTCACCAGATCTTGGTCTTGTAACTATCGGCGGTGCTGTATCAAAGTCTTCTTCATCTTCGTCTAAGTATTCCTCATCATCTTCTAAATCCTCTAGATCCTCCAAATCGTCGTCCGAGTCTAGCAAATCTTCGCCCAGCATTTGAGCAATTGCTTTGGCTTCAGAATGTGCATCTTCTAACCGTGGACTAGGAATGCTTTTTATTTCTGGAGGTTTTTGTTCAAAAAGCTCCAATTGCTCTCCTACTGGTTGACTCGGTTGCGTCGTCGCTGAGGAACGACGGCGTATCCGTTTAATCACAGAGGAGTCACTATCACTGCCATCAGTTGGGCTAGGTTGCTCCTCTACTATTAGCACAGGTAACTGAACCTCTTGAGCAACCGATTGCGCAGCCACCGCTAGGACTTCTGTTTCTGGCTCTAGCTGAGAGAATACAGGCGGCTTTTCGTAGGTTACCTGTGCCCTTCCTTCAGGAGTTCTGGCAGCACGCTTTAAAGAAACGAGGTATTCGTACTCGTCTTCTGGCAAGGTACTTTTGAGTAGGCGGCTAATTGTCGAGTTACTCACGCCATAACGATCAGCCAAAGTTGAAGTCGTTTCGGCAGTTTCGCGGTATAATTTTAGAATTTCCTGTTTATCAGAGTCTGTTAGTTTTCTCACGGTAGACACCAAAAATCTTTTCTAAGCTCTTTTTCGTCCACGCTCCCGTTTAGAACGGTTTAATAATGCGTCGTATTCTAGGGCAGCACCCATACCAAATAAAACCCCACTCCATACCCAAAATACTTCCAATATCTCCCCACTTTGATAATTTTGAATCCAATTTGTGGCGTATTTAAACCACATATCTGCAATGTATAACGAAAATGCTGCCGCTGCAATCATTCGCCAAGACAAAGAAGCTCGTCCGCCCCAAAAGGCTAGTAGTAAGGTAGTGGCAATCATTAACAGTAGCACGTCGCTCACGATATAAAACCAATTCAAAATTGGCGCAATAATCGCGAACGATGCTGGCACTTGCTCAACGGCTGCTTCTTTTGGTTGATTAGAGATTAGCCATGCTAACGCACTACCAAAGGCTCCGATTGTCAATACAATTATCCACTGCCATGTTTCCAAGTTAAGTCGCCTAGATGCTACTGCCAAGATCATGCCTACGGCTAACAATAGATAAGTTGTCACAAAAAATACATCACACAAGGAAACAAGCGGTACTTCTTTTAAGACGATTTCCTTATAATCAAAAAATATCCCTCCCAAAAAATAAGAAAGCATACCGATACCAATTGCAAGCCAAACATTCCTACCGCTGACGATTTGCGGACTGTACCAATTCCTTAAGCATAGTAGACCAGCACCCAGATAAGCTACTGCTTCTAAAATATATGTACCTATCATGTACCAATTGGCACGCTTTTCTATGCCATCTAGATCTGGAATTTTGGCACTAAACAACAAAAAGTACAACAGTGCCAGCACACCCCAGCCTATGCTAACTAGGACAATGTTCTGAGTGGTGAACATGGATTTAAGTCGGTATGATTTGTCGTAAGCGCTACTCATAGAACTTTATTGTATATATGCACTTTAGCAGTATTTTGTCTGATAGATTGTATGGGTTGCAGCTGTTTTGACAATAACGACCAAGGTAAAGCCACAGCCATGAATCATCCCATCCTCAGAGAAACTGCGATCTACTAATGCCATAGTTTACTCACAGAAGATTGATTTAGCCAACTGATGAACAGCGATCGCTCTTCCTCTGGCATATCTTGTAACCTCTCAACTGCTTCATGAGCAAAGTCGGTATTGCCAAAATACGCTTTCGCCAGCCGATGCAGTTCTTGCAAAAAGGTGATGACATGATTTTCTTGCCAAACCGGCATTTGGGTTGTCTGTAACGAGTTCATAGTCAGCAAGTATTTAGCTGCGTCTGGTGAAGACACAGGGGGAAATTGCCCATGCTGCAATACGGACGCAATATCTTTCTCAAACAATCCCGCTTGCCGAGTGCCTAAAAATTCTTCAATGTCTATGTACACTGCTTGCAGCAGCAATATAGTGGCGATCGTGAAAATTCTTGTCCTGTTATGGCTATCTATGTCATTACTTAGCTGCTCTAAACGAATTTTACCCCAGACGCTGTAGCGATCCGGTTCCTCCAGCAAAACGCAAGCTTTGCCTCTGTGATCGGTTAAATCTCTCCACAAAGCTCTGGCTTCTTCTTCTTGGCTAGCTTTAAAGATGCTAATCAAGCGAAAGGTTTGCCCCTCATAATGGAGGATCTGCATCGGCTGATCCCGCTTTGGGTGCTGAACGGTCGATATCTCAACATCCTGCCGTTTGAGAATAAACATGGCACTGGCAAGTAACTCCTCATAGGGGCTTTTTTAACATAGGAGATATAATAATAGCTCTTGGTTGCGTTGGCGTGACGATACTCATTCCTCATTTGCTTGGTTTTTAATTTACATTTACATATGAATTGGATCTTAGCCTTGCAAGTGTGAAATTTACAATTTTAGGTTGCATTTTGTTGGGGATATAGGTATAATATTAAAACAGACTCTTCTTAGAGCCTGAATCTCAATCTGGGTGCGTAGCTCAGCTGGATAGAGCATTTGCCTTCTAAGCAAATGGTCGCAGGTTCGAGTCCTGCCGCGCTCGTTTTACATAAATACGAACCCTCAAGCTCTGTAAGGTGATATGATAATAAAACCAAATTGAGGGTTCAGTTGTGCTGCATCACACTAAAAATAAAGGTGATATTGCTGCGACAAAAGCGATCGCAGACCTAACACTTAAAGGATACTTGGTTTTCACACCAGTCGTTTGTGAGCATTTACCTTTTGATTTAGTTGCTTACAAAGACGACAAATTTTATAAAATACAAGCTAAATACTCAGGAGACAACAGAGTAGTAAATAGGACTATTTGGGTCGATAAAAAAGGTATTCATAAGAAAAAATATAAAGCAGACGACTTTGACTTTTATGCTATTTACCTCCCAGATATAGATAAAGTTGTCTATCCATCAGTTAACTTTAGTGGTTACTCCATAACTACCCAAATACCTAATTCACCTACGCCTTTTTACTGGTGGGAAGACTTTACAGACTTCACCGAACAAGCCCCTAAGCGAACCTATAAAGAATTTGGAGTTGACTTAACAACCAGGAAAGTTGACCCAGACTCAAGAATTCACACGAGAAAAGTGGAAAGACCATCAAAAGAAGAACTGGAAAAATTGGTTTGGGAAAAACCAACATTGCAAATAGCTAAAGATTTTGGTGTCTCTGACAAAGCCGTAGAAAAATGGTGTAAGGCTTATGGAGTAGAAAAGCCACCCAGAGGATATTGGGTGAAGAAAGCTTATGCAAAACTTCCACAATAATTAAACTCTCAGCCTCTTTGTCTTGGCGTTTAGTAGTTTGCGGCAAAGACATATTCCATGCCGATCTACTTACGAATTATGATGATGTTATCAATAAAGCGATTTAGGGAACTCTAAGTTTAAATTAAGTAAAGGAAGTTTTTGATTAGCGCGATTTAGGTAATTTTTGTGGTATAAGACGGTAGCCTATAGCGTGCACGATCGCATTCACGCTGCTAAATTGTGGATTGTCGTTTTCTGAATCAGCTTTCTGCACCCCTTTAGGACTTAGACCGGAGGCTGACGCAATGTTGGTAACACCCTTGACGCGGCTTACCACGCGCAGAGACGACAACAGCGGGGCGGTATCGTCGCTTTCTGCATCATCAAACAGCACGGTAATGTAATCATCAATCTCTTCGGAATGATTGCGAAGGTATTCTTCTTCAACTTCACCAATGGTTCTATAGTTTGTCATAGCTTAAATACTCCTGCCAGTATGCTTTTGCTCTATGAAAATGATTTTACGTGCGGACCAAAATCCTTGTAGAGACGTAGCACTGCTACGTCTCTACATCCAGATTCATACTTTAATTCAGCAACGCCCTTTATTTGATCAGCTACCGCTCTTTTGTACAGCTTCTCCTGGTCCTGCGGTGACAACCACTAGGTTCTCTGGATGAATGAAATCCTGAATTGCCTGTTGCACCTGAGCCATATTAACTGCCTCAATGCGCTTGGGAAAATCTCGGATTTCGTTTTGAGAAAACCCTAAGACGGCATTTTCCAAAATTATGCTTGCCACACTACTAGGATTGGCTAACTCCACAGGGTAGCTGTTAGTAATTGAGCGTTTCGCTGTGTTCAATTCAGCCTCAGTGACTCCTTGCTCTCGCAACTGCTTGAGTAGAGCTAGAGCGCTGGCGACCGCTTTTTGGGCATCTCCTGGAGCAGTCTGCATCTGGATTAAGAAGGGACCGGGATTAATACCTGCAGCAAAGGCACTGTAGATGCCGTAGGTCAAACCTTGGCGATCGCGCACTTCAGTACCCAAGCGACTAGACAAGGTATCGCCACCCAAAATTTGATTCAGTACTGTCGCAGCATAGAAACGGGGGTCTTTCCGCGAGATGCCATTGTAACCGATATAGGTAACAGCCTCTGCCTTACCGGGAATCACTTTGTCTTGGCGTGTGGTAGTTTGCGGCAATGACACTGGCGGTATGTTAAGAATTGGTCGCTTACCGGTTGCCTGCCATTTGTCGAACGCCTGATTGAGCAACGCTTTTACTTGAGTTGGGTCAAAGTCACCAACTAGGGCGAGGGTTGTCGTATCTGGTCGGTAGTGTTCTTGGTAGAAGCGAACTACATCGTCGCGAGCAATACTTTTTAAGCTTTCTTCTGTGGGAAAGCTATGAAACGGATGATTTTCGGGATAAATTACCTGCTGGAATACCCGTCGTCCCAGTCCACGGGGGTCATCTAGCTGTACTTTTAAACCCGTTAACGCCCGCTGACGACTGAGATCCAGCTGGTCGCCTGGAAAAGTTGCATGTTGCACCACATCTGCTAGGGTTTGAATCAATATTGGCAGATTAGCAGACAGCCCATTGCCACCAATGCTGACACCCTCGCGACTAGCAGCGAAACCCAAGCTAGCTCCTCGGTCTTCTAGGGTTTTCGCTAGAGTGAGAGCATTTTTTGTTTGCGTCCCATTCATTAAGTTACCAGCAGTCAGACTTGCTAGTCCAGCTTTTTGATTGCCGTCAAATTCACTACCGGCATCAATTCGTCCACTTAGGTTAACGGTGGGGACGCTATGGTCAGCCAGTATGAAAACTCGCATTCCATTGTCGAGGGTGAATTGCTGTGGTAGCTCTTGTTTAGTGGAATCAGTCGCTGATGTAGCAGGAGGCAGGTATTTGGCAAGTTCGGCTGGATCTACAGGCTTACCAGGGCTGAAGTTCTCAGCTGTACGACCAGTACCAGCGCTCTGCGTTCCTGGTTTACCATCTGGTTGGGTTGGGATAAAGAAACCGATAGTTTGTTTAGCAGGATTGAGGTAAGTTTTCGCCACTCGCTGCACATCCGCTGCCGTCAAAGAGGCGATCGCCGCCAAATACCGCTCAACATAGCGATAATCCCCAGCGACAGTTTGGTTATACCCCAGTTGAGTTGCCTGACTGCTAATATCTTGGTTACTCAATATAAAAGAGGCTTGCAGTTGCGTTTTTGCCCGATTCAATTCTTCTGTAGAAACTGGTTCCTGTTGAAATTTATTCAAAGACTGTTGCAGCACAGAAGTAACTTTTGATACTTCCTTCCCCGGAGCAGCCGTAGCGCTAATTTCGTACCAACCCGGTTCGATCAGTTCTGCAGCACTTGCTCCGACGGAGCTTGCTAAACCAGATTCCACTAAAGCCTGGTAAAGTCTAGAGCTACGCCCACCTGTAAGGATAGTATCCATCAAATCGATCGCAGGCACATCTGGATGATTAATATTAGGTAGGGGATAGACGGCTTGCAACAATGCCGCACTTCCTGGTTGTTTCAGGACAATAGGCGTTTTATTACCAGCAGAAGTAGCATCTACTAAAGCAGTAGATACTTTAGGAGGAGCCGTCTTTTCCCGTTTCGGCAGTTTCCCAAAAGTTTGTTGGACAGTTTTGAGTACAGGTTCAGTGGCAAAATCTCCTGTAACCACTAAAGTGGCATTGTCTGGGCTGTAGTATGTCTTGTAGTAGTTGCGTACCTGCTCCAACGTGAATTTCTGCACATCGGCTTTTGTGCCTCCTACAGGTAAACCATAAGGTCGATTTGGGAATGCAGCTCGCATTACAACCTTACTAAGGCGGTAGCTTGGTGAATTTTCGTATCCCTGCAACTCTGAGATCACAACGCGCTTCTCACTAGCCAGTTGCTCGGCTCCAATCAAAGAGCCTTCCATGCGATCGGCTTCCAAGGTTAACAGTGCTTCCAACTTATCGCGCTGCACCGTGCCATGATAAGCTGTTTCGTCATAACTGGTAAAGGCATTAAACTGACTGCCCAAAGCACTAAACAGCCGACCAAACTGTACGGGACGATCGGTAGTGCCTTTAAACATCAAATGCTCTAGCTGGTGAGAAATGCCATTCACCCCTACGGACTCGTTACGCGAACCAACTCGATACCATACCTGTACGCTTACCACTGGCGCGGTGTGGACTTCTTTGGTTAGCACGGTTAAGCCGTTATCTAATATTGTTTTCCGCACACCTTGGGTGAGGGCAACATTAGATACAGGTGTAGCTGGTGTTGGTGTGGCAGCATTACTGAAATTGTTCCCCAAAAGTACTGCACTCAGGAAGAAGCTGAGGAACAATCTGACGAGAAAATCCGGACGTAGCTTGGATACGAAAGGCATGGTAAGTTTTACAAGAAATAAAAATAAAGGCGTAGATTAAGTAGGTAGGCACAAATAAACCTAGCAAGTACGAAATGTAAAATGCTCAAAACCGCAAGCGAATTGCTTCACGAAGCTACCCTTCGGGAACGCCAAGGGCGAACGCGACCTTCGCTTCGGACATAGTTATAAATTTTCTCGCCCACCTACTTAGATAATATATGGTAGATTCCGCTAATTTAAATCTAGGCAAACCTGTGAAAACGTATTTTCAGTACGCTAGCGCGGTTTCCTAGACCTAGACACGGCAGCAGATACCGCATCTTTTCCCGTTGGAATTGCACCAACCTCAAAAAGCTCCAATTGAATTGGATTGTCCATTCGTCTAGACTCACCCACAAAGCAAGCAAGCTGACAAAAAGACGTAACATGAGTGTGTCCTGTTAAGACGGGCAGTAAAATATTTGTGTCTGGGAGTGCCCTTGACACTCTTGCTCACCTTACTCCAATAGCACCTTGCTCTTCGCGCTTTTTGATGTCAGATTTTAACGATTTAATTTGACATGATAAAGTTTCAATGTGGTGATTTCTATTTTCTTTAGCATTTTCAACAATTGCTTTAACTTCAATATAAATTGAAGCGCCATAGCGTTTATTTACATTGAATTTAGATTGTAATGCCTTATTACAATCATTCCGATTTTTTCCAGCAACTATTAACTCTAAACAGTAGTGGCGTGCTTCTTCAACTAGACTAGAAAGTGCGAATAATTCTCCCCAATGCCAAAAATCTATTTGGTCAGTATAAGTTTTTACTGACTCCGCCACAAACCTCACCTCCTGTCTAAATCTTGGTGTTCATTGATATTATACATTTCCCAATGCCTCAAAGTATCAACGGGTCGTACCCTAACATCCCCGACTACGTACAATCAAGTTGGGGAGGAATGGGCGCTCCATGACTGGGGACCCTTGAAACAAATTCTTTCAAGATTTAGTTGGGGTCTGAATCCCCAACCAAATCTTAAGAGTCGCCTGTCGCAAGTATTGAGTCCCCAATCCCTAATTCAATACTTACGTCTTTTAACTTGGATGCCTCTCCAATAGTGATGAACCTATCTGAATTTTTACTCACGACGAAACTTGTACCAAATAATATCTAGATTTTAGCACATATATCCGACACAAGTCTCGGTAAACCTAGTTAATCAGTGAACAGTTGCATTCCCCTCCTGCCACTTACCCAACAACAGAGAACAAAATTTAGTAGTAGATTAAATTTAAGCACAGACAATTTTTGGAAAATCCAGGGGAATTTTATGTTTGTTTCGGGTCAGACAAAAAAATTAATACTATATATAAAATAGGACGATAGAGCCAGAAGTGACTAGTATTGAAAAAGACATTTTATCTATTTCAGGACAAGTGCTGATTCCACAGGCGCCTCCTGGGTTTAGGTCAGGTTTTATCGGCATTATTGGTCGTCCTAATGTCGGTAAATCTACGCTAATGAATCAATTAGTAGGACAGAAAATTGCCATTACATCGCCCGTAGCACAAACGACACGCAATCGATTGCGAGGCATTTTAACGACACCAGAAGCGCAGCTAATTTTTGTGGATACCCCAGGAATTCATAAACCCCATCATCAACTGGGGGAAGTACTGGTGCAAAATGCCAAAATAGCCATTGAATCTGTAGATGTAGTGCTGTTTGTGGTGGATGGAACAACGAACTGTGGTACAGGCGATCGCTTTATTGCTGATTTACTAAGTCACAGCCCAACACCAGTCATTTTGGGTTTGAACAAAATCGACCAACAACCACCAGAACCCCAGCTTTTAGATGATAGCTACACACAGTTGGCTCAGTTGCATCAATGGCAAACAGTGAAATTCTCTGCTAAGACTGGTACACAATTGCCGGAATTGCAACAGTTATTGATTCAAAAGTTAGAAACAGGACCATTATACTATCCACCCGACTTGGTGACTGACCAGCCAGAACGCTTTATTATGGGCGAATTGATTCGCGAACAGATTTTACTGTTGACTCGTGAGGAAGTTCCCCATTCAGTAGCCATCTCCATCGATCTGGTAGAAGAGACACCAACCATTACTCGTGTACTCGCCACTGTTCATGTAGAGAGAGATTCCCAAAAAGGGATTCTTATTGGTAAAGGCGGAACGATGCTAAAAGCAATTGGTAGTGCAGCACGCGAACAAATCCAAAAATTAATCGCAGGCAAAGTCTACCTAGAACTGTTCGTCAAAGTGCAACTAAAGTGGCGACAGTCTCGTGTGCGTTTGGCAGAGTTAGGGTATCGCGTGGAAGAATAGTCAATAGCTAATGGCTAATAGCTAATGGCTAATGGTGCAATTAGCAATTAGCAATTAGCAATTAGCAATTAGCAATTAGCAATCTAAAATCGATATAACATGTCTCCAAATACAGCCTTTCCCTTAAATCTGCCGAATGATGCTTCTGTGTTGCGGGTCTTAATTGTAGAAGATGACCCGATGATGCAACTGGGACTAGAACAGTCATTAATGGCTAATCCACAGTTAGAAATTGTAGGACAAGCAGAAGATGGCTATTTGGGCGTACAAGCAGCACTGAAATTGAAACCAGATTTGGTCGTGATGGATATTGGGTTACCTCGACTGGATGGCATTGCGGCGACACAGCAAATTAAGGCAGCACTGCCAGAAACCCGTGTAGTGATGTTAACATCCCATAAAACGGATACGGAAATTATTGCTGCACTGTCTAGCGGTGCGGATGCATATTGTATTAAAGGGGCGAGTATAGAACGACTATTGAACGCCATCTCAGCAGCAGTTGAAGGTGCAACATACCTCGATCCCCAAATTGCCAGACGAGTCATTGACAACCTCAAACCACCATCTCCTTCCGGAAACGCCGCCAACCTATCTGGGCGTGAGTTAGAAGTGTTGAAACTGATGGTAGATGGTCTGAGTAACCCACAGATTGCAGAGAAACTCTATCTCAGCCCAAACACTGTGAAAACTCACGTCCGGGGAATTATGAATAAACTATCCGTTGACGATCGCGTACAGGCTGCAGTTGTAGCACTGCGTTCTGGGTTAGTGTAATTACATAAAATCATTTTATAGCAATCCTAAATCATTCATGAAAAATTTGAAGTAGGGTGGGCACTGCCCACCAAAACCTAGTACTTTGTCAAACTAACTTTGACGGGTGAGGGCAGGGAGTAGGGAGTAGGGAGTAGGGAGTAGGGAGTGGGGAAAGAATTTTGACCATTCTAAAAATCTGTCAAACCCGTCAAAGTTGCCTTGATGGAGTACTAGATGTGGTGGGCAGTGCCCACCCTACATATATATATTTCAAAAATCAAAGAGGATTTTTATATGAACAAAAAATATTGCTCTTTAGTAATTGTGCCTTTGGCAGTTGCAACAACTTTCTTGCTCAACGCAAGTCAATCCATCGCCAATTTACCGCCATTAATTAAGCGGCAGATTCTCTTTGGAAACCCAGAACGTGCAAAACCGCAACTGTCTCCAGACGGAAAATATCTCACATACCTTGCACCTGATACAAATAACGTTTTGCAGGTATGGATTCGCACTCTCGGTCAGAACGATGACCAAGTGCTGACTGCTGACAAAAAGCGCGGTATCCGAAGTTACTTCTGGACTTATGACGGCGAACAATTAATTTACCTGCAAGACTCAGACGGTGATGAAAACTTCCACTTTTATGCTGTCAATGTTAAGTCGAAGCAGGTGCGTGACCTGACGCCGTTCAAGGGCGTAAAAGCAGAAATGATCGCCCTCGATCACAAATTCCCCACTGAAGTACTGGTGGGGATGAATATCAAAGATCCCCGCAAGCACGATGCTTACCGCATCAACCTGAAAACGGGTAAGGCTACGTTAGAGGTGGAAAATCCCGGTACTGTCGTTGAGTCAGTCGCTGATCCCCAGTTTCAGATCCGTGCGGCTGTCGCGACTACACCTGATGCTGGTTATACCTTAGCCGTCAGGGAAGCAACTGATAAACCCTGGAAGACAATTCGGACATGGGGACCGGACGATCAAGGTGGTGCACTTAGCTTCCGTGATGACAAAACGCTGTATATCACAGGTACTCATAATGCCAATGCAACAAGACTCTTAGCACTTAACTTGGCAACTGGCAAAGAAACTGTCATGGCTCAAGATCCGCAATATGATGTTGGGGGGGTGTTTGTTCATCCGGTGAAGCGCCAAATTCAGGCAGTTGCCTTCAACAAGGATAAATTAGAGTGGCAGGTGTTAGATAACAGTATTGCCGGAGATTTTCAAGCACTCGCCAAAGTTCGCCGAGGAGAATTTTCAGTAGTTGACCGCGATCTTGCCGATCGAACTTGGCTTGTTTCTTACAAAACAGACAATGGTCCAGTCTACTACTACACCTACGATCGCACCTCTAAAAAAAGTCAACTCCTCTTCAGCAACCAACCCAAACTTGAAGGGTTATCGCTGGCGCAAATGACACCTATTTCCTATAAATCCCGCGACGGGTTGACGATCCACGGCTACCTAACAACACCAGTAGGTATTCCGACAACTCACTTACCCACGGTCTTACTCGTACATGGCGGACCTTGGGCACGGGATACTTGGGGCTACAATCCGATGGTGCAGTGGTTGGCAAATCGTGGCTATGCAGTCCTACAAGTCAACTTCCGAGGTTCTACTGGGTACGGTAAACAATTCCTCAACGCTGGTAACCGTGAATGGGCGAGTAAAATGCATGACGATCTGATTGATGGCGTTAACTGGATTGTTAAACAGGGCATCGCCGATCCCAAAAAGGTTGCCATCATGGGAGGTTCCTACGGTGGTTACGCTACTTTGGTAGGATTGACATTCACGAACGATGTGTTTGCTGCTGGTGTGGACATCGTTGGTCCCAGCAACTTACTGACTCTGCTAAAGAGTCTCCCCCCCTACTGGGAGTCGGGGAGGGCAATGTTTTATCATCGTGTGGGTAATTTAGAAAAAGAACCAGACTTCCTCAAATCCCGTTCTCCATTGTTTTTTGCCGATCGCATCAAAGCCCCATTGCTGATCGGACAAGGCGCAAATGACCCACGGGTGAAGCAAGCGGAAAGTGAGCAGATTGTTACAGCAATGCGAGCAAGCAATAAGCCTGTAGAATACGTCGTGTACACAGATGAAGGACACGGCTTTGTTCGTCCAGCAAACAGGCTACATTTCTATGCCAAAGCCGAAGAGTTTCTCGCTAAATACTTAGGTGGTCGGATGGAACCGATGGAGAATATACCAGGGAATTCTGGTGTAATTAAGTAGGGATTGTTGATTGTTGATTGTTAGTTGTTAGTTGTTAGTTGTTAGTTGTTAATTGTTCTACTAACAACTTCCTTTATCAAACCATTGGATGATGAGTAATCAGCCTCCGAATTGACACAATGGCACTTATGAGGCGCGATCTGAAAGCACGCGCAAAGGGTGAGGGCATGATTAAATCTTGGATGGTGGTTGGAGGTGTAACTTTCTTAGTTGCATTAGGTGCAAACTTCATTACTCCTGGCGATACTAAATGGTTCAAGCGCTTACAAAGACCGAGATGGCTAACTTTCGAGGCAGCGATTCCACTTATCTGGAGTGTAATCTTTATTTGCGGTGCTTGGTCAGCTTATAATGTGTGGGAAAAGAACCCAGGAACCACTAATACCTGGTTATTCATGGGGTTTTACCTGCTTCTGGAAATTGTTACCATTGCCTATACCCCTGTAATGTTCCGGCTTCGCAGTCTTAAAGTGGGTACGATTATCGGTGGCACTGGTTTCGTTATCAGCGTTATATTAACCCTCGCAGTTCTAACTATATCTGGTTGGGCAGCACTGTTACTTGTTCCTTATTTGCTTTGGAGTCCAATTGGTACTTACACCACTTGGGAGATGGCGCGCCTTAATCCTCAAGATGCTTAAGAAGGGAGTGGGGAGTGGGGAGTGGGGAG
>CAXTSI010000242.1:0-13103 GCA_964246695.1 uncultured bacterium
TGCCAACTCAGTACTGCTGAGTCATTTTGTCATGCATTAGTCTAAACTCCAGTTACACAGATGAACAGGGACGTTACCAAGTGCGTTGGATTCCCGAAAGAACCGTGTTGGGTACGCCCTACGATACACCCATATCTGGCTACAACAGCAACACCGTCAACACCTTGCGTTTGTGGAGTGCCAAAGCCAGTGATGAATTTAACTTCCAGATTTTCAACAGTGGAGACTACGCTCGTGCCGTTGGTGATAAAGTCTTCTCAGAAAACATTACCAAAGTCCTTTACCCCAACGACAGCAACTACCAAGGTAGGGAACTTCGCCTAGAGCAGCAATATTTCTTTGTTTCCTGTTCTCTACAAGATATCATCCGGATCTATCTGTTGAGTCACGACAACTTTGATTATTTCTCCGATAAATTTGCCATCCAGATCAATGACACCCACCCCACAATTGGCATTGCCGAACTAATGCGGCTGCTGGTGGATGAACATCAGTTGGGATGGGACAAAGCTTGGGACATCACCCAGAAAACCTTTGGTTTCACCAATCATACTGTTCTATCGGAAGCACTGGAACGTTGGTCCTTGAGTATGTTTGGCAGCCTTTTGCCACGACACTTGGAGATCATTTTTGAGATTAACCAACGTTTCTTGGATGAAGTTCGTGCCAAATATCCCGGTGACAATGAACGAGTTGCCCGAGTGTCGATTATTGAAGAAGGAGCAGAGAAACGGGTGCGGATGGCTTATCTCGCCTGTGTTGGCTCTCACGCCATTAACGGTGTGGCGGGACTACACACCGAAATCCTGAAACAAGAATTATTTCGAGACTTCTACGAACTGTTTCCACAAAAGTTCAGCAACAAAACCAATGGAGTTACCCCTCGTCGCTGGATTTTGCTTGCCAACCCCAAACTTACGCTGCTAATTACAAACAAAATTGGTAAGGGCTGGATTAAGAATTTAGACGAACTTAAGCAGATAGAAGCATTCGTGGATGACGAGGAGTTTCGCGCCAAGTGGCGACAAATCAAGCAGGAAAATAAGCATGATTTGGCAGAGTATATTCTGCAAACAACTGGTACTCGTGTTGATGCTAACTCCCTGTTTGATGTCCAAGTGAAGCGACTACACGAGTACAAGCGTCAGCATTTGAATCTGCTGCACGTCATCACGCTTTATAACTACATTAAACAGCACAGTAATGCAGATTTTGTGCCGCGAACTGTGATTTTTGCTGGTAAGGCGGCACCCGGTTACGCAACGGCAAAGCTGATAATTCAGCTGATTAACTCTGTGGCGGAGGTGGTGAATCATGACCCGGATATAGGCGATCGCCTCAAGGTCGTCTTTCTGGCAAACTACAATGTATCACTCGCACAGCGAATTTATCCAGCTGCTGACCTGAGCGAGCAAATCTCCACAGCAGGTAAAGAAGCTTCTGGTACAAGCAACATGAAGTTTACGATGAATGGCACATTGACCATCGGCACACTAGACGGGGCGAATATTGAAATTCGCGATCGTGTCGGAGCCGAAAACTTCTTCCTCTTCGGACTAACCGCTCCCCAAGTCTCACAAACAAAAGCTACTGGATATCATCCGTGGGACTACTATAATAGTAATCCCCAACTTAAACAGGCAATTGACCAGATTGCATCGGGTTACTTCTCGAGGGGTGACAGCAATTTGTTTCAACCACTGGTAGAGTCCTTAAAAAACCGGGATGATTATTTGTTGTTTGCTGATTATCAGTCCTACATTGATTGTCAGCAGCAGGTCAGCCACACCTACCGCGACCAAGAAAACTGGTTGAGGAAGTCAATTCTCAATACAGCACGCTCAGGCTACTTTTCCTCGGATCGGTCAATTCGCGAATACGCTCAAGATATTTGGCACGTTCAGCCAGTACACATTACTCTTGATGATGTTCAACAATAAAATATGGGGAAAAAGCTAATTGCTAATTGCTAATTGCTAATTGCTATTAGCCATTAGCCATTAGCAATTAACCATTAGCGACGACTAATTGCCACCCTGATAGCATTGAATGGTTGAAGCAGACTCGTGACTCCAGTGGTTGGCTCAACTTTATGTAGGTTATTAGGGGTCTGATACCTAGGCGCACCAAAAGCTATGAGTTGACCTGTCCCAGAGCAAATCAGGTCTGCCAAGCCATTATTTAAAACGCCTCCTTGCAATTCTAATTTTTCCCCAAAGATCAGCTGTTTTCGCGCCAGATCTAGCTTCACGAGATTGTTTGTGCCATCTGTCTTCGCCACAGAGACTGTATAAACTGTTTGATCTGGGCACTGGGCAAGAGTAGTGAATAGTTGGTCAGTGGGCAGTAGGATACCGGTGTCAGTAGTCTCGCCTGTTTGGGGGTTAATATTCACCAGCCTGACAGGCGGCGTACCGTTCTTTCGTACCACTAGACCAAGTATCCCGCCATCACGGGTTCCCTCCAAACTACCAAGCTTTTCTTGTTTGCTAAGTCCTAAAACATTCACCGATTTAGGGGAGCTACCCAGAGTTACGAGGCGAGTAGGATCGGCTGCGTTCTCGCTGCCACGGATCGGGGTAATGGCCACTACGAGCGTACCATCGGCTAAGGTCGTGAAACCGCTCAATGCTTCGTTAGTTTGCAGGACACCAGCTTGCGTCTGGGTCTGAACCTGACCGGTCCCCAAGTCTAAGCTATCTATCATTAGATCTATAGAGGTGGTGATGGCGGGGGCGGTGGCAGTGGTGATGATGTTTTGCCTTGGTTCGCGACCGTGGGTGGTATTGCTCACGGTGCCGATAACGCTAGCAGTGGTGTGTATAGAGCCAGTTCTCACACCATAGATCACCAAGTTCTTTGGTGTGTTTGCATAGACCTTGGAACTGAGGTAACTTAGCCCAGCTGCTGTGGTTGTAGCCAGCGCTATTTGACCAAATCGGCGACGTGTTATTCTCTTATTCATATTTCTACTCCCAGAATCTTCTTGTCTTGTAGTGACAAAGGCAATGTCAAGTTCACGCTTAAACTGACTGTTGTGTGTCGCTAGGGGTCAGGTGGGAATTTGAATCCAAGTTGCTACTGACGGCACGTTATTGTTGTCAGTAATAAATAGCATGTACCACCCGACCGGTAATAAGTTCAGCTCACTCGTTACGGACACAGTCAGAGAACTGTTAGTACTAGAGGTAATCGGCAAGTCCACGAGTCGTTGTTCGGTATCACAGCCATGAGTGGTCGCCATTGGTTTAATCAAATGCACCCATTTAATATTCTGGGCTTGCGCTGTCTGAATTGTGATTTTGTCGCCATGTGTCGCTGATGTGGGAGCTTGCTGAATTACTGGTCGTGTTTTCGACATATAGGTCGGACTATATATTTCTATAGTCTGGTCCTGACAATTTGACACAGGCTGGGGCGGTTTGCTGTTAGCGCAGTTATTTGCCCGATCGGGATTCCCCCCAGATGTAAGTACGCTGCCATCTGGCAGCAATAACGCTACTGAGTGGTATACACGATCGTTGGCATTTGCTGTCGCTGCTACTGTCCAGGTATTCGTGGTCGGATTGTAGATCTCTGCTGGCAGTTGTCCTGTACTTGGGGTTTCCTCCATTTGACTACCATTACAAACAAACACTGTGCGGTCGGGTAACAGGACGGCGCTGTGATGCATGCGGGCATAATTAAGAGACGCGGCGGGCGAGTATTTTGGGTTACTAGCTGTTAAATCGACGATATTGACCCTTTGGGTTGTCTTTCCGTTAGCACCACCACCGCAAATTAATACCTTCTGGGCTTGGGCTGGTGGTAGCAGCACACTAGCAGATTGGTTACTGTAGTCTGGCTCTTCCAACCCAGGCACTGGCGTTTCGGCGATCGCTTGCGTGGTTGAGGCTGGATCAACACTAGGCAGGGTCAGAATGGTTGGGGGCGCGCCATTATTGCCGCCCATGCCACACCCGGCATAGAAAATTTGACCAGTACTCATGAGGTAAATGTGTGCGTACTGCGGGTAAGAATTCTTCGTTCGTGGAAACGCCCTCCAGCCCGGACCAAAGCTCAATGAAAAGATTTCTGGCTGGATGTTGAGGGCTTGATTTTGATCTATACCCGATATAGCAAAGATGCGACCGCCACCCAGCGTTAATAAAGTTGGGTACCAGCGACCGCTATTCATTGATGCTTGCTGTGTCAATTGTTGGGTAATCGGATCAAAGAAGAAAGTAACCGTCAGCCCCTCGAAGGGGTCGTATTGAAGGGTTCCGCCCGCAATCATCAGTAAGCCTTCGGATCGGAACGACTGACCTGCGCAGAAAAAATCATAGGGTATCCCTGAAGGATCTTTTGGAGGCGCTTGATTAGTGAAAGTTCCGCTACTTAAATCCAAGACATAACTGTTATAAGGGGAATTGAGCTTTTCAGGATTATTGCCCGATCCACAGAAGAAGAAGACTTTGCCAGTGTACAATAGAGCGGCATTGATTGTCAGTATGGGAGACGTGTAGGGCAAGCGTTTCCATGTGTTCCCCACAGAAGCCGAAGCCTGGGCTATAAGTGTCTCAGAGTCATGTTCATTTAGAAGCGTCATAGGTGTCAAAAAACTGGATTATTTGGGATCTCTCAAGAATTTTGTGTTAATTAGAACCTATGTACATTCACAAATTGTTTATCAAGTTAACAAAATCAGGTTATGTCAAGCGCAACCATGTGAAACCTCACTATGACCAAGGTTATAGCGATATTTTTGTGTTACCCAGCCTCTGTGGTGGCTACTTAACAAATAAGATGTTCCATGCCTGACAATGAACTATTTTCGCGTCACTTATGCTTATGGTGCAAGAGTGTGCGATTGTGACACTTATGTTGTTAACAGTGACAAATAATTTGTAATCGTACAGAATCTATAGCAATTTACATTTGCATATAAGCCCTTACCTTTAATAAGGTGGAGCATGCACACCCTTAAGTAGATATATATTTTTTCAAGCGAAAGTCACTATTAAATACAATACTTGGTTTTTGCTTGATTTTTCATACTATAAGTATAAATGATCAATGGGTTTTCTGTACTTTCCACATGATAATAGGAATCGAAAACAAGTTGGAGTAAGACTTTCAACCTCTAATAGTCAACTTTTTTTGTATGTTCATAATACATTTTTTTATATTAATAAATTATTTTTTTCGGATAAAAATAGCTATGAAGTTGAGGTCGGCGAGAATAATAAAAAGTATGTAAAGTTTTGTAAAATAGAGGATAAAGGCTTGTAGTTGTGCTTCAGTGCGCGCTGTAGACACGTAAGCGTTGCGGTAGCGACGCTCGTAGCGTCAGTGGCTTCCCGCAAGGGTAGCGCAACTACGAACTAATGATGATTAGACATCTCCGCAAATAGACCGAAAAGTTTTTCATCAAGGGCGATCGCCCTTGCAATACTTCAAGGGCTAGCTTTAAAGGTTTGCCCTGTTCTATCCCCTACTTGTTAAAAAGGCTTTCAGGCGATTGACAAACTCTTCTAACTCTGAGATTAATTGAGTAGTACCTCTGCGCTCTTGATTGCGAGCCAGTTGTTCTAGTTGTTCTACGGTTAGGCGCATAGCTTTTGCTCCGACATTGGCACTAGAACCTTTAAGGTGATGGGCTTCTCGCATTAAAAGCTGAAAGTCATTGGTAGCGATCGCCGCTTTGGTTGCTTCTAAATGAAACTGGGCATCTTCAACAAATATTTGTAATAGTTCCAATTCTCACATCTTGCACCTGGGTGAAAAACCGGGTTTCTTGAGAATGACTAATGGTCAAACCCTTAATCTTTGGTTGAGAAACCCGGTTTTTTAGGTCTTGTTGAGAATGGTGCAAGATATCAGAATTCAAACTCTGGGTTGGATTCCGACAACTGGTGTAAATGTTGCCAATCAATCAGGAGGTCGTGTGAACCAACATCTGTGGGCGAAATCTGTGCAGGCAATTGTGCCTGCTGTGTCGTGAGGATCGCACTTGCCCAATGCAAGAGCGTTGCTGCCAATTTTTCTTTCAACACTGGTTTGCTCAGATAGTCATCCATGCCTGCATCTAAACACATTTGTCGGTCTTCTTTCATGGCATTAGCCGTCATAGCAACCACTACAGGACGATAACCACTAGCAAAGGAATTTGCATGCCTTCGATGAATTTCTCTTGTGGTTTCTAAACCATCAAGAATCGGCATTTGACAATCCATGAGAATCAAGTCGTAAGGAATTTTTTCCAACAACTGCAAAACTTCTTTTCCATTTGCGGCGACATCAGCGTCGTAGCCCAAGCTTTTGAGCTGCTTTAGAGCTACTTTCTGATTCACCAGATTATCCTCGGCTAGCAGAATTCTTAACTTGAGTTTACTAGAACAGGAGTCAGTCGCTTCGCTCCAAGTCAAAAGTCAAAAGCTAAGGTAATAAGTAAGAACCCCATAAATAAATTTAGGGGCTTGAAGTATCGACGTAGTATTTCTTGCGCCTACTCGACTGAAATACATGTTTTTCATTTTCCATAAATGAATTTAGGGGCTTGCATCCTTTTTTTGTATCGGTCAGAAGCCAGCATCGGTGAGCTAGCTTCGGGATAATCACTGCTGTTTTCTAAATTATTCATTTTTGACTCCTGTACAGACGCCATTAATCGCGTCTCTTCCGGTTCAGATTGAGTTCCCAAAATAGTCATAATGGTATCGAATAGTCGGGATGGCATTAAATCTATCTAATCCCACCATGCCCTAAGATAATTGGGTTCAATACTTAGTTCATCTGGTACGCCAACAAAATCCCTAAAGTCGGCTAACAATTGAGGAGAGTAATCACCATTGAACACAATACCATCAAGACTGATACGGTAATCGCAGCGTCTTGGCATAATTGCATAGCCTTCAAAGGTGAATATGTACGAATTGACCGCTTGGATTTCGGCAAATGTAAAGAAATCACCAATACTGGGAGATTCGTTATGTTTTTCGGTTATCAAAGCAAAATTATGCTCGATTAGCTGGTACAATTTTTCAAGAGTTAGATAGTAAAAATTTTTAGCACCACCACCTACTTCTTCCCAATTTATTTGCATACCAAAGATAATGGTATCCCTAGTTGGATAGTCTGTGTTATAAGTGAAATTGGTTGTAGGTATATATTTTTGGATCGTAGGACTAAGTTGTAGCGAGATTCTTTCTACTCGAATATATTCTGGATTAATGCCTTTATTCAAATAATAAAGCCGCAGCGCTAATTTTCTATTAAGAGGGGAATTTGCTAAACAATGTGCGAGGTTGGGGCAATCATTTGTTACTGCTGTCATCGCCATGCAATCCAATAGAGCTGGACAAAAAGTTTCGTGACTTTCCATAAGCTTCAACATAATGTAAGATAAGTTACCAACTACTATGCACGCACAACTGTAACGGAACGTCCATTTTTTGTGGTTGTAATTTGTGTTTTTAAACGTTCTTCGATTGGTGGCGTCTTAGAACGTTGATCAAAAATAATTAGCCAACCAAAATTTACTCCTAAGCGTGCTAAGTAGGAGTCTAACTGTTCAAGACCGTCTTCTTGTGGGTCTCCCTTTTTCTGATGCCAAACTTTTAACTCGATTCCTAAAGTTAGGTTTCCATATCTAAGACACAAGTCCATGCGATCGCGTCCAATTGCATATTCGCGTTCGAGTGTTCCACCTCCATTGACAACGCGATGTAAAAACGCCATAAGTACTATATGTGGTGCTATTTCGTGGTATGCTGCACTACCGAGTAATGGTTCGCCATGCTGACGCCAGAATGCTATGAAAGCTTGCAATAAGGCATCAGTATCTATTTCACCATTTGAAGTTAACCAACTGGGACTAATGTATGGTAAAGAATCTTGAGTCCCTTGAACTAAAACACGGGGAATGACTTCACGATAAATAGGATTTGCAATCGTTAATCCTGCTTCCGGATCACGTCGCAATAAACCTAAATCAATCAAATATTGTCGGTCATCGGATGGTGTATCTCCTAATGCAAGTCCTGCAAGTATTGGTTCAATAATTGCTTTTACTCGCTTGTCTCGAAGTCTTTCAGCGAGAGAATCAAGATGAGTGTCTTGACGTAAAATTAGTATTTCCTTGGCTTTTAAAATATGTGACTGTGTAATTGTTACACTTGGATCTTTTACCATTTGTTCTACAACTTCTTTCGCTAAAGCATTTACAAGCCAAGGCTGCCCTTGAGTTAAATCAAACGCTGTTTCAATAGCTTGTGTTGTAAAAACTTGTCCCGTGTCTTCGGTATGTTGTTGATATAATTCTCGCACCTCAACAGCATTAAAATTTCTCAATGTTATTGAGCTTACTTTGATATTAAAAGGACTCGATGTATTTAATCGTTCACTTCCGCCTGAAGCCACTTTATAGTCTCGGACATCTCGCAAGCCAATTAGCCCTATGGATAATGGGAAGTTTTTAGGGCGACCGCGATAGCCATCACGTAACTGCCGTAGAAATGAAATTAGCGTTTCGTCCTGCAAAGAGTCAATTTCATCAATAAACAATACCAATGGTTTCTTCGCTGCTTGTGCCCAAGCCCTTAAACTAGCTCTAATCCTCTGTCCTGGTTCCGTATAATGCCAAGTAGGAGGTTGCAGGTCTTGGGGCAGGGAGTCCGCGATCGTATCGCGCCAAGTAGGAAGTATCGCCAATTCTGCAGCACCTGGGTCATGACTATAGGGACTTCCGACTTCCGCCGATACCATGACTGCAGCATAGCGACCACTATTCGTTAGTTCCTCAGCAAGAGCTAGCATTGCGGTGGTTTTACCTGTTTGGCGAGGTGCATGAATTACAAAGTAGCTTTCTTGCGCAATCATCTGCTGCAAATTAGGCAATCGACTAGTTGGCGAAAGCATATAGTGAATGTCGGCTTTACAGGGACCTGCGGTATTAAACCAACGAGACATGGATAATAAATTTTGGTCTGGGTGCAATGCGGATGCTATCAGTGTACCACTTAAAGTATGATTTTGTTGTTTTGGAATAAATTAACCTAAGTAATAACCGAATGTGACAGTTAGGGTGCGGAATGTGGGTTTGATATAGCAATCCTATTTTATTTGTGAGAAAATATCGAGCCTTAGAAACCCGGTATCTCCAAGATACCGGGTTTCTTTATCTTACGAATGATTTAGGAATGCTATATAAAATTTTTCTACTTTTTTCTATAGAAATGCATCTTCTAATAAGTAATCCTTAGGTCTTATTTATCCAACTTTGATTTTAATAGTAGTCCTCCTAAAAGTAGATTCTGTAATTTCTCTAAGACAATCCATTTTTGTGAAGTAATAACAGATGCATCGCTAAATAATGTTTGCTTCAATTAAATAGGTGTTAAGGAGACTTTATGTTATATCATGTCCGTATAAACAGTTACGATATACCGACCGATGCCCCCGTCCCCTCTCCCATGCTTGGGAGAGGGGTGCCCAGAGGGCGGGGTGAGGGTCCATATAATAACCGCTACACGGACATGATATTAAACATAAAAAATATTACTGCTAACTTAATTACGACTACCATAGTTGTTTCAGGTATAGCTTATTTTTCACTCGGTATTACACAGGCAAAAGATGCTGTCAAGACCGAAAATCATGATTCGAGGGCTTGGCACACATCAATCAAGTCCGGGAATCTTCATCGATAGTTTTTGCCAAATACCAAACTAGAGTCAATATCATCTAGACTTGCACAACCACTTAATGCCATCGCCACATCTAGCTCATCTCGTAACAGTTCAATGACATGAGCGACACCTGCTTGTCCTCCTACAGCTAATCCCCATAACACAGGACGTCCCAAAAGTACAGCTTTTGCTCCCAGCGCTAAAGCTTTGAGAAGATCAACGCCCCGACGGATACCGCCATCTACAATCACCTCGGCGCGATTATCTACAGCTTTTACCACTTCGGCTAAAACGTCAAGAGTTGCAACTGCAGAGTCTAGTTGGCGACCACCGTGGTTAGAAACAATAATTGCCGAAGCTCCATACTCTACTGCACTTGTGGCATCATCACCCCTTAAAATCCCTTTGATTACCAACGGTAACGGACACAAAGATTGCAACCATTCCAAATCGCGCCAAGTTACCGCCGAATCAAGTTGCTCGGCAAAATATGTAAACAGCCCAGATTCCCCCTCTGGATCGGGAATGTTTAGTCCTGATGTAGTGACGAGATTAGCCAGTTTTAAACCTGGTGGTAAAGTAAACTGGTTATGCTTGTCTCGTTCCCGCCGCCCTAGAACTGGTGCATCCACAGTCACACACAGTGCTTTATAACCAGCAGCGCAAGCCCTTTCTACCAATGTCCGGGTCAGCCCCCGGTCTTTGTGTACATAAAGCTGAAACCATTGAGTCGCCGCAGGGTTCGCCACTTCTTCAATGCTTTTAGTTGACAGCGTACTCAACACCATACCTACACCCGCCCCAGATGCAGCTAAAGCCGTAGCAATTTCTCCTTCTGGATGAGCAAGACATTGAAATGCCATGGGAGCAATCAGCAAAGGTAGTCGCAGAGGCTGTCCTAAAACCTTGGTACTGAGGTTGCGATCGCTCACATCTACTAGTATCCGAGGTCGAAGTTTGACTCGTTCAAAAGCCGCACGATTGTCCCGCAAGGTGACCTCATCCCCAGCACCACTGTTGTAGTAATCAAGTGTCATTTGCGACAGACACTCAGTGGCTAGCTTTTCGTACTCAAATAAGTTAATCGGTTTGAGGTGATGATCGTTGAATACAATTGTCATCTGCTCTATAAATTTCCTCAATAGATCAATTTTAAACGCTTTGTATAAAACTGACCAGATGAAACCTCATAATAAGTATTGTATAAAACAGCTTTTAGTCGATGGACACGATCAAATACACGCTTTCAGACAATCAAATGCCACGGTCCTGGTACAACATCCAGGCAGATTTGCCCCAACCCATGCCACCAGTGCTAAACCCTGGTACAGGTCAGCCAATCACAGCTACTGATTTAGAACCTCTTTTCCCGACACAGCTGATTGAACAAGAAATCAGCCTTGAACGCTGGATTGAAATTCCTGACGAAGTGCAATCAATCTACCGTCAGTGGCGACCGACTCCACTTTATCGCGCACGTCGGTTAGAGAAAGCCCTTGATACCCCTGCCAAAATTTACTATAAATATGAGGGAGTCAGTCCGGCTGGTAGCCACAAACCCAACACAGCTATCCCCCAAGCCTACTACAATAAACAAGCAGGAGTAAAGCGCTTAACCACTGAAACTGGTGCAGGGCAATGGGGTTCTTCGCTCTCCTTAGCTGGTGCTTTTTTTGGCTTAGAGATCGTGGTTTACATGGTAAAAGTGAGCTACCGTCAAAAGCCTTACCGACGCGCTTTAATGGAAGCTTATGGTGCGCGGGTAATACCGAGTCCTAGTAACGAAACTGAAGAGGGGCGGAGAATTCTCCAGGAGTATCCTGATAGTACTGGTAGTTTAGGCATTGCTATTAGTGAAGCAGTTGAAGTGGCACTTCAAGATGATCGGACCAAATATGCTTTAGGTAGTGTGCTGAATCATGTGCTGCTGCATCAGACCGTAATTGGTCAAGAAGCAGTGGCACAGATGGAACTCGCAGGTGACTACCCTGATATTATTGTCGGCTGCACAGGTGGTGGTAGTAACTTTGCTGGCATTGCCTTTCCCTTTATGGGTGCAAAGCTACGAGGTGAGCAGAAAAATATCAAATTTGTGGCAGTTGAACCTGCAGCTTGCCCAACATTGACTAAGGGTAAATATGCTTATGACTTTGGTGATACGGCACATCTCACCCCCCTTGTGAAGATGCACACCCTCGGCAGTTCCTTTGTCCCCCAAGGTTTTCATGCAGGCGGATTACGGTATCATGGTATGGCACCCTTGCTCAGTCATATTGTTGAGCTAGGGATGACTGAAACCCGTGCGGAAAAGCAACTCAGTTGTTTTGCAGCAGGTCTAACTTTTGCTCGTGCTGAGGGTATTCTACCTGCACCTGAAGCTAACCATGCGATTAAAGCTACCATTGATGAAGCGCTGCTTTGCAAGGAGTCAGGAGTCAGTAAGACAATCTTGTTCAACTTGTGCGGTCATGGTCACTTTGATATGCAGGCATACATGGATTATCAAGCGGGATTGTTGCGTGATACTGAGTATAGTACCGAAGAGCTAGCGATGGCGCTCTCCGGGTTGCCTGTATTTAACTAGCGTTGATTGCCGTATCAAAATCCTTGAAGGAAGTTTAGTTCGAGCATGTCTTATTTTAGACACGCTCGAACAAGTCAAGCCGATATTGTTCCTCGCGTTGACCTTTTAAATGCCGCAGTTTAGTAGGGGTCAACTCAAAAAACGAGTCGTGAACCTCATCGCCACTTAAGGGATAATCACGGGCGTAGAGTAGCCAATGAACTAAAAGCAAATGTCCCCCCGGTTCCAAGTGTTCCAGAATGGCAGCTTGTGCTTTTTTCATGTCTGACCAGCACCAATAGTAGCCTACTTCCGAAACCAGGGTTAAATCAAACATTTCGTCAGGATATTGCTCTGGAACGCGCATCATCTCAAACCGTACTTGGGGGAAGTGCTGACAGCGCTTAATCGCCTTATCCTGTGCCAGCTTGGATACATCCACAGAAAGCAGTGAACCGCATTTCGGGGCTAGCTTCTCAGTCAAAACGCCAATGGAACCACCAATCTCAAAAGCAGACCGATAGCGGTCTTTGGGCAAAGCTGCGATTGTGGCAGCATATTTGTTAGCTTCGTATTCACTTGTCTCGAACTTCCACGGATCTGGGTCTTCGCTGTAGAGTTGATCGAAGTAACTGGGAGGTAGGGAGTCGGGTTGTAAAGGGTTCATCGTGTTTCCTCCAAATAAACTTCCCAAGGACGGGTAAAATTCAAAAGCATTTCGGGAGTTAGGCGAAAGCCTTCTGGGTCATCGTCAATTAAGTTTGTGGTTTGGGACCGATAGGCGGCGATCGCCTGCTGTTTCAACTCCACCACTTGATCAATATTTAACCGCCAAGTTGTTAGTTGTTGAGGGGGAGTGGGGAGTGGGGAGT
>CAXTSI010000243.1:0-2464 GCA_964246695.1 uncultured bacterium
GTTAGTGGTTAGTGGTTAGTTGTTAGTGGTTAGTTGTTAGTGGTTAGTGGTTAGTTGTTAGTTGTTAGTGGCTAATGGCTAATGGCTAATGGCTAATGGCTAAGATCAGACTGGCTTTTAACAATTAGCACTCTCACAATTAGCAATTAGCAATTAGCAATTAGCAATTAGCAACCAACAACCAACAACCAACAACTAACAACCAACTAACTTGCCAAATATTCATCTATGCCAGCTTTAGACTTGCGAAGTTTGGATAAGGCTTCCCGTTCGATTTGCCGCACTCGTTCACGGCTAATATTTAGGAGTTCACCTATTTTTGCCAGAGTAAGTGCTTGCCCGTTATTTAGACCAAAGCGGAGGCATATAACTTCTCTTTGTTGAGGGGTTAGTTCCGACATCAGGCAGTCTAAGTCATAAGATAAAGAAGATTGTGTCACAAAATCTTCTGGAGACGCTCCTTGATCCTCTAACATTTCGCCGAGTTCGGTATCGTAGTTATCTCCTAGTCGCAAATCCAAAGATAGGGGCACACGCGCTTTTTCCAGGTACTCTCTTACCTGCTTTGGAGTCAATTCTAATTCTTGGGCTAACTCAGCAGCTGTGGGGGCGCGCCCCAGTTGTTGAGATAACTGACGCTGTGCTTTCTTAATCTTATTTAATTTTTCAGTAATATGGATGGGCAACCGGATAGTGCGACCTTTCTCGGCGATCGCACGGGTAATAGCTTGACGAATCCACCAATAAGCATAAGTGGAAAACCTGTAGCCTTTAGTGGGATCAAACTTTTCTACACCCCGCTGCATGCCAATGCTACCTTCTTGGATCAAGTCGAGTAAATCGACGTTGCGCTTAATATACTTTTTGGCTACCGACACGACTAAGCGCAAATTGGCTTCTACCATTTTCCGCTTGGCAATTTCACCGTCAGCGATCGCTTCGTTCAACGCTGCTGGTTCTAGATCTGTCGCTTTTGCCCACTCTTCTATAGTCGGTTGACGATCTAACTCGGTAGAAAGAAACTCCCTCACTTCGTACAAACCAGTTACACGCTGCACCTGTTTGCCATAAAAAATCTCTTCTTCGTGGGTTAAGAGTGGTACACGGCCAATCTCACGCAGGTAAGTCCGCACGAGGTCTGTGGCTGTCTGAGCGGTCTTCATGGCGCTACTCTTTGATAATGATGGATTTTTGTACTTATGGTCTTTAACTGATATATGCCTTTTGAGGGTGCTACCCAGTTAGACTGGGAACCCATGCAATAAGAATCCAACTTGCGGCAAAGTGGTGAGCATGTCTAGTTCTTAACTAATCGACTATACAATTTTTTTCCCATTTTCTCTAGTATCTACAGTTAGATAAAAAGTGACCTTTCAAACATTTTTTTATATTGACATTATTAATTATTTTAACATTTATTAAAATTAATGGCATACGTGGCATGTGTAAATTTTGTAGCAAATCCTGTTCATTCCATCTGAGTATCTGCCGAAAGCATCTCTCTAAGCCTCTTTTCTCAAGAAATATCAGCAATTATCGGCAGAAAACTTTCGGAAACATGTTAATATTTGTAACAAAATTAAACAACATTTAAATAGCGATCGCTTAATTTTTTCATAAACCTACAACTTTAGGCATAGGGAATAGGGAATGGCTAATTGCTAATTGCTAATTGCTAATTGTTAAAAGCCAGTCTGACATTAGCCATTAGCCATGCCCCATTCCTTATACTCGGTTGTAATCTTGGATAACTTTTACATCCAAAGTTGTATTTTGCAAAGAACGGATAGCGGCAACAGTGGCTTTTGCCCCGGCAACGGTAGTGACGATGGGGATTTTGTAAGTTAAAGCTGTACGGCGGATGAGTCTGGCATCTGTTTGGGCTTCTTCTCCAGAGGGTGTATTGATGATTAGTTGAATTTTGTGATTTTTAATTGCATCTAAGACGTGGGGACGACCTTCATGGAGTTTCAGCACTAACTCAACATCTAACCCATGCTGTTGGAGAACGCGCCGCGTACCATCAGTCGCCATCACAGAAAAGCCCAGATCAATAAATTCCTTTACCACAGGAACCACAGCAGCTTTGTCGCGACCGTTCATCGAGACAAACACCGTCCCCAAGAGAGGTAAATGCTCACCAGCGCCCATGACCGCCTTGGCATAGGCACGCCCAAAGTCGCTATCAATGCCCATGACCTCACCAGTGGATCGCATCTCTGGTCCTAGAATTGTGTCGGTACCGGGGAATTTATTAAAAGGCAACACTGCTTCTTTCACCGCAATATGAGATGGTATAACTTCCTGGGTAAAGCCCAGTTCCTCCAGAGTCTTACCCGCCATAATTAGAGATGCCAGTTTCGCTAATGGCACACCTGTTGCTTTAGAAACAAACGGCACTGTGCGAGAGGCGCGGGGGTTGGCTTCTAATATGTAAACTTGGGCAACGGATGCGGCAACGGAT
>CAXTSI010000243.1:2564-13086 GCA_964246695.1 uncultured bacterium
GTTGTAGCGGATGTAACGGATGCGGCAACGGATGTTGTAGCGGATGTAACGGATGCGGCAACGGATGTTGTAGCGGATGTAACGGATGATTGATCTGTGGATTCAGCAGATAACTTATCCGTTACATCCGTTAGTTCATCCGTTGCCAAATCGGTTGCCTTAACAGCAAACTGAATATTCATCAGCCCTACCACTTTCAGCGCCTGCGCTAGTTGCACTGTCCAAGTACGAATTTGATTGAGAACTTCTGGTGTTAAGGAAATTGAGGGTAAAGAGCAAGCCGAGTCTCCCGAGTGAATCCCTGCTTGTTCTATATGTTCCATAATGCCACCAATTACTACCCGCCCAGTCTGGTCAGCGATCGCATCCACATCCACTTCGATGGCATTTTCCAAAAACTTATCAATTAAAATTGGATGTTCCGGTTCCACCAATACAGCAAAGGTCATGTAGCGTTCTAACTCAGCATCAGAGTAGACGATTTCCATCGCCCGTCCCCCTAAAACATAGCTAGGACGCACTACCACCGGATAACCAATGCGTTTGGCGACTACCATTGCATCCTCGTAGGTTCGGGCAATACCATTTTGCGGTTGGGCAATATTTAACTGTTTGAGAATCTTCTCAAACCGTTCCCGGTTTTCAGCCATGTCAATTGAATCTGGAGACGTACCCCATATTTTGGTAATTGGTAATTGTTGATTGTTGATTGTTGATTGTTCGCTCCCATGACCCATTACCAATGACCCATTACCAAGTTTTTTCAAATACTCCTGCAATGGTACCGCCAACTTCAACGGTGTTTGCCCACCAAACTGAATAATTACCCCAACAGGGTTTTCCGCCTCAATGATGTTCAACACATCTTCCTTTGTCAACGGTTCAAAGTAGAGGCGATCGCTTGTGTCATAGTCGGTGGAGACTGTTTCTGGGTTTGAGTTGACCATAATCGTCTCATACCCAGCTCCTTTGAGAGCATAGGCGGCGTGACAACAACAATAGTCAAACTCTATTCCCTGCCCAATACGGTTAGGACCACCTCCCAAAATCATCACCTTCGGCTTGGTTGTTGGCATTACCTCCGTTTCTTCTTCGTAGGTAGAGTAGTGGTAAGGGGTAAATGCCTCAAATTCAGCAGCGCATGTGTCTACCGTTTTATAAACTGGGATCGCACCGAGTTTTTTGCGATACAGGCGGACTTCATCTTCGGTGGTTTTGGTAGCAAAGGCAATCTGGCGATCGCTAAACCCTTGACGCTTGATATCATACATCATGTTTTTTGTCAACTGCTGCAACGGTGTCCGCTTCAGGAATTTCTCCACATCCAGCAGTTGCTGCATTTTATCTAGGAACCACGGGTCAATACCTGTTAACTCGTAGATTTCCTCAACGCTCATCCCCAGCAGCATAGCATGACGCACGGCGAATATTCGCTCAGGGTTCGGTGTCCGCAATTGGGCGCGAATTTGTTCACCGCTAGGTAATTTTTCTTTGGTATCGCAACCCCAACCAGCGCGTCCAGTTTCCAAGGAACGCAACGCCTTTTGGAAAGACTCGTTAAATGTCCGCCCAATTGCCATCGCTTCCCCTACCGACTTCATTTGCGTTGTCAGCACTGGTTCCGAACCGGGGAACTTTTCAAAGGCGAATCGGGGAACTTTTGTCACGACATAATCAATTGTCGGCTCAAAAGAGGCTGGTGTTTTCTTGGTGATATCGTTGCTGATTTCATCGAGAGTGTAGCCGACAGCTAGCTTTGCCGCCATTTTAGCAATGGGGAAACCAGTAGCTTTAGAAGCCAAAGCCGAACTGCGGGAAACACGGGGATTCATTTCAATCACGACCACTTCACCATCAACGGGATTGACAGCAAACTGGATATTAGAACCACCAGTTTCCACGCCGATCTCGCGAATGATTTTAATTGCCATATCCCGCAGCCGCTGGTATTCTTTGTCGGTAAGAGTTTGGGCTGGGGCGACGGTAATCGAGTCTCCGGTATGGATACCCATTGGATCGAGATTTTCGATAGAACAGATAATGACCACGTTATCTGCTAAGTCTCGCATCACTTCCAGTTCGTATTCTTTCCAACCAAGTAGAGATTGGTCAATGAGAATTTGCGATACAGGACTAGCATCTATACCCGCTTGTGCCATTTCTGCAAATTCTTCTTCGTTGTATGCAATCCCACCGCCAGTCCCACCCATGGTAAAGGCAGGACGAATAATTAGGGGATAGGTACCAATACGCCCCGCGATCGCCTTCGCTTCTTCTAGTATTGAGGCTGTACCACTGGGACATACATTCACCCCAATCCGCGCCATTGCCTCGTTAAACAGTTTCCTGTCTTCAGCTTTCTCAATCGCTGGCAGCTTAGCACCAATTAACTCGACACCGTACTTGGACAACACTCCATTTTTCGCTAAAGCCACGGCGAGGTTGAGGGCAGTTTGTCCTCCCATTGTTGGCAATAGGGCGTCGGGACGTTCGAGGACGATAACTTTTTCGACAATTTCGGGTGTCAGTGGTTCAATATAAGTGCGATCGGCCGTTTCCGGGTCGGTCATTATTGTAGCTGGGTTGGAGTTCACTAGCACCACTTCATAACCTTCTTCTCGCAATGCTTTACAAGCTTGGGTACCAGAATAGTCAAACTCACACGCTTGTCCAATCACTATTGGACCAGACCCTAGTAGCAAAATCTTTTTGATGTCGTCGCGGCGGGGCATAGTCGTTGCCTTAGAGTAAGAGAATACAAATCCTGATTATTTTAAGGGTCTTTACCCACCAGTCATGATATTTATTATCAGCTTTTCTAGGTTTGATGACATATGGGGGAGTGGGGAGTGGGGCCTGCCCCACTCTCCTTTTGCACGATTTAATGATTTCATTTATATATGTTTTGAGATTTTGTATTGAAATTGGTATGTTTTTATTTTGACATTTTTTGAGCGATCGCTGTTAATAAAGTATAGTGAGGATTTCATGTAGAGACGCGAAATTTCGCGTCTCTACAGGGTTTATCGGTAGATAAACCCTGTAGAGGCGATCCGTATTGAGTATAGTTTAATAAACTTAATAATAGTATTTACTGAATAGCTTATTTTATATTTTATTTTAAAATTAATAATTTATGATATTTATGTTTTTTTAAATTTAATTGTATTAAAAATGGCAGAAAGATTAAAACTGCTTCTTTCTACCATAATTTATAATTTTTTAAGAACTAGTCATCCCAGCTTTTTTTCAATCTAGGTTGACTACTCTAAATGATAACCGTGCTAGTTGTGAGCAGTTTATACAAACCCAAGTGTTAAGCTGTCTTTAGCAAGGAAGTGACCCAAATGGTAAGCGCGTTCCTCAGTTTTTAACAGAATTTTTTCGTACAAATATCGTGTACCACGGTCGCCCAAACTCTCTGCCTGAGATGCTTGACGGCGAATCAAGGTAATAATAGCTTGCTCTGCTTTGAGGTCGTTTTCTACCATCTGGCGGCAAGAATAGACGCCTTCCGTTTCTTCCTCAAAGCAGCATAATTCTGCTAATTTGCTGAAGGTAGCGACTGGCACACCACCCAGTCCATCCAAGCGTTCTCCAATTTCATGGATGTGATCTTGTACTTCTTTGTAGCTTTCGTTGAAAAACTCATGCAGCGAATAGAATTCTGCACCTTCAACAACAAAATGATGTTTTTGGTACTGTAAGTACAGTCCCTGAAAACTAGCTAATACAACGTTAAAACCTTCACAAACTGGCGTAGTTACACTGCTATCAAGCAATACAGGATTATCATAAACATGACCGAAATTCCGTAGCAAAGTTTGCGTTTCAGACATTTTTATCCTCGCTTTTGAGCAGTTATATTTGCTGACTGCTTAGTTCCTACATCTTATCATTTTAAAAATGAAAGCAATCCCAATCAACATCACAGAATTTTGACTTGTTTATTAAAAAAAATAAACTAATGGACGATCAATAAAATAATGACCCCAAGTGAAGAGGCGCTGGAAGTTGTCCACAATAACACCATAAAAGCATCATGGGTTTCCAACCAACCGCTTTCAGCATTCGCCGGGATAGCAAGAACGCCAATGAGAAACAGCGACATTCGTCAAACCCGCTTCTTCCCCTTGTTAAACTTTGCCGTTCTGGTTTTTTTGAAAAATTATTGAGAAAAGTTTGCACTTAAGTTATTCTTAATAAAATGAGGCTAAACTCCCAGGAATTAAAAAAATCAGGGAGTAACGGCACGGTATTACTGCGAAATTATTGCACTTTGAGGGGCATTGTCTTGAAACCGTCAATTTCACAACCACAGACAAAGCAGATTGTTGAGGTAAATTGGGCAGATCGGTGGCAAGTTTATCAACGCTTGCAGGAGCTAGATATTCTCTGTTGGTGTGAGACTAACCAGCCATTGACAGTTGAAATTAGCAATCCTACGGTAGCTGTTCAACTTTGGAGTGTGATGCGGCAATTCACTGCTGTGCGTCAAGACCTAATTTGGACTCTTGAGCAATGCTGGCGGAACAGCTAGCGATCGCTCTTATTTTGAATTAAAAATTAAAAATTAAAAATTAAAAATTTAGAAATAATTTTTAATTTCTCAGTTGGGTACAGGTTCCCCTGTTTTTAAACATGGAAAACAAAAAAGTGAGATATTCTATTTTTACACGCACTCTTTCCGCCACGCACAGCGAACGGCGCTACGCCATTTATTCGTGGGGTCTTTACCTTAGCATTTTTAATTTTTAATTATCTTGACTGATTGCTTGTCTTGGTTAAAATAGGACAAAAAATGCGTAAATCCTGTATGACCGAAGTATCAGAGTTCTGTCTTGAAGGACGATTTCTCGATTTTGTCATCAAAGATGGCTATAAGCTCAAAGGTTTGCTGTTAGCTACTGCTGAAGGTGAGTGTTACGTTAAACTAGCTAAAGATTTACGGGCTGCTTTTGACTTGCGGTTACCACCAGGTACTTGGCTACAAGTAGTGGGTGAAAAAGAACACGACCTGAGAACAGGCAAAGTTAAACTGAAAGCCGAGCGAGTGATGATGACTCGTACTCAAACAGATGAGGAAAATGAGGGAGAAACTTCGCCTCCCGATCGGGAGCATACCCTTACCCCTTCAGTCAGTAACGCCAAAGCGAAAAAAGCTACTATTTTGGTGTGTCAAAAATCTGATTGTATGAAACGCGGTGGTAAAGAAGTTTGTCAGGCGCTAGAAGCAGCTTTGAACGCCTCCAGCAAGGGCTTCGCCTTAAATTCGCAAGTGACTATCAAAGGCACTGGCTGCATGAAAAATTGTAAAGCCGGACCAAATTTGGTAATGCCAGATAAAACCCGCTACAGTCATGTTCAAGCTGCACAAGTCCCAGCACTCATAGACAAACATTTTGTCGCCAACAGCGCAGACAGCAAACAAGACAACCCTAGTAAAGTAGCTTTATATATGGCAAGCTTAGCTGATTAAACCAAACAAGAGTGTCGCCAGATACATTATGGATTGGGCGATCGCCTTCTTATGTTCAATTGTGTTTAAATGCGATCGCCTCTTGTGACCAGCAGAGTGTTAGTTAGTATGTTACACTTTGTATCATCAGTTGGTAAGTAAATCTAAACAGACATGGAGCCAACAAACCAACAAACCCAAGGACTTTATAGACTTTGTTACCGACTTACCAACGTTATTTATCCTAGGTGGCAATATAAAAGCATTGAACTTGTTCGGTTAGATGAGCGCACTGGCAATTTATACGTACTTGCTGGGGAGAATTTAGATTTTGAGATCAAGCCAGATGGAGGATACGAACCGTGACAGCAGCTAACTACGATTCTATGAGCCTTGATGAGTTACGTCGATATGTTCTGACTCATCGACAAGATGACAATGCCTTTCACATATATATAGAGCGATCAAAAGCAGCAGGGCGCATGATCAGCGTAAATTTAAATGATACTCTTTGGGAAGAAAATCTCACCCAGCAAATTCAACAAATGACACGTGTCGATGGTGAATCAGAGCAACCGTAATCTTGCCTAACAAATCAGTGATTGAGATGGCTATAAATGAAAGTAATCACTGAGATTAGATGAGTTGGATTTTGGGGAACATTTGAGAAGGGAAGAAAGAAAATCGCGCACAAGTTCTCAGGTAAAAAAGTATCTGAAATCCTCAAAAGTAAAAAAGGTAGTATTAAACAAGCACAACTCCCACCAGGAGCGCCAAGTTGGGAGGAATTTAGTGAGATGACATGGTCAGAAATTGAAAAGGGAGCAGAAGAAAATATTCCAGGCTTTAAGGTTGTTCGCAAGTTGTTGAGTGACCGGAGATTTGATAAATGAAAGGCAATGTCTTTGACAAATTAGTTGTATTCTTGCAAAACCTGGAACAGCAGAAAGTTAGCTACATGTTGGGGCATCATCGTGATGAAGCGATTATGGTGACTGTGGTTATGCCTGGAGAACGATGGGAAGTTGAATTCTTGAGTAGTGGTTCGGTAGAGGTTGAGAAATTTATCAGTAATGGAGAGATTGCTGGAGAAGAAGCTTTGAGTGAACTATTTACCAAGTATTTAGAACCGGAAAATCTTTCTACCGAAACTTCTCAAAATACCGTGGTAACTATAAAGAGATAACGAAGTTGGGAATTGACAAATGGCTTGGATGACTTTTGACAAATCTTCCTAGCAGTAGCGGAGCATATGCACTTTACTCGTGCCGCCGAAGCGCTTTACATTTCTCAGCCTTCCGTCAGCACGTAAAATTTTGTCGCAAATTTTGTGTTACTATGTTGTCCGCTCCTGGCGTGGGACAAAGGCGTAGGCGATCACCAAACCCAAGAAGATTAAGTTGCCTATGATATAGCGCTGCCACAGCCGACCCGGTTCCATCGCTAGTCGCCACAGCCACTCCATACCAATAGCACGAATGAAATACGGGGCACGGACTACACGTTTAGCCACAAAATCGAACAGACCCCCCACGCCCATACAAGTGATACCAGGCAGAAGGCTTGCGTAAAGGTTGATCCAAATTTCCTGTAGCGGTACGCCCATCGCCACTAACAGCAGGTGCGGGTGGGCTACCCGGATGGACTCTAATACCTGCGGAGTTTCTGCTTCAGAGAAATAGCCGTGCTGAGTTCCGGCAATTACCAAGCCAGGATACGCTTTCTTCAGTTTAGCTGCCGCTTGTTCAGCTACACCCGGCTTGGCACCCAGAAGATAGACTGATAAACCTTTCGCCGCCCCATACTTACACAGAGCCGGAACTAGGTCGGTGCCATTGAGGTTATGCACCAACGGTGTACCCAGCAAGGCACTAGCCCAGCGAACTCCACTCCCATCCGCCAACAACAAATCACTGTGTTCTAACGCCTCTGCCAGTGCTGGGTTTTTGGCAGCGGTTACTATGGTGTGCGCGTTGCCATAGTACACGCGACCACCCTGCCGCTTCAGTAACCGCGCCAGTAACACCTCGATTGCCTCGGAGCAGGACATACGATCAAAATGGGTGTTGAGAAAACTAACTCGGTCTGCCATATAATTTCAAGTCAGGAAATGGCGGAATTCATGGAATAGACGGCGTTGTGTTCTTACCGGAATCTACTTACAGCCTTATGCCTAGGTGATATCAAGCCCGTTCAATTGCTTGTCATACAAGCAATGCCTACAACCTGGCTAAAATCTGTATTTATTGAGGCAGCATATATGCATGTAATACATATGCGTAACCGCAACAAAAGACTTGATCTAACCTGAGACTTCATATAGCAAGTCTCCTACTCAGATATAGATGGGAAATACTATCTAATGACTATTTAAAGCCTGATGCATACAGCATCCTCATAGGCGTATAAAATTGTCCACTTAACTATCCGTTTGGTTGTAGTGTGCAGATAGTCTAAGCTGCATACTGGATTTAGCCAGTAAATTATTAAAAAAATCGCCTTTTGAAGGAAAATTACCCGGTTGACATTATTGTCAGTCGTTACCAGGGTGTAATATCAAATCCGGTTAAATGAACACACAAACGGTAGGGGCACAGCAGTGCTCATTGGTGTCAACTTAAGACGAAATCTGTTTCGCTGCACGGTTTTGCCCTCACCCCTGTCCCCTCTCCCAAGTCTGGGAGAGGGGAGTCAGTCCTCTTATCCCCCTTCTCCCAATTTGGGAGAAGGGGTTAGGGGATGAGGGCAACCTTTAAATGCTTGGCTTACTTAGCTTTTACGTTAAGTTGACACCAATGAGCAGTGCTGTGCCCCTACAAATACCATGTGCAATCAACCGGATTTGATATAAAGGCTGAAACAAATAATTGTATATTACGGAAGTTGACCGCAAGCCTATGGACTCCCGCCAAACTTCAATTAAAGAAAAAGTTTTAGCCATTCCCTCAAGTAAAAAATTAGCGTACCTACTTGCTCTACGACCCCGACAGTGGACAAAAAATCTAGTAGTTTTTGCTGCACCCTTATTTGCCTTTAGCATCAATCACCAATCTTTACTAGGTAGTCTGCTGGCATTAATCCTATTCTGTTGTGCGTCTAGTAGTTTTTACTTAATTAATGACATTGCAGATGTAGAATCCGATCGTCAACATCCTGTCAAGTGCAAGCGCCCGATCGCCGCAGGATTAGTGAGTATCCCAATAGCATCCGGGATGGCATTAGTTCTTTTGGGTAGCGCTCTAAGTATTGGCTGGTGGCGATCGCCTATGCTGGGTGCAACGATTACCGCTTACGCCATATTGCAAGTTGCTTATAATTTGCGACTTAAACGAATGGTAATTTTGGATATTGGCGCGATCGCGACTGGATTTGTTCTGCGAGCTTATGGCGGTGCTGCTGCCACCAAAATTATTTTATCGCCTTGGTTTGTGCTTTGTACCGCTATGCTGGCTCTGTTTTTAGCGATTGAGAAACGCAAAGCAGAACTGCGGTTGGCTGAAATCAGAGGTGGTAAAACTCGTGCCGTGCTAAAACGCTACTCTCTGCCACTGCTTAACCGCATGGAAAATGTCGTAACCACGGGTACGCTTGTCTGCTATGCTCTTTGGAGTTCCGGTCCTATTGTACACGGCGCAGCTACGAATTACATGCTATTGACAATGCCCTTTGTTGTCTATGGGATTTTTCGCTATCAGCTGCTGAGCGATCCTCAAGAAATCAACAATACTAGCGATATCGGTGTTGAAGAAGGTGGACGCAGTGAGCGACCCGAAGAAGTTTTACTAAAAGACTTGCCAATTATACTGACTGTCATCGGTTGGGTGACGAGCTGCTTTATGATTCTCTGGCTGAAACATCAGGGGATGATTGAGTAAATTTGGTTGTTGAAATGAAGATCGGAAATCCTCACAAATTACCACGGCGAGCTGAGACACTGGCAAGCATAGAGATTGATTGGCTAAAAACCTGCGGCATTCAAGGCGTCATCCTCGATCTAGACAACACTATTGTGTCGGAAGATGACCGCTATTTATCTCCAAAGGCAGAAGCCTGGATTCTACAGGCAAAGTTAGCAGGATTGAAATTTTTTATGCTCTCAAACGGTAAACGTCGCTATCGAGTCGAATATTGGTCTAGTCGCCTCGATATTCCTGCTATCAATCCCGCAAAAAAGCCGAGTCCTAAAACTTTTCGTCAGGCAATTGTGAGGCTGCAACTACAACCTCAACAAGTAGTCGTTATTGGTGATGGTCTACACACTGATATTTTAGGAGCATGGTTTTCCGGGTGTAGCAGCATTCAAGTGGCAACTCTTCCTCATCCACTGAGATGGTGGGAAAAACTAGGAGGAAAATGGGTGCAAATCCCTTATCCACAAGCAGGCGAACTTTGGGACTTTGATGCTAATCAGTACAGCTCCTAAGAAACACTCTTAACAGGGAACAGGGAACAGGGAACAGGGAACAGGGAACAGGGAACTCTTAACATTACAATATGTTTCTTCCATATATCACTTGCGGACTAAGCCGCAAGTCGGAGGCTGATATCTTGCACCATTCGATAGTTCGTGTAGGGTGGGCACTGCCCACCAATGCAAAAATAGCGTTATTGCAACTGGTGCAAGATGTGATTACAGAGAACTACAGCAATAGGGGAGTAAATTGCGATCGTGAGTAGCCAGCTTTTTTTTAGCTTGCTTATTTTAGCAACAGTGGTTTTAAATACAGGTGCTCAAACTTTTTTGAAACTGGGAGCGGGTCAAAATCCCTTAAATGTGTATTTACTAGGAGGTATTTGCCTGTATGGATTGAGTACAATATTTTACATTTTAGTCTTAGGCAAATTTAATTTATCCGTTGCATATCCAGTAGTAATAGGATTAACAATTCTGGCAACAACGATAGCAGGGGCTGCCATTCTCAAAGAAAAAGTATCGATTTCTCAATGGTTGGGAGTGGGGTTGCTATTAAGTGGAGTTTGGGCGATCGCTTTGGCGAAAAATACTTAAATTTACTCACATCTTGCACCTGGGTGAAAAACCGGGTTTCTTGAGAATGACTAATG
>CAXTSI010000244.1:0-13083 GCA_964246695.1 uncultured bacterium
GTTGTCTGGTCAAGTGTCTGGTTGGTAAAGTCTGTTGTCTGGTCAAGTGTCTGGTCTGTAAAGTCTGTTGTCTGGTCAAGTGTCTGGTCTGTAAAGTCTATTGTCTTAAGTTAGGAGGGTTGGATTATTTAGCACTTAATTGGCAACGTGCAATACAGCCTTACCAGGAAAACTCCTATCAAGTAATTTTTGTGCTACGTCAGCCACTTCTGTCCAGGAAGCTTCCAAATCGATGTGAGGACGCAATTGACCTGTTTCTACTAGACGTAAAAGCCTTGTCAAACCTACAGATGCAGATTCGCGCTTTAGTTCGTGGAATAGTATTAGACCATACAAACTCGCACCACCGGTTCCGTAAAAACGCTGAGCGTTAAAGGTAACTTCAGACCCCCCTGACGTTCCAAACAACACAATCACTCCATCCTGTGCCAGTAAGCCAAGGGCTGTCCCCAGGGTATTTCCCCCTACTGACTCGACAATCAGATGATAAGGTCCGTACTCGCTGGCTGCTTGGAGGTCTTCGCCAATGACTACTGATTGCGCTCCTGCTTCTTTCACCAGCGTTTCATAGCTAGGTTGACGAATGTGTGCCACTACTTGCGCTCCACTGAGCCGTGCTAACTGGATAGCGAAGTTACCAACGCCACCTGAAGCACCTGTAATAAGTACTGAACGACCTAAAAGTGAACCACCTTTGAGTAAAGCATGGTAAGCAGTTAGACCAGCTACGGGTAGTGTGGCAGCTTGTGCAAAAGATACAGAAGCAGGTAATTCCGCTAGGGAATGAGTAGGAACGGATACCAGTTCCGCCCAAGCACCAAAGCGGCGAAAACCTACTACCCGCGCTCCTTGGAGAGGACCAGAACCATCAGCAGCAGCGGTTTCCACTATACCTGCTAAGTCCCAACCAGGCTGCCAACCTGCATCAGCAGTGGTAGAACGTCGTACTTCTCCCCGGTTGAGGGAAATGGCTTTAACCCTTACCAGCGCCTCGTCAAGGGCTGGGGTGGGTGCAGCTATTTCACGCAATGCCAAACGTCCTGGCACATTGGGGTCAACAATTACACCACGTATTTTGCTCATAAAGTATTTTGCTCATGAATAAGTAAGTATATCGTTTCGGGAATGCGATCGGTAGCGTTAGTGTTGGTGGCTGTGCTTTGCTAAAAAGTTAAGCTGAACACTATAGAACAAATCAATCCCGTTAACATGAATTTTCGGCATAATTTTTACCTCTGAAAGACCAAGATACCCTCTTTAAACACGAATAAAATCGGGTCGCGGTTGCGATCGCCCGTGAGATGAGCTAAAAAAATATTCTATCGATACTGCGTCTACGCGCTCATGTTTCCGGACTTTACAGCAAAGATACAGGCATTCCCTAAAGGTACGCTGGATATGAAAAAGCCCAACTACTATGACAACATTGCACAGATCTATGACCAAACACGCTGGTTAACAGAATCAGTAGCAGAAGACGTTGCAGACTTTATAAGAGCGCTTGTTTGTGCAACACCTGAGACATCTTTTCTAGAACCGGGCGTTGGTACAGGATTGAATGTTATTCCTCTCGTCAGACGTGGTTATTCCGTGACAGGAATTGATGTTTCTCTGGAAATGCTTGAGCAGTTCCGTCAGAAATTAAATATCACTCCTCCCAACTTGAAGCTGATTCACGCTGATGCCTCACACTTACCTTTCCCTGACAACTGTTTTGACGTTGTGCTAACTGTTCATACGATCCACACTGTCTCTGATTGGAGAGCATTTTTAGACGACATTGATCGAGTGCTTAAGCCTGGAGGCTTTTATCTCAATTGCCAATGGATTACCCCACCAGCCCGAAGGGAATTTGAAGGCTACTTCCGAGAGATGCTATCTAAGTATGAAGGATTAAAGCAAGAATCGAAGCGTGTTGATGCGGTAATACAAGAGATAGATGTGGAAGGATATTTACATCGAAAAGGGTACGTATCAAATTATTTCGTAGCTAAAAAATGGACAGTTAGCAATACGGTTGAGGAGTTACTTAGTTTTTTCAAATTGCGAGCATACGGTTTATGTTGGCAGGTATCAGATGAGATGTTTCATCAGCTAATGAATGAGTTTGAAGATTTTTGTATAAGGCATTATGGTTGTTTGGAAATAATTCTTAACTCTGAAGCTAAGTTTGAAATATGGGCTTACAAAGCAGTCTGACAAAATAATTACTAATTCGTAATTCGTAATTCGTAATTAAAAATTTCTAAGTTAATTAATAATTAATTTATTAAGGGTACATGCCCCTGACTGCCCCGCAACGCTCTTGCTGCTTCGCGTTTTAATTACGAAAAAGAAAAAAAGCGAAGCATCTTTACTACTTGCGAATGCATTTATGTATGGGGACGCCAATAATGCGGGAGGCATAGCCACACCGCATTTTGGCTCGTAATAATTACGAATTACGATCTTCGTAAGCGTTGCGATCCTCCGGTACAAGGAGCGTCGGAACGAGCGTCATTATTAATTACTCCTCTGGGAGATAGCGACTTTACTTGTGTGACAACTATTAGTAAACCTGCTAATCTGTATAGAAGTTGCTAATAGCATATATTGTTTTTTTAGTCCTTCAACTAACTGAAGACGGAGTTAACCTTTGTCGTTACCTATGTTTACATTTGTTAAAGGGTTGGAAGTCTTGGTATTACGTTGTTTGGAGTACATTTACTAGTATAAATATAGTAAATTATGATAAATAAGTTATCCGATAACTTTGTAAATACTACAATAACACTGATGGATAGTTTTTATTACGTTTAAAATCAAGCGAGGTAAAAATGTTTATTCAGAACACAGTATCTAGCTGGGAGCAACTGTTTGAAATTGCACAAAAAAATACCTCTGCTCGACGGGTGCGTAGACCGGGGCAGTCCCCTTCTACTGCGCCAATCTCAAGCAGTCTCCACAAACTTCCCCCAGATACGACACCGCCAGTGCTTCTTTACCGAGATATTCACTCTTGGAGTCCTTTCTGCGAGCAAGTTTGGTTTGCTCTAGAAGAAAAGGAAATTCCGTTTGCGACGGAGTTTGTCGATTTGATCAACATGCCAAAATGGTATATCGACATAGTTCCCACAGGCCTTGTTCCCGCTGTGAAAATTGAGGGTGAGTTAGTTTATGGATCTAAAAATATTCTCTTAGCATTGGAAGAAAGATTTGGGACAACTCTGCTTCCTGACGATCCAGAAGAAAATACTGTTGCTAGGCAGTTGGTAGAGGATGCTGAAACCAATGGCTTTGATGAAGTTGCATACAAATTTGTCAGGGGATCAAATGAGGCAGCCTACGGAAATGTTACGAAAGTACTACCACCTGTGGATTCCAAGGAGTTAGCAAATTTACAGGCAACATTGGAAACCAAGTTAGATGAGCTTGAACAAGCCTTGGGTAAATATCCAGGTCCATACTTTGTTTCAGATTTTAGTTTGGTAGACATTATGTATATCGCCCATCTCGATCGCTTGGCGGCTAACTTACCAGTGTACCGGGGATATCATATCAAGGGGAATGAGCGTTTCCCTCGCATCAATGCTTGGTTTGAGGCGATCAATCAGCGTCCTGCCTATCACAGGGTAAAATCAGATCATATCACTAGTAATTTACTCGTGCGCCGAAAATGGGGCGTGGAACCGATCGCTCACCCTTTGCCTCTTGATGCAGCAGATAGCCAATCCATTGAATATCGAGCGGAAGCAGCCGAGAGATTGTGTGATAATAGGGACGCTGCTATAGAAGACATTCTGAAATACTCTGGGGTTCAAGCTTTAGCTAAAGATGGCGATATCTCGGCAATTCAAGAAGCGGTCGATCTTCACCTCAGACTACTAGCAGAGTATCTCATCAATGGGAATGGCGCACCCTTACCGGGTGGACGGACGGGTGGTAAGGACAGTACTGATACGAATGTAGCTGCTGTAGGAGCGATTACTCTGGCATATGTGAGAAATCGCATCTGTGCGCCACGGGATATGAGTGCTGGTGCTGCAACTGCTTTCCGGGCGGCGGCAGATAAAGTGTTGGTATCTATTTATTAAGGAAAGCTCTTCACTTACAGCAGTTTTCAATTGAATTGACAAAATTGTCAGGGCGCGGAAACCGCGCCCCTACGGTTATCTTGTGGTCTAATTAACCTAATTGCTGTAAGTAATAGCGCACCTACTTCTGAACTTTTGCATTACGGAAGCGGTCAACTTTGTATGCCTCTTGTGGGGTGGGCGTCTCGCCCGCCCAGATAAGCGTCAGCAGGCAGGATGCCTACCCAACAAGAAACTATCTGAATGCAAGACTGACATGCTCCCCTGCATTATTCAACTGCGATCGCTCTGGATGCAATCAATCAATTATTATTCATAATGCTAAAATACAATGATGATAGCTGTAAATTTTTTAAATTAATTATGAATCAAAAAGAGAATAATGCCGAATCCAATGTAAACCAATCTTCTCCACATTCAGGTGTACGTTACTGGGGGAAAGTTGAGGTTATAGAAGAAGGAGATACTTATAGAATTAGTCGTGTTGAAATTAAACCTAAACACAGCATTAAACCACAAATTCACTATCACCGTAATGAACATTGGGTGGTAGTGTCTGGTATAGCAAAGGTGTTTTGTGGTAATGAGGAGAAACTACTTAATCGAAATGAGTCAACTTATGTCCCTGCCGCAACGCTTCATAGAGTAGAAAATCCGGGGTTCATTCCGTTAATTGTTCTGGAAATTCAAAATGGTGAATATTTAGGTGAAGATGACACAGAACGACCATTAGACCTAAGTTTGGTCAAGCCTGTCACAGAGCAGGACTAGTACTGCTTTGCGGAATTAAAAATTAAAAATTAAAAATTTAAAAAGCTTACATTATAAGCTTTTCGGTGATATTGAATGGTTGCTTTATTTCCGCGTCCGCTGTACTAGTGTCCTTGCTGAATAGTTTTTTTAGGTTGTTCTCACCTATTGAAGGAACTCGATATTTAGTTCTAGCTTCTCTCCTAACCACAGGGCATGGTGTGTATGGTCTGCTAGGTCGTCACCAGTTGTAGGGTGAACGAGAATATCCAACCCTTCACGATTAAGCATTAACCAGGGAACGACCTTGCTAAACTGTTCTGGAGAGAATGCAACTTGATACATCGCTTGTGGGTGTGGACCAATAGGTTTGTCATGCCAACGCCCAAGCCGTACGTCAAAATCTCCTAATCCTTCGCGTACATGCGCAGCAGTTTCACGCCTTGCGGGATCGAAATAAACATGAGCGTGAAAACCCGTGATTTCAACAATACCTTCTTTCATCGCTCTCAACTCCACTTTTTGCTCTCAATTCTAAAGAAAAATAACTACTACACGAATGCTTCTGGCTTGTCTCCTCACAGGCATTTGCCCATACCAATAACATCATCTATTGTAAAGCCCATAACACAACACCTTGAAAGGGCTGGTCCTATATATAATGGAAAACTTACAATTTATGAGAATAGTTCACGTAATCTTTACGTACATCGTTCCCGAAAGCCGTTAAATTTGTAGCGAGTTCAGTTTTATACTTAAATATAAACTCAATATTTGACATAATTACTGTCCAACTTTAGCAGACACAGCTTAACTTGTCTGAATCGCCAAGCCCATAGGTACTTATTAGAGAATTATTTACAAACAGTCTCTTACCCACAATTTATCCTTACCGATGTAGGACTACCTTTTTCTTATGGGTAAATCTAGCGAGAATATAGATTCTTCTTATATCCCGTACATTGACGGTTTGCGTGCAATAGGGGTTCTTGCTGTTGTAATCTATCATTTGAATTCAACCTGGTTACCAGGAGGGTTTACTGGAGTTGATATATTCTTTACAATTTCTGGTTTCGTTGTTGCCTTTTCAGTAGCTAAAAAACGGGGCTTGAGTCCCGTAAATTTTTTGGTCTCTTTTTACAGTCGCCGAATCCTGCGTATTGTTCCGCCCTTGTTGACCTGTCTTACACTTGTTAGCCTCGCTGAGGCTTTATTTATTCCCACGTCTTGGCTAAGCGATGGAATAGAAACAACTGGCAAGTATGCTTTTTTTGGTCTTAGTAATTTGATTCTGATGAACTCCAGTGATTCCTATTTTGGGCCAAAAGCTGAATTTAACCCTTTCACCCATACATGGTCTCTAGGGATTGAGGAACAGTTTTATCTGATATTCCCTATGTTGTTCTATTGGTGGACTATCGCAGATAAAAATAATCGTTTAAGGTGTGTTTCAATCTCGATTTTTACTATCTTTTGTCTTTTTTCTATTGCCTGTGTATATTGGCTGTCTAGCAGAAGCTCACTATTGGTATTCTATTCAATTTTTAGTCGATTCTGGGAGTTAGCAGCTGGAGTAATCCTTTATCAGCTCACAGCACCTAGATATGATAATTCCGAACCCAGTTTGAAGTCCAAGTGGTCACTGGGAGTATATATTTCGGTAGCACTTGTGATTTTGGGATTTGTTTTTGCTCGCCCAGATCACTTTCCTTATCCTTGGGCGCTGTTTCCTGTGCTTGGTACTACAGGATTGCTATTCTTTTTACGCGGCAACAAAAACAACCTATTTCATGCAGGGCTGAGCAATAAACTTGTAGTGTTCATTGGAAAAATCTCCTATTCGTTATATCTTTGGCATTGGCCAGTTTTCATATTATTCCGTTGGACTGTAGGACTAGATTCAATTCCCTATTATATCAGTGCGATTATTATTACTTTTTTACTAACACTTGCTTCCTATTATTTAGTTGAACTTCCCATTCGCTATTCTCGCCAGATCCGTAGTTTACCAAAAGCCAGAATCGTTTTTGTTGGACTTGGAATTGTAGCGCTCGTTTTCTACATCACAAAGACGCAAATATTCTCACATCGTACACAACTATCCTTGAGTGTTATCTCAAAGGAAGAGACGCTGTGGTACCCCAGACAATTTGATACTACGACTTTCAATCTGTTCAATAGCAGTTGCCCGGTAGAAATAAGTGTCAACTCTATCAGCAAAGGGGAAGTTACTTCTTTTTCGAGGCCTAATTGTCAAGAACAAAAGACTTTTAGTCGGCTTTTCGTAGTGGGTGATTCTCATGCTGGTGTCTATGTGCCTATGCTCCAGCGACTAAGCATGGAAACAAACACAAATGTATTTATTTATCAGAAAGTCGGTTGTTCTTACATTGATCTTTCTGAACCCATCGATCAGCTTTCAGCGGACTGTCGATTATTTTCTAAATCGGCTACGACAGATATTCTTGATCGTGCACAGTCAGGCGATGTTATTTTTTTGCCAAGTCTAAGAGTGATGCGGTTTGCAGAGCAATGGAAATCCTTTGCGGAAGAAGAAGTGAGAGAAGCCATGTCCGGTAAAGCGGCGATTGTTAATCGTGCCAAAGCCACAAAAGAGGCAATCGCCTTATTGAAACCGTTTACCCAAAGAGGAATTAAGGTTGTTTTCGAGGCACCAACGCCAATATTCCGAGCGCCTAATTTTCGATGTTCGGACTGGTTCAACCGAATAAATCCAATCTGTAAGCCGGGGTTAAAAATGCCGAAGGATGTATTGATAAATTATCGTCTTCCCGTGATGGAATCAATTCAAATATTATCAAAAGAGGTTTCTGGTGTAAGCGTTTGGGACTCATTCCCTCTGCTTTGTCCGGGTAATGTGTGTCAAGCTAATATGGATCGTAAACCACTATTTTTTGATGGAGACCACCTTAGCGGGTATGGAAATATGGTGGTATATCCTAGCTTTAAAACATTCATAGGAAGATTGATGGTTGTGTCGCAAAAACGCGCTTTGCGATTGGGCTTTAGCCCACTGCCCTTCGGGCAATCGCCAATATATACTCCAACAATTTACGCTCATATGGCACACTAAGTTTAATTGCCAACTTCAATGTAGGTATAGGTCGAGTTATTGATCCGACCTACAGATCATGTTCAAGCAATGATTGAGAGTGAACCGGATGCGAAAAAATGGCATTTAATTACCGACTGCCGAAACACTTATCAGTTAGATATCCAATTTCTTGCCCCAGCCTTCTGGATACGTTCCTCTGTCAACTTTTCCAAAAAAAACTTTGTTCAACCAATTAGCAAATTTTTTGGTTAAATAATCGTCCAACTTCCCAATAATTTTTTTGTTTCCAAACAAGCCTTTTTTACGGAGAATTTGTAACTGGCGGTATAAAGCAATATTTGTCTCGTTAATATCACGATTTTGACCAAACGCACCGTAATGGATAAAACAAGGCTGGTACTTGCTATCCAGATGTGCTAATTCAAATCCATGAATATCCTTCAATGCTTTTTGAAAGTAACCTGCACTGTCCCATGTATTACGCCGAACTGGTCCAGAAGTTATCTCTTCATAGTAAGCATGAGATACTGTACACTCTAGGGCTACTTTTTTGTAAATACAAAACCAAGTGTGCCAGCGCTCATTTGTGCAGATGAACTCTCCAGAATAAGTGTCGTAGATTTTTGGGATGAGTGGTGAATAGTCACTCGACATAGCCACCAGATTAGGATTAGCATCCAGTTCGGCTAACATTATTGGTATGAATTTTGCATCTAGAATCTCAAAATCTGCATCCACTGTGGCATGATAAGGGGTTTGGAGCTTTTTTAGTTCTCGATCCCAAATAGGATCGCATCCTTCGCATGGTCCCCACAAAGTAGGGTCATTTGGCTTTTTGTCATCTGTTTGCCATTCGTTTTCTACGATCTCTACAAATTCAAAACTCTTCCACTTTGGAAAGTATTTTTGTTTCAGATGAGAACTAATCCAATTAGAATACACAATCAACTTAAACGGAATATCCTTAATCTTTGTATAGCTTTTTATTGCATAATCTGCAATCATAATGTCTCTATCGATTACCAGCATAAAAAAGGAGATTTTTACACCATTATTATTCATATAATTCAGTTTCCTCTTGTTTAATCAGTTTAGAAATTACGCAGCCATTCTCTCTGTTACCGGAAAATCTTATACTCCACATTCCGCACCTTTGTGTGTCAAATAGCAGTCATGCTGAGCCAAGCGAAACATCTTCAGCATGACATGCTACTGCAATATCTGAGTTAAACAACCAGTCTTGCTGCAAAACTAGTTTTTGAAAGTTTTGGTCAAACATTAATCGAAAAATGTACTTTGTTTGGGACTGAGTTCTAGCAACATTGAGTTTAGTATTTAAAGCTGGCAGATCGTTCCGTTTTCCAATGAGTAGGGATTTCAGCCAAAATTTATTTTGGACAACAATTTGCACAATGTGCTTCAGAAGATGAAGGTTATTTGGAATACCTTTGTGATAGGATGAATACATATCGCAGGCTCCCTCATTTGCTAGACGACGACAGAAGTAGTCAACCGTCATCCGTGATGGTGGAATGTGGTGATGAACCATAGCTGTCGGCACATAGCCTACTAGGAGATTATCTTTCCATAGCTTACGGTTGAGTCCGGATTCTCCATCTCCTAGCCAAATATCACCGAAGCTTTCTGGATTAAAACCACCGACCTTAAATAAAACATCACGCCGAATTGCCATATTGACACCAAAGAAAAACCCTTGGGAATCGAGACGAAATTCACCATAAGGTTCCATAAGACTAAGTGTGTTGAAGATTTTAGAATCTCCCATGTAATCTAGTAACCATTGGGGAGGTGGGGCTTCCCATATAGGTCGCACTGGACCACCTGCTGCTACCATTTCGGGATGTTTTGTGAAAGCGTCAGCATAAGCCTGTAGCCATACTGTGTCAAAGGTAGCATCATCATCCGTGAAAACTAAAACATCACCTTTAGCTGCACGCGCACCAGCGTGACGAGCATTATGTAAGCCTAGTTGTGGTTCCGGTACATAGTTAACAGGTACTCTTGCTGTCTGATTAAACTCTGCTACCATACTTTTAATTTCTGGGTCAGCAGCGTTATCAACAACCAAGAGTTCAAAGGTTTCTAACGTTTGCTCCTGCAAACTTTTAAGGGCTTGTAAGAGGACACGTGAACGATTATAAGTTGGAATAATAATTGAAACTTGCATTTTTTTTGATTTAGAATAATCGGATATTCTGTGATTCTGCCGTGCGCACTTTGTGAACCGATTCCGTGATTACTACTATTAACTCTCGATGTTTTCGTGTTTTATAAGTAGGATGAAGCTGATATGGTAGACCATTCTGCCTTCGATAAAATCTTGCAACTACCTGGCAATCCAGCATTGCCAGTACCAAAAAAGTCTCCTCCATCTACCGGAATAGATGCTGCATCTTCAACCCAATCAAATATTTCTTGATCGGCATGAGAAATAAAGACTGAAAAGTGGTACAAACCATTTGCTAGGGGTAGATTATTTATCTTACATCTCACATAACCTCTATCTGGCTCTAAAGTTAGATTGTTATTGGTAAAGTTTGTCCGAAAAAGTAAAATTGTATTTCCTCTTTCATCTAAAAAATCACAGCTAAAAACAACACCCTTAAGAGGACTTCCTGTATAGTTTAAATAGCCAACTTCCAAATAATAATCTTTACCTGACTGTAAAGAACTTACTTCCTTACTTTCTGCATCTAAAGCTCTGAAGCTAATTGCTTTCACCTTGCCCGAACCTCTGCGATCTGTTCGCTGAGCCAGAGAAGTTTCGCGCATTAGAGCGTAAGTCTTTTCTAAATAGGCGCTAATTGCCTCTTGAGATCCGCAGTCTGCATACACACTGCCCGCCTCCAGCACAATCCCTCGATTGCAAAGTGACTCAACTGCATTCATACTGTGGCTGACAAACAAAACTGTCCTTCCTTCTTTAGTTGATACATCCTCCATTTTTCCCAAACACTTCTTTTGAAACTGTACATCTCCGACTGCCAACACTTCATCTATGATTAGTATTTCTGGCTCTAGGTGAGCAGCAACTGCAAACGCTAAGCGTACATACATCCCTGACGAATATCGTTTAACTGGCGTATCTAAAAACTTTTCTATTTCTGCAAAAGCAACAATTTCATCAAACTTAAGTTGAATCTCTACTTTGCTCATTCCCAGTATTGCACCGTTGAGAAAAATATTTTCCCTACCAGTAAGCTCTGGGTGAAAACCCGTTCCTACTTCCAATAAACTGGCAACTCGTCCCTTGATCCGGATCTTTCCTCTTGTTGGTTCCGTAATTCTGCTGAGAATTTTCAGTAGCGTTGATTTCCCAGCCCCATTGCGACCGATAATACCAACTCTATCGCCCTGCTTAATCTCAAACGACACATCATTCAGTGCCCAGAACGCCTCCCGCTTGCGCTCAGCTTTTTTGTTTGCACGGGGGTTGAGCGCATCAGCAAGGGATATGGCTGCATTGGTCATTGCGCCACGAAACGTCTTGTCACCAACACCTCGTTGTTGCTGATGTTCAATGACGTACTTCTTACCTAAGTTCTCAACAAATATTACAGTATCTGACATGTGCCGAACTTTTGCCTCCATTACATTCTTAAATCACATACCTCAAATGTCCGTTATATCTGGCGTTCGTACTAAATACCACTCCAGCAGTAGAATCACCCAAACTAGAAACAGTGCAAACCCCTGTAAGTATATCTGCGGCTCTTTAGCCAAAAATCTCCGTCTGCCGATCGCCTTGCACAATAGCACATTATTTCAGATAATAGAAGTGCTGTGTGTATTTTCATCGGTCTTTCCCATACTGACTCTTGATTCGACATGTCTCAAAGACGAGTTCTTTGCTATTCATTTACTTACCTGAATTGTTGCATCAGCTTTCATAATAGGCGATCGAGTGGCAAATTAAAATACCTAAAATTCAGTAATATCAAGCAAATTTTTTGATAAAAAAAATTCTCAATCTGGCAAACAGTCCGGAATTTTTGTAATATAAATAACAAATTAAATTTTGGTAAAAACTTTATTAAAACTAATATCATGTCCGGTTGAACACTTATAATAAGGCACGTAGTTACGCTCATAGCGCTCTTAAAAGTCATAGAGCGCGCGCATCGCAACGGAGAACCTATTTTTTATTTATATACTGCGAACGGTTCAAAACTTCACTTAATATGGAACCCCTCTCCAAACCTCTCCCCGATGCGGGGAGAGGCTTAAGAAGCGGATGCGCGAATGTAGTTGTTATAGTTTTCAGCCGTTTTTAGTATAAATAATTAAGCGGACATGATATAATTTAAAGCAAGGTAAATATTTTAATATCGTTACGCATCTACTTGCACGTATCAATTAAGGTCTTTTTCAAAAGTGCTGGCGAATTGACAAGCGCGATCCCCACAACTTCTTGCTTCAGACAGTAGGGCGATCGCCACCCTTGCCCGTAAGTACTGCTAATTGCTGATTGCTAATTGCCTGACTACGATTAGCAATTAGCTATTAGCCATGAGCAATTAGCAGTGTTTCTTTATACCTACTTAAATGTAATACATAGGATTAATAGATTGGTCATCCTGTAGTTTGTCGTAGAGATCCTGTAGAGTATAGCGTCCAAAGACTGCCATTGCAGCTTGTGTCGCTTCCTGCCAAACTTGCAGGACGATCGTATTTTCGATATTTATAGACTCGTTGTATTCTGACTGTTCCAGGATAGCAGTACCTTCCAGACAAGTCAGAATCTCCAGAATGGTGATTTCCCGGGGTGTCTTGCTTAACATATAACCCCCTTTGACTCCACGTTGACTACGCACGATGCCACAGCGCCGTAGCACCATCAACAGTTGCCCTAAATAGCGGTCTGGTATTTTGTGAAAAGCTGCAATTTGCTCAATTTGCACGAATTCTCCTCGATCATGGTATTTAGTTAGTTCTAGCAGCGCTAACAAGGCATATCTAACTTTGGCGGACAGTTCCATGATTAAAGAGTTAAGCTAAAGTTATACAATAATACTGTTATTCGATAAACTTATAGTATTTTAAGCGCTGAGCAATGGGGCAGAAGAGGAAGAACAGAGAGATGTAAAGAAAATACTAATATGCCCTATACCCAATACTGCTCGGTTAAGGAAAATAGAGGGTAAAAAAAGAGAAATTATGTTC
>CAXTSI010000245.1:0-13055 GCA_964246695.1 uncultured bacterium
TCAATTTGTACCTATTTTCTACGGTAACGTTTGCCAAGCCTGTGAACGGTTACGTTCATGGTTTCATCTCCTTCATGTTCTTCTCCTTTGAATAGTCAAAATTTAAGCCTTGCATTCAGTAATTTTCCTGGGAAAAATATCACGATGCGTAGAAGCAAAACGAATTGCCACTATGCATCGCTTAACCTGCCTCAGGCGATCTGACTTTCTGAGTAGAAAGAGGGCGAATATGTAAATCTGTTTAATCACCTAATGATCTGATATCACGTTTGGTAAATCATTGATCGGAAGAAAGGCAGAGGGCAGGCAAGCAAAGGCAGAAAGCAAAAAATATACTTTTGCCCTCTGCTATAGGGTATAGGGTTTCTAGCACCTATTTTTATTTATGAAAAGAAATAAAAAGATTTTTTAAGGGGCGCACACATAACCTTACAGCTTAACTGAGTAAAAAGTTATGCAATTGCTTGCTAATGGTTTCTAAAGAAAAGCATTTTACCGCTCGACATTGAGCCAGCTTACCGAGTTCGCGACCCAAAGCCTGGTTGTCTAGAATACGACCGAGACCTCTGTGGAAAATTAATTGTGCCTCTGTTTCTAGTTCTGCAGGTAGCATGAGGCCTGTGACTGCCATGACTCTAGGGTCTTGAAAGCCGGGGTGCAATCGTGCAATCCAATCAGGATGAACCACCACATCATCATCAGTAAAGGCAATAATATCGCCCATACTGTGGCGAATGCCGGTATTACGCGCCGCACTCAGCCCCGGACGTGGTTCTAAGACATATTGGATACCCGATATTTGGGTAACTAGTTGGCGTGTAGCGTCGGAATTGGGAGCATTATCGACAACTATAATCTGCTGGGGAGATGAGGATAAATTTTGCAGCGATCGCAAGCATCTTGCCAACTCTTCCGGTCGATTCCGCGTACACACAACGACAGAAACCGAACCACTGACAGGCTGGGAGCAACGTTCTTGGAATTGCTTGAGGGGTTTTTCCAATGCCATTAGTGCCTGAAAGTCAATAGGCATATCCCGGGAAGGGTTTGGAGAAATCACTGGTAAAGGCTGTTTGAAACCTTGTGCTAACAGGCGATCGCCTACTGCTGGCACAATTGTTTGCAACACTAAATTTGCTAGTTGCGTAACTGGCATTGGCAACTGCGCTGCAGAAATTTCCTGATGACCGAGGGGAATGCCATGCCACCAAAACACCGCATAAATGACCTGATATCTTGGTTCAACGGTAAGTGTGGGGATACCTGCACTTAACTCGATGTGCAGAATTTTCCAGGGAGCAAAAGTACTCACGAAAATTGCCTCCGAATCTCCTCCACACGCTTTAAGGAGCGGTGATACTCTCCTAATATTCCCACAATTCCGCCCCATAATTCTGCCAAAATCATAGTTGGGGGTAAGACATGACGACCCCTCAAACTATTTTTTAATTGCTTCAATTGATCCTTAAACCACCACCATACAAGACGGCGTAATTGAGGACGTTGGGGAGGGTCACTTTGGTAAGATTTTACCACAAAAGCCATGAATCCTAACCCCCAAGTCCAATATTGGCGACGCAGTTTGGCATATTCTTGACGGTGCTGGTGAAACACCAAATATTTAGGTTCGTATACCAGTGGATAACCTGCTCGAATCACCCGATAAAAAATATCTAAATCCCCACCACCAGGCAGAGTTGCTCCTGTATCTAAAGCCTCATCAAAGCCCCCGATTTTTAATAAAATATTGCGGCGCAAAGTCATATTGCAACCTGCACCAAAGATTCCCGCTCCACAGGGGTGCAAAGGATTACCTGGTAAAATTTGACCGTAGCGAATCTTCTCAAAGCCTCGACGAAAGCCGCCTCTTTGTTCAAAGAGAATTTGAGCGTCTGTTGCTAATTCATTAGGCAGCACTAGTCCGGTGAAAGCCGCAGCATCAGGATTTTCTGCCCATGCTTCCATCAATCCTTCTAGCCATTTCTGGTCTACGACTACATCATCATCTAGGTAAGCCAGAAGCTCTCCCGTTGCTGAACACAAAGCGCAATTTCGTGCAAAGTCTAGACCTGGTTTTGGTTCCAGAACGTAACGCACTTGCGGGAATGAAGCTACCAGTTGTTTGGTGCGTTCATCACTAGGAGCATTATCAATTACCAAAATCTCCCACTCTAAGGCAGATGTTTGTAGATTTAGTAAAGACTGCAAACACCGAGCTAAATTTTCTGGGCGGTCTTTAGTACAAATTGCCACAGTTAACGAAGGGAAAGGTATTTGATGCTCAAAAGCTATTAATTCCTCCCGGATAATCTCCTGCAGTATTTTAGTTCCTACCTCTTGGGCGATGAGTTGAGCTAGGTTTTCTGGTGTGATTCGGCTGTTTGCTGGTAGCGCTTTCATGAAAAAGCCGATGGGTCGATTTTTGCGTCGCAAAATCAGCGCAATACCTGTATCTCTGTTTGAGAGCAATATGGTGGGTAAAGGTTGCGTTACTTCAATTTCGATGATGCTGTAGGACATAGTGAAAGGGAACAGGGAACAGGGACTGGAGCGTCGAAACGAGCCTCACATCACATCTTGCACCAGTTGCAATAACGGGATTTTTGTAGGGTGGGCATCGCTAGCCCTGTCAAGGTGTAAGTGAAAAAACGAGGATCTCTTCGCGTCCTTCGTGTCTTCGTGGTTTAAAATTTGTTTTGAACCGCGAAGACGCGGGCTAGGTGGGCATCGCCCACCATTGACCGAGAGAGCCTATTTTTGCTGTGTCTGATCTGCGGTTTCATCCTAATTTATTAGGACTGTCTGATATCATGTCCGGTCAATCGCCCAGAATAAAACTTGTTTGTAGTCAGGACGTCCGTCCAAGCTTAAGAGCGCGCCTAGGACTGAAGTCCTCACTACAAACTTATTTTCGGGCAACTACCAGACGTGATATGAAGTCTATTTTGGAGCAAATACCATTAGTCTTCCCGGTGTCTCCATGCCTTCGACACGATCAATCTCGTCTAGATAGGTAGACGTAACCAATGACTTATTTGAGAATGAGCGGACATAAAATTCCTCTGAGCGATCCTGGGTATGAGAAGACGGAATCGCTTGATCGGGATAACGGGTTGCTTCGCATAAAATAATAACAGATCTTTCTTTTGCAACTCGATTGATTTCAGCAATGGCGGAATCAATTAATTTAGGAGGTATATGCTGCAAAACTGTCCAGGTTATAATGCAATCAAAGGTTTGTGACTCGAAAGGTAACAGGCATCCATCTGAGTTCTCAAGAAGCACTGAATACGTAAAATTCACATCTATGAACTCAGGATGGGATACTAATCCCAACTGTGAGAATTTCGTAGTAAACCACCCTGTTTTACAAAGCAAATATCTACTTGACCTAAAGCACCATCATATGGTCTCCGTAAAAAGCCAGGAAAATCGTATGCAAAATAATCTTTATCTGCCATAAAAGAAATCACTTCATGAAAGATCGGCATATCTTTGATAAATCTAAATAATGAAACCTCTAAAATGAATACCTCCACTTGACCAAATAACTTTGAACCTCCGCATAAAGCTTCTAGCTCAAAACCCTGAATATCAAGCTTAACTAGTTGAGGTATAGGAATTGCTCGATCTTCAATTAAGCTATCAATAGTAATAATTTTTATAGACCGTTGTTTGCCAGTAGTTTTTAATTTTTCTGATGACTCTGGGAGAAAAGAAGAACCTTCAAGATCATCCCAAATAGTAAGTGTTAATTCTCCAGGTTTTGCACCAGCACCAGCCATGAACCAACGGGAGCCAGGAAAGTCATTACAAAAACTATCCAAATATGGCTTCATTTCAATTTGTGGTTCAATCAAAAAACAATTTGCTTTTGGGAAAATCCTTTTAGCTATCCGACTCCAATTTCCATGATTGGCACCAACATCAAGAATAGACTGTGGCACAAATCCCCTTTCTCTTAAATCTTCTAGTAATGATTCTAAATTTCCAATGCTACGTTGGGGAGAAGCAGGCGGAAATTCTCTATATCGGTGTACTTCTATGCCTAAATGTCGGAAAAATTGCTTTAATACTTGCTTCATTTTTTCTTTCCTTAGACTATAGCAATCCTATTTGAGTTGCGAACACCTCAAGCTTCAGAAACCCGGTTTCTTAAAGAAACCGGGTTTCTCTGCGTTCAGTATATAGCCCAGTTGGTTTAATGGTTGTCGAATCACCTCACCTGTTGGCAGTTCTTCATCCTGGTATCCTTTGAGTTCAATCAATTGACGACGAACCTCAGCGGACGTGAGGCGAGTATATAATATCAAATCCGGTTGATTGGACATGGTATTTGTAGGGGCACAGCAGTGCTGTGCCCCTACCGTTTGTGTGTTCATTTAACCGGATTTCATATAACTTGGTACTATTGCCCCCAACCCCGGACCGCTTGCGGTCCGGGGAGACTCTGCGGGAGCAGAGGCGGGGTGGGGTTGAGTCGGACACGATCTCAGTCTCAGCAAGATCTAGGTAGTGCAGGTTCACGCTGGTTGTGTTAGTGCCTCACCCCACATCCGAGATTCTGATTTGATATCACTACGCTCTATATAATAGGAACCTAAGACCAAGGCATCCATCTGAGTTCTTAAGAAGCACTGAATAGCTTCTGTGGGAGTCCGGACGATGGGTTCATTTTCGTTGAGTGATGTGTTGAGAAGCAGGGGAATGCCAGTGCGTTGAGCAAAGGTATTAATCAAATCCCAATAGAGGGGATTAGTTTGGCGACTGACACTTTGTAAGCGACCTGTGTGATCAAAATGAGTGACAGCAGGAATTTGCTCTCTTTTTTCTTGGCGAACTTTAAAGACTTTTTCCATGAACGGTACTGAGGTATCGAATTCAAAGTATTCGCCTACCCGTTCTTCGAGAATGCTGGGAGCGAAGGGGCGGAATTTTTCTCGGAATTTGATTTTCAGGTTGATAATATCGCGCATGTCTGGGCGACGCGGATCGGCAAGGAGGGAGCGGTTGCCCAAAGCTCTAGCAGCAAACTCCATTCTACCTTGGAACCAACCGACTACTTTACCGTCACAAAGGGCATCTGCAACTAGGTGTAGCAGTGCTTCTCGCTCTAAGTGTTTAGGTTGGAGATCGTGCGAGTGCAATGCTAGCAAGCATTCTTCATCAGAAAACTCTGAACCCCAATAAGCATGATTTAAAACAAACTGACGTGGTTGCTTGAGTATTTGATTCCAGACAAAGAAGGCGGCTCCTATTGACGTACCATTGTCAGCAGCACCTACTGGTATATAGACGTGCTTAAAGGGAGTATTTTGAGTAATCTTGCCATTAGCAACGGAATTCATGGCAACACCGCCTGCTAAACAAAGATTTTCATTGGGGTAGCGATCGCTCAGTCGGTTGAGTAAATGAAATACGATCTCTTCTGTCACAGCTTGCACAGAAGCTGCTATGTTCTGATGTTTAGGGGTAACTTCTGATTTGGGTTGTCGTGCTGGACCCAATAATTTTTCTAACTCTTGGCTATGGAAAGGCTCAACATTGGGCACTCCATTGTCCCACTTCATCGCAATGCCTTGCTCATGGTGAGTGAAGTAGTCTAAGTTCAGTTCAAAACCATCCCCTATTGGATAGATAATTCGCCGCAACGCTTCTAGATATTCTGGTTCTCCGTAAGATGCTAATCCCATGACTTTGTATTCATCTCCATAGGCAGGAAAGCCTAAGTAGAGAGTGATGGCGTTGTAAAGATAACCGACGGAGTGAGGATAGTAGGTACGAGAGGAGTACTCTAGGTGGTTGCCAAAGCCTGCGCCTGAGAGTGTGCTAACGAAGTCTCCCATGCCGTCAATAGATAAGACGGCAGCTTTTTCAAACGGGGAAACAAAGAAGGCACTGGCTAGGTGAGTTGTGTGGTGTTCTAGTGTATGGATGGGAGCACTAATGTCTTCTGGTTGACAGTGGCAAGCTTCTGCCAATTGTTGCTTGAGGCTGGCAGATTTACTTTGTTTGTTAAACCGATCTAGGAGGGATGATAGGTTCGGACGTTGTTGCAGGGTGAAGAGGAGTTTGCGATTGAGATTGGCTTTGGGGTTGAAGGAAACTGCGACGTGATCCAAGTCGGCGGCGCCGATCCCAGCAACTTGCAGGCAATAGCGGATAGATTCCGCTGGAAACCCTGCCCAATGTTTGATGCGTGTGAACCGTTCTTCTTCCACTGCGGCAATCAGTTGACCATTTTGGATTAGGCTAGCTGAAGCATCGCCGTGGTAAGCGTTAATTCCAAGGATGTTCATTTAAGTTTTACTGTAGTTTAAAGGTTTGTTAGAAAAATTTGAATGCGGTTTGTCTTTGGATGCGATCGCCCCAACTCAGATCGCTTATATCAAATCCGGTTGATTGCACATGGTATTTGTAGGTGCACAGCACTGCTCATTGGTGTCAACTTAAGGTCAAACCCTTGACGCGCACCAACCGACGCTCGTTTCCTCGTTCCCACGCAGAGCGTGGGAATACATTCCTTTTACGATGATTACTGTGTTTGATAGATTTAGCCCACTTTGGTTATCGACAAAAATGTGAGCAATATCATATCAATTGATTCCAAAATTTTTTGAGACAAATGCTGGATAAAAATTTCCATACAAAACAATATTTTGATAACGTTGGGAAAATATTGGTTCTATTTACATGAAAGTAATTCAAAAATTCCACATCCGGAGGATAATTTGAAATTATCTGCTAGTCCATCCTTAAAATTTACTTCAGTATGCAGATCACCATCGTCATCCACAAAACTAAAATCACTTATGGTAAATTTACCCGAGTCTACCAATAAATTTTGAAGATGCTTAAGAGAGAAAACTCTTTGAGAATTGAACTCAACTCTTTGCTCGCCAATTGGTAAGGAAAAATATAAGGTTCCATTGGGCTTAAGAATCCTGAACAAACTTTCAATGGCTTTTTCATAACCTAATGGATCTATATTATCACCATATCTGCCTAACCCGATGTGTTCAATCGCATGAAGAGATGAAAGAGAATCACAGTAATTTTCTAATTCCTTATTTAAGGATGTTATATCAGCTTGCTTAAATATTATATTTTTAATCGAAACATCTAATGGTCTTATATCAAAGACCTCAATTTCTCTATAACTAGCAACATGAGCAACAAACCCGTCAATTCTTGAGGCAACATCAACGTGTTTCAGCGGTTTTTGTAAAAAAATCTTTTGAGCAATGTATAGATCTTGATGGAAGTAAGCACCTTTTGCCGTACCAGCATTATCAATTTTATCATACAAGCAAGGGTACAGCTTTCCCTGTGGCCATAATTCTTTATTATTTTGGCTATTAAAGTCCTTGAGGTCTTTATAAAAAGAAGGTAGACTAATCACTGTTGTCATGGCGAGTTTTGGATCAAAGCCAAATAACTTTAACGCTGAAATAGATCTTCTTGTTAATCTCATTAGTGCTTTCATATTATTTCCTTGATTAATGCCTTCGAGTAGCTTAAACAATAGAGCCAGCAATCCCTGAAAGAGAGGCTTAATAGCGCTGTCCTGCAAAATTATCACGGAATAATTCTCCTAAGCAAGCCAGTTAGATATTGTTTATGGCGTAACTGACTTCTTTCAGATAGCAGCTTGGGAGCGCCGTTTATGGAAACAGGGCGCTTCCAGCTAACGCCTTACTGCAACCTTTTATGTGGCTGATTTGCGTAATTGTGCAAACGCAAAAATTACAGGACGCAGAAAACTAGGAGCAAATCTCTGATGCATAACACCAAACCAATAGGCAAATCGTGAAAACGATAAATAGCGTGGTTCTGATTCATATCCATAAACTACATGCTCAAAGCCCTGCTGATTGAGCATAGCTTTAACTTTTGGTATGGAGTTACATCTGTAGAGTGTTGGAAAGACATCAACTTCTTTGCGCTCCTTTTGAGCTACCGCTAAGACTTTCGCATGGAGTTCATCTGGAATAAGCCTTGAAGCTAGACTAATATAATTCCATAAATTTGGAGTTCTGATACATAAATATCCCCCATCTCTGATGACTCTTCGCGATTCTGAAAAGAATTGCTCTGGATTTTTTAAGTGTTCTAATACACAATCACAAATGCACAAATCTACAAAGTTGTCCTCCAACGGCCATTGCTCACCGTTAAGAAGGTGAAATTCATCAAGAAAAGGGTTTTCCTGAGCAGCAGGATCAACATCCAGTCCAATAACTTTCTTGGCTTTCCTTTTAAACTCTCGAATCTCACGTCTTATAATCACTGATTCTTCAGCGTGACTACCTCTGCCACATCCAAAGTCAAGAACAACAAACGATGGTTTAATCAGGGAGTTTACTCGAATATAGAAGGCGATCGTTCCATCAATATCCGTGAAGTCACCAAATTTGCTCTCTGGATAATAAATATGCATGGATGTCATAATGAACCTCAATGTGAATAATTGCCCAGTGTTTACTAGTAATATTTCTGAAGTAAACGTGCAATAAATTACTTGCTATCGCCAGTGAAAACTTGACTTTTCTACTTAGTAGTGAAGTGAGTTTTGCTCAAGAATAGATTGATAGACAGTGCTTAAAGTTTGAGCGATCGCACTCCAGGAGTATCAGCTATTTGCCAGACGTTGACCATTACATGTATCAGTTTAATGACACCGACCTACTTAGCAGGTGAGTATATATAACACCTCCCCGCCGCATATGAATTTGTGCTAATTGTCTCTATCCTTTTCATAAAAAACAGCATGCTCATCTTTTTTAGGTCTCATTTTCCGACCGATAGTGCGAACAAGGTTGTCTACTGGATAGAGAACTTTATTAATGACTTCATTCTGGCGACCACGGAAAGAAGTAATGTGATAATAGTCTGTGCCATCTGGAGATTCTTTAGTGAAATAGTAGATATTGATGGATTTACGAGTATCGCCATCCGGTGTATTTACGCGACGATGACCATGCCAGGATTGCTTATCAGTGGCAAAAATAACCATTCGATTAAAAATCGGAAGTATTGCCGCAGATTCAGACATATCTTTTGACCATATTTCTAAGTGACCGCCTTTTTCTTCTGTCCAATAAGGATTGAGATAAAGTAGTAAGTTGAGGCGGCGATACCAGGGTTCTGTAGGATGAGAGCTATTATCAATATGGACATTTAGGAAACTACCGTTAGCACCCTGAGCAAGTCCTGAAGCATACAATTTTGGATCGGCATGTAAGTTAGGAATACCTGTAATTTGCGTTATGATTTTCAGGAGGCGTGATGATTGGAGATGTTCAAAAAATATCTCCCTAAATATAGGATGAAATTTACTAATATCAGGATTTTGAGCTTTAAATTGCCTAATATCTTTGAGCGTTTCCATTTGTTCCATTTTTGGAAAGACTTGGAAGGCTTGCATTGCTATTGTTGAATCTAAAAAACCATCAATTATTAAATGTCTATATGGCTTAGCTTCACGAAATTTTTGGGCGTATTCATCAAGGTGGCTTTCCAAAAGTTCGTAATTAATCATTGTCTTACTCCTTTTTGTGGATTAACTTTATCTGCTTATTTGTGAATTGACTTTTGCTCAAGAATAGATTGATAGACAGTGCTTAAGTTTTGAGCGATCGCTCTCCAGGAGTATCGGCTATTTGCTAGAAGTTGACCATTTTCACCAAGCTGTAGCCGTAGATTAGGAAATGCGAGCAATTTAGCTATCGCATGGACAAGAGCATCCTCTTCTCCCTCCACAACCAGTCCAGCTTTTGCTGAGGTAATTTCTGGAGCAATTTGAACACCGTCCGTAACAATTACTGGCAACCCCACTGCCATAGCTTCTGCTACTGCTACCCCAAAGTTTTCCGAAAACGATGGCAAAACAAAGATATCGGAGCCTTGGAGTAGCAACTGTTTATCCTTTCCAGTAACGAAACCAGCAAATGAAATTCGAGAGGCTAAACCAAGGGATACCATTAAATTTTTAAGGTCTTCAACATAGTCTGGTTCTCCTGCACCAGCTAAGACGAGATGAAAGTTATAATTTTGAGCAGCCAATTGGCTGAGCGATCGCATGAGCAAATCGGGGCGCTTTTTGTAATGGAGGCGAGAAAGAAACAATATCACCGGAGTCTCAGTGGGAATTCTATAAAGGTAGTGAAGCTTCTGCTTGGCTTCTGGCAAATAAATTGGCTGATTGGCTCCTAAAGGTAGAGTAATGGTGGGAGTTTTAATGCCAAAGTTACGAACATCTTCGGCTTCACTAGCTGACGTGCAATGAATAGCAGCAGCACTATTGAGATTATGTCGCTCAGAGAGGAGGGTATATATCTGTTTTTTGCGGCGACTTTGAGCAAAAGCCCAAGGCTCTAGTTGTCCCATAGTTCTAACTGTGTAGGGAATACCTTGCCATCTAGCAATTGCCCCAGCACAACTAGAGGCATAGGAGAATAGATAGTGGATATCTAATAAGTCGTACTCTTTAATATGCTCGTGGAGCCAACGAGTTAGTGCTGCCGAGAATATGAAATCCCTCATGCGTAGGGAAAACCGAGGCAAAAACCATACCGGAACCTGCTGATACTCGACAAGTTGGTTAAGGGGCACGTCTAACACTAACTGATTTGGACCATTATCATTGGTTGTGACAATTTGAGTATCAACGCCACACTCGCGCAACGCTTTAACTAAATTCAAAACAACTTCAGTGGGTCCCCCTAAACTTAGACTGACCGAAGGGATAACATGTAAAATTTTCACTCTTGTTTTATTAAGGTAGCTAGGGTTTGTTTAAACTGCTGAAAACCGAAAGTATCAATCACTTTCTGTCGGAGAATTTGAGGTTGATACAAGAGAGAATAGGGATAAGTACCTTGTAAAATTTGAATAAGGGATTCCGCGATCGCACCGACATCATCCGGGTTCACTAAAACACCGAATTCTCCCTGGCACAGAGCATCAATTGCCCCATCTTGGTTGCCAGCTAGGACGGGTTTGCCACAGGCTAATGCTTCTAGGTAAACAATCCCAAAGCCTTCACCTTTGCTTGGCATGGCAAAAACATCACAAAGATTGTAGTAGTCGCACAGTTCCAAGTCGGGGATAAATCCTGCTAGGGTGACGCAGTCTTGCAAACTTAGTTGAGTGATGAGTTGCTCTATCCTAGGGCGATCGCTACCTTGCCCCACTAAGATGTAATGAGCGTTTGGAATCTGGCGACGAATCTCAGGAAAAGCTTTCAGAATTTGGTCATAGCCTTTGTAACGTTCAAGGCTATCGAGTCTTGCCACGGTGAGAATCACTGGTTGGTCAGCAGTCAGCTGATGACGATTCAGCAGGGCTTGAGGTTTGGGAGCAATTTGGAAACGATTAGCATCAAAGGTGTTGGGCAAGAGTGAAACTTTTGTTGGGTCGATATTTTGCTGTTTGAGGAGGCGATCGCGGGTATAGTTGCTAACTGCTAGAATGCGATCGGCGTTTTGGAGAGCGACCCTGAGAGTAGAATGCTGAATATCCCAAGCTTCTACGCCGTGGGCAACAGTCCAGTAAGGTATGCCGGTCAGGCGTTTTAGCAAATAGGCAGCAACCGTGAAATTGAGATGAGAGGCAATAACTAGGCTAGGGCGTTGCCAGATTCCATACTCTAGAATTTGACTAGCAAAGACAAGCGTTCGTAAACTTATCGGCCAAGTTCCTGCAAAGTGGAATCGGGTGTGAGTTATAAAAGGAAAGTTTGGAGAGGAGCGAGTATCGTGTTTTAAAAAAACATCATACTTAACATTGGGATATAAGCTTTGTAATGCCTCTAGTAAAAATGCTGAATATACTTGAATGCCACCTTTGAATTCAAAAATATTAGGAAACCAAAGGTGTAAATGTAAATGTTTATCCTGTTGACCTTTGTAATTCAGCATCAAAACTTAGCTTTGATTTAATAAAAAGCTTGATATTTTATCTTGTTAGCCTGTAAATCTTAATTGCGAACCGAGTGAAAACCCCTGGATAATTTATCTGGCATTTAATTAGCGATATTTCAAATATATTCTATTTATGTAGCGATCGAACTGATTTTGCTCTGGAGACGACCATAAGGGAATTTTAGGTGCAGACGGTAATGGGAACAGGGTGTAAGTCACTGCTAGGATCAGGCGGTGTTTATTTGTAGGGATAATACCTCGGTGGAGTCCATAGCTATTCTCAAGCCAAGCCAAGCCTGCCTCACCAGTAAGTTTGATCAAGTTATCTGCAGATGGGAAATCAGGATTATTAATGTCTATTACACTCTGCCTAGATGACAGTAACCATGTATGGGATGTTTTAATGTATGCATGAGGTCCTGAATCTTCATCTACATCAGTTAAATACATATACAACTTAATTTCTGACCAGTCATCTACGTCTCTATGAAATTCTCCTGGATTTTTCACATATGGTTCATGAGAGTTTTCTTCTACATCAAAACCATATAATAGCCACCAAATTTGGAGCAAAGAAATTGTAGGCTTTGCTCCAAATATATTCTCGATTACGCTTAAAATGGTCGAATCATTTGCCAAAGACAATAGATGTGGAATACCAACGAACTCCTCGACTGTATAATAGGCATGTAAGCAAGATTTATGAGCCAATTCAGGTGAACTAAATTTTCCTTTTTCCGGACGCTGAGGATCAACACATAACTTCGTGGCAAGGTATGCTTTCATTTCTTCAATTTGAGTTTTTTTCGCAAAGTTTTCCAAGACAACCAATCCATCTTCTTTAAGATGTTGAATTAATTTTTGTGTTTCAACAGTGGTTGGAAGCTGCGGATTTTTAGGAAGAAAGTAAGATATTACAGATGATATAAACCTGCGGTGATTCGGATGATAATCCAGCCTTTGGAGATAATATAACAACCATCTGTAATCCGTAATGCCTTGTTTGATTAATCGGATGTATCTGGCAATATTGATTTTCATATCTCTTTTTAATCGCCTATCTACTTAAATTAAGAGTATGCGTTCAGGGGGGGTAAGTGACGCAACTGGGGAACGCTACGCGCTTATTGG
>CAXTSI010000246.1:0-13051 GCA_964246695.1 uncultured bacterium
TGTTTCCCAAATCACCCTCTCTAGTGCCTGATTTTTAAACACCTACCCTTGAAAGGGGAGGCGGTGCCGGTATTTACAATCAGAGTAAAGCGATCGCTACCATTAACAATAGCACCATCAGCAATAACCTTGGTGGAACAGGTGGCAAATACAGGGTTAGCTTGGGGGGTGGAGGGATCTACAACCTTGGTACTCTGACGGTGAACAACAGTACCATCACTGGAAACAGCACACCATCAGGAGGCTTTAATTCTGGTGGTAACGGTGGCGGTATTGCTAACGGTGGTAGCAGTACAATTACCAATAGCACCATTAGCGGTAACACTGCATCTGGAAATGGAATCGGAGGTGGCGGAATCTCTAACTCAGGCGATCTGACGTTAATTAGTAGCACTGTTAGTGGTAACACTGCATCTGGTTCTTCTGGCGGCGGTATCTATAACTTCGGTACTAGTACAATCACTAATAGCACCATCAGTGGTAATACTACATCTAGTTCTTTTGGCGGTGGTATCTATAACAATAGTACTTTGAATTTGCTGTTTGATACGATCGCCTTTAACCAAGCAACTAATGGTGGTGGCGTCTATAACGATACCAAAGGCTCCACCAAAGTGCGCAACACAATTATCGCAGCTAACACAATGACTGGAACAACTGGTGTCAACCCTGACGTATCCGGCAGCTTCAATAGCTCCGGCTACAACCTGATTGGTAATAGCACAGGTAGTACCGGATTTGGAGTTACAGGAGACATAGTAGGTACTAGCGATCGCCCCATTGACCCAAGACTTGCTCCTTTGGACTTCAATGGTGGTCCTACACAAACGATCGCCCTCCTCCCAGACAGCCCAGCAATTGATGCAGCAGACCCCACAGTACTAGATACCGACCCCACCACCGACCAGCGCGGTTTGCCTCGTGTAAGCAATGGTAGAGCTGATATTGGGGCGTTTGAAGTCCAGGTCTAGCAATAGTCCAAGTAAACCTTCATACGATCGTACCTACCTAGGGATGCGATCGCCCATTAGCTATCGCTTTTTACAAAACTTTACAATTTACTGTAGAGTTCGTATTTTTGATCGGGAAGAGTAGGGGATACCGTGTGGGGTGCAATGCCTGTGGTTCAATCATAGCGGTATGTGACGCAATTAATTCGTTACCTTCCGCACCAAAATCATTGCCTTAGGATCATCCTCCACCCCACACTCACGAACCAATTCCTCATAGTCAACCCCGTATAGCCCAGCTAAAATCGCCGCCCGCTCATACTGCCCATCCATAATCAGCCTTGCAACTGTAACCCTGGGATTGGTTTCAGCGTGAGAAAAGCTTGCCACTGGTTTCATAGCTTGCCCCATCTCACTGGTACTGCACTTTGGCTTGCTCTTTTGCTCCATAACCTCTTGGGGCGCATTGTATACGGCGGGTGGTTTCTGTCCCATACCGTTCTTCAGGCATCCCAGAAAATAGCCTGTAGGATTTTCTTTATTGGTCAGTACGCCAGTTCTTTTCAGTTCATTCGCGGCACTAAGCATCACATCCTCACCATATTCTGTGACGCACGAATGCAATTGGCGTGGGGAAAGAGTAACGCCAATCATTTCGAGGGTTTTAGACAGATGTAAGGACACCAGGACTTTTCTTGGCTGACTAGTAGGCTCAGACAGACTGAGCTTTCAAACTTGAATTAGCCAACGCTCTGCCGATGTTCGCCCACAACTCCAACAACATTAGAGGGACTTTGGTTAGGGCGATCGCTCTGGTTACCACAGACTGTGCAGTCAATCCCTCAGAGTCCATCTGCCTCTGGATTTCTACCCCAGTGTCTTGGTCATAGATGGGAGGAATTTGACAATACCGGGTAGCGTCAGGGTTTCTTCTCCAAATTGTTGGGCTGTCCGCAGCAGGGACGCTAACCTCTTTTTGTTGTTCTTCTTCTTTTAATAAATTATTAATAACAACAACAGTGTTTGCATCCATAATATGGTCGTCCACAATAGGGACTGGTTCGGTTTCTACTATGTCTTGTTTAGTCTCAGTAGGAAACTGTACTCTTATATCACCCCCAATCTTCTGGGTGTCCTTAATACGGACTGGTTCAGGAAGCCACTCCTCTACTGGTTTGAAGGAATACTCGTTGCTTGTCCCTGGTCGCTTATTCTCTTCCAGGATGTTCTGCTCAACTGCTTGGTGGAGTCCTTTGAGGATTGTTTTGCGATAGCGAAGCGCTGCCGCCTTGCGGCGGATCGCACCCAGTTCTTGCTGCGACATTCTCTGCCGATTCAGTAAACGTTCCCCCTGAAATTGTGCGGTAGAGAACTTGGTTGAGCGTGAACGACTCTACTAGTGTAGTGCGTGCCTCCACCGTTTTGCAAAATCGGAACAGCGCTGCATCTTTTAGTTCTGGTGGTAGGTTCTGTATCCACTCTAAGCTTACTTGTTGGGTACTAAAATCTTGTTCAAATGTGGGTTTTTCCCATAGAGCATCTGTCCCCGTGCTATGTGCAGGGGAATCTGATATGATTTGAATCATAGAGTTTTAAAATATTTTTGTTATTGACCCCCACTGGTAAGCCTGAGAAACTGACAGTAGGGGTTTTCTATTACTTGCTGGGTCGATTTCTACTTGTCTTAAGTATGTATGCAAGTAAATCGTTTATGGCGGCATGTTCATAGTAGACATATGGGGTTAGCGATCGCTCTTAAAAAGCGAATATGAGCAATCGGGGGAAGGTCACAAACGTCTTCACTATGTCCTAACTATACGCGGATATTCAAACGTCCGCGTATAGGGTGAGTGGGGGCGAGTTTTATCTTTCTTCAAGCGCGGAGTAATACACTTATGCTGCGCTATCCTTCCCAAACTCTTTTACCTTTGTACTTTTCCACTCAATCAAAACCTTACCATCTAAAGCAGCAACGATATCCATAAAAGTTTCTAATGTTGGGTTCCCTTCATCAGATGTTGCTTTAGCAAGCATATTCCTGCGGTTTACTGGGGTGGCTGTCGTATCACCCTTTTTCCGCCGAATCTCACAGTAGCGGCGGTTTAGAGTTGCTAGGTCTACGCCTAGTTCCTCCATCCGCTCTCTAATCATAGACATATCCATACTCATACTCATAGCACCTTATTATAAGTCTACAAAGGCATAAGGCAATTTGTAACGCGACGACATACTATTGTCCTCCTTTGCTCTCTACTCTATACCTTATAAAAAAAAATATCAAGCCATAAAAAACATAACTTGTGCTTTTTAAATATTGATTAATGCCATAAAAAGCATTAAAATAGAGGAGACAAAACAAAAGCGATCGCTCTCCCGCCAAGAAGTTGCGATCGCTCTTGTTTCATCCAATATCACAAGGATCTAATCCCAATGTACCACTACACCAAATCTCTTGCTGAGATGATGCAAGTCATACTCGCTCATCAGTCAAAGCAAGCTGAGGAAATCGCTTCTGTTGAAGTCAGCATTGACGAGCAAGCCACAGCGCAAGCTGAACTTTCCGCATACATCAACCAACAAGCCGAAGAGATAGCTCCTGAAATTGAAATTGACTCCGACATTGATAGTACCTCAGGGACTCTTTACCGCGTCTGGCATAGCTATCACCTACTCGGTACTTTCTACCAAGCCATAGATGGCTCTTGGGTAGTTCAATCAAGCTACACCAACTCACAACCCCAGTGCAACACCGCAGCTGAGGCACAACTACTGATTCTAGCAATGAGTGGACTGCTAGTTGCCGACACAGCAACCGATTCGGTTGATATTGACCAACTGTTAGATAAACCCTTTGATGAACTTACACCCTCTGAATGGGAGTACTTGAAGCAATATGCTCTCGCTCAGGAGTGGGAAGCAGCGTAGAGGTTAAATAGGTGGGCTTACTGCTCTTTGGGAGCGTAAGCCCTCGTCCAATACGGTTCGCTTTGTGCATCCATCTTCCTCCGTTATGGTCACACAAAGGGGAAAAGAGTAAACTCAAGCCTTTCCCCTTTTCCCTTTCCCCTTTAACAGTTAACTCCCATAACGAGCGTGTCAAGCACATCCGCTGTTTGGGCATTGATGGTAAGACAGTTCTGGATCAAAACTGAGATGTTGGTCAATTCTCCTGCTGAGTTGGAGACAAGGCAAGTGGATGAGCTAGTGAGCGTGGATGGCATTGCAGTGGGCTGAAAAACAGGGGATGCCACACAACCATGCTCTGGACAGTTTAAAGGCGCATGTTGGTGCGATGGTGCAGCACTCGGTTGAGGAATTGGAAGCAATCCAGGCTTGGAAGCAGCATGTAGCTGAGCAGCAAGCGATCGTTGCGTATGGAGGCAGTTAGGGGTGTGCGATCGCTCATACCCCATAACGGTGTGAAGGCGATCGCACTCGCGGATGATGGCGGTGCAACTGCATTGGTAGTCTAGTAGAATGGGCATTTTGGTCAGTAGTAAATACACTCTTAAACTTATCTGATAGATTTATGACAAGTTCGGAAGTAATTAGAAGTGTGGCGGCAGAAATTCAATTGTTCAATGATCTTGAGCAGAAAGAAACTTTTCTGTTTGTGTTAGGGGCATTATTTGCTCGCGTGATTAGCTTAAAAAAAGCAGCAGAAATTATGGAAATAGAACCCAATGTCTTTCTAGAGCTATTGGACATGATGGGTCTAGAGTATTCCTATCTCACTCCACAAGATGTTGCACATGAATTGGATTGGTAAGTCAGGTGAAGATAGTCTTTAACTCCTCTCCATTAATTTTTCTAGTGCAGCTAGGATTTTTAAATACTTTTGTTGACTCTGCCAACGAATTTTATCTACCAGCATTTGTGGTACAGGAGATCTCTGCTAAATCAGACAAAGCTCGTCAATCTGTGCAAGAGTTAATTGATTCAGGTAAGATAACAGCTAAGGCAATTCAGTTGACTTTTTTAGCCAACAGTCTCAATGCGCGACTAGGTTTAGGAGAATCAGAAGCCATTGCTTTAGGCATTGAACTGCCCTGTGATTACATCATTTTAGATGACAATGCGGCTCGAAAGGAAGCAGTTCGATTGGGACTTCAGGTGAAGGGCACTCTAGCAGTTATCAGAAAACTTCAGGCAGATGGTAAAATTACTATTGATAGCAAAGAGCAACTTTATCAACAGCTAGTGGCGATTAATTTTCGAGTTAAGCGAGTACTGTTTGATAGCATTTTTGAAGATACATAAGTTGATTTTACTGCTAACAGAATCATCTTTTTTGACTTCTGGTTTGCTGTCCTAAACACCTGATAACAATCGCCAGCAAGGGATAAACTATGATTGGAGGGTTTATAGAGTTAGTGTTAAGACAATGTCAGGGTTAACAGGTTATCATTTTATTGACAATGTTCCTGCTGCACGCGATTGTGGTGGATAGTCAGCTTTGGTGGGGGAGCGATCGCTCTGGCTTGAATTTCTGAATAACACTATGAAGACGAAAAAGCGATCGACCGATGTTCGGGCGATCGCAAAGCTTTCTATAAGACATTCACTATTTTGCTCTACTTAATACTGAATTACCGAGAGTGAAAACCGATAAAATTTATTGAAGCTGCCCAAGTCAAAGTCAGCAGTGAAATACTTCTGCGTCTGATAATTCCCAGACTTTTCTGATGACCAACATGATGCCCCAAACACCAGATAACAATCGGCACACGCTTGTCAGGGTTTGGAAAAGTACTGTCGTCAACTGGTAAAGCGAGGCAAGGAACTCTACATCATTGCTGGTCCATACGGCAATCAAGGTACACTTAAAGGTCAAGTGACGATTCCGACATCAACGTGGAAGGTGGTTGTGGTATTAGACCGTCCTGGTAGTAATGTTACAGCTAATACTCGTGTTATTGCTGTTAATGTGCCTAACCAGCAAGGGATAAACTATGATTGGAGAGCTTATCGAGTTAGTTTGAGGACATTGGAGGGGTTGACGGGGTATCACTTTCTTGACGGTGTTCCTGCTGCTACTCGTGATGTAGTGGATGCTCAGTAGGGTGGAGAGATGGGCGATCGCATTTGGAGTTATGAGGGGATGGTTGGAATGCGATCGCACTCACGGTGTAACATATTCGTGTCCAATGTTGTACTAAAAGTTATCGCCGATTTCATCAGTGTTGGAGTGATTTAATTTCTCAGAGTCCAGTACTCAAGGGAATTCGGATTCACGATCTGCGCCATGCTCACGCAACTGAGCGCGTCGGATTGATGGGGATTGAGACACTTCGTGCATTGATTGATATTTTTTGATACATGATCAATTGAAAACCACTTGGGAGGAAAAATCCAGTGAAAACAAGTGTTTAAAAAGTTAAAATAGTTACTGGATTATTCTTTGTACTGAAATGTCAAGGCGCTGTTCAAAAAATTAAGCAATTCAAAACTAGACTTGGATAAAACCAAGCCCAAAATATCATTAATTACAAAGAAATGCACCTTGACGCTAGATTAAGCGGTATTTGCGAGCATTTTTAAGTATCTGTAAGCAGTAGCAAAAATATCTTTGTAGGGACAAGAGCTAGCGATCGCAATTAAAATTCTTCTGGTGCTTACAGTAATTAGCGCTCCCAACTTTAGTAATTTTGTACGAATAGTCCCAACTTGAGCTTTTTGTAATTCCGTTTTATTCAAACACTTTTCTCGTAATGCATTCATCAAAACATAAGCTAGAGAAGAGAACCATAAACGTAATTGATTTCCTGCAAATGTGTGAGTACTCGTTCTCTCGCTGAAAAGTTCCAGTTGTTGTTCCTTAAAACGATTTTCCATCTCTCCACGCTGACAATATTTTTGTGTGTAAAGTTGACCAGGAGGTACTTTCTTGCTGAGGAGTGAAGTGACAACGAAACGAATATTAGTTCCCTTTTGTCCGTATTCAACTTTGGCAACAACGCGACGGCTACGGCTCCAAGATTCGAGAGTTTGATAGTTTAAAGAACAATACCAAATTGAGTCATCAATCAGTTCCGACGCTTGTTGTTTTAGTTCTTCAGAAGGAGTAAATAGAGTCTCTAAAAATGAAACTACTGTTGACCTTTTTTGCTCAAACTCCTGCTTCGCTTTGCTTTGAGTTCCAATAGTCATTTTAATTAAACGACTGTTTTGTGCTAACCCAAAAACATATTCTACTCCGGTTTGCGATTCGCACCATGCCATGATATTCTCCCTGGCATAGGCACTATCTCCACGTACAATAATCTCTACATTTTTCCATTTTTGACGTATTTGTTGAATAATTCTCTGTAACTCCTCCAAAGCACCTGCTGCTGGGTCTACATTTGAAGGTCGTAGTTTGGCTGCCAATAAATGTTTTCCACAAAATATATAAAGTGGCGCATAGCAGTATCCTCCGTAATAAGTATTGAAAAAAACTTGCTCCTGATTCCCATGAACTAAATCATCAGTTACATCTAGATCTAATGTAATTTGTCTCGGTTCTTTAGAATAAGATTCTAGAAATATTTTGATAAATAAACTTTCAATTTCTTCTCATTAGATGGTTGGGGGGCAAAAAACGCCCGACCGCTTCATTAAAAGTGATTAGCCGGACATGATATAAAATACCCTTACGGCAAGCTTATAGATAGCTGAATTCACTTTTGGAGTTAGCTGTTTGAGCAATCATAAACTAATGTCTGCTTACGCAGACCTAGCAGATGATGCTATATCTGCTATGTACGTTTATCTGTTGCATTTCAACAAACCAATAAATCCAAATCGACCAACACAACATTATTTAGGGTTTACTAAAGACTTAGACGAACGTATTAGAGAACATAGAAAAGGAAAAGGCGCTCGTTTAACCCAAGTTGCTTTGGATCGAGAAATCTCTTTCAAAGTTGCTGAGGTTTGGAGAGGCGATCGCTTGCTATAAAAACAGCTAAAACGGCAGAAAAATCATCGTCGTTTTTGTCCCATTTGCAATAATCGTTGCTTTAAAGAAGAGAAGTTTTAACATGAAAATTATACAAGCTAAATCCCTTCAAGAAATCGATGAATTGATTGCTCAACAATTAGGTTGGGTTAAATCCTCATTTGAGGAAGAATGCAGCCAGTTCACTCCAGGTGCTCAATGGAATTATGGCACTGATGGATATACCATCACAGTTGAACTCCTGTTTCCAAGAGAAGTAGTGGAAGCAGGCACGTTCGAGGAGTGGACAGATAATCATTACCATTGGTGTGCAGAAAATGGCGGCGCACCGAGGTTCAGCAGCAATTGGGATGACACAGAACTGTTACTCCAAGAGTGCGATGCCGCGAAGCGGCATGCCCTTCGGGCATCGCTGCGGTTTGTTAGTCAAGTGGTTTAGAAACAGCGAAATCACCAGCTGTTCAATTAAGCAAATAGATAATACTACAACAGCACCCCTTATCGCCTACACAGGTAGCCCCTTCGGTATTCCCAAGTCTATGCCCCTCGCCACCTCTCTAGCTTGGTTACTCTGGCATAATATCAAAATCGAACTCAAGAAGGCATAAATAATCCTACCATTATTTACCATGCTTCTCAAAAAAACTGCCTTACTACCAAACTAATTGAAACCCTAGAGATATTGCCCGGACATTGGCTTATAGTGCCAACGCAAGGAAAAAGACCGCTCTCGATATCGGTGGGAGCAATATCCATTTACTCCCCAATCCTTACTCGAACAACTTGCCCGCATAGGAAAAGTTAAGGTACGCGTAGACGCGGAGCGGCTTGTCGCGCTTACATCGCTCCTGTTCTCTATACGAGGCACAGCCCACAGGCATTGGTCTACTGTGCGGTCAAAATACCAAAGAATTTCTGGTATCTGTAGACTGTGATGGTCTAAGTGCCTACGACCAAATTACAGCGATCGCCTCTGGGGCATTCCGAGAGCCAATCGCTCCTAAACCTCTGCCCCCCACAGTAGCATTTACATCAGGGCGACTAGGCAGGGCGCAATACTTGTTCAAAATCCAGGATCTGCCCCAACACCAACGGCTCAAATCCAGAAAAATCCCCACTGCTCCCGAAGAAGCACTCTTATCTTAGAGGTTCCAATCTACAATCAGTGCTGCCTCCATCAGTACATCCCATCACCGGGTATTATCGTTGGTTGCCTGATTGTCGCCCAGACCAAATAGAGGTGGCAACAGCACCTAATTGGGTGATTGAGCAGATGTCTGTGCCTACAAAACCACAGAAAAGACAGTACCTTAATCACCACTACCTCACACAACCAACCCCAAAACCGACAGATGTTGATGCCCAGAAAGCACTGTTGCTACTAGAGGTGATTCATCCCAGGTTTGCTGATGACTATGAGAGTTGGATCAAAGTGGGGATGGCGCTAAAGAGTGTAAATCCAAATCTCCTAAGAGTTTGGGATGAATGGAGCCAACTATCTCCCAAATATAAACCAGGAGAGTGCGAATACAAATGGCAGTCTTTCAGAAAATGGGGAATTACCATTAGAACACTCTATAAACTTGCCAATCTTTCCTAACAAAAAACAATGTCAGCAATCGAACATAATACAGAAGAGTTAAAGTCAGATCCAGCAGAAATCGATGAAGAGGAACCCGATAATGATGATGACACTGAAGATAATGCATCACCAACAATCAATAATCAAAACTTAGAAGAGAGCTACAATTTTCTAAATGCAGCTTCCACCTCAATTGGCGGCTGAGTCTCTGAAAGCATACCAATTTCCCCTCACTGTCAAATCTTTCTAGAGAATACTACCTTAACAGTTCCCATGCCAGCGCTGGTATTTGCAGGATGCGATCGCCAGTATTGGATTTGGGCAGTCAAGGAATTTGACCCAAATTCTCAACTTTTTCATGCGCCATTACCAAACGTTATGGAGGATAGTTCTATCTGCTTCGGGGAAAACTCCCCTCCACAGTGTTCTTCCACTGCCATTATGCAGGCATGGAAATTCTTTTGGAATAGCCCTTTCAATAACCATTTGGTGCAGGGCAAATCCAAATCCCATCCCCAAAATGTGCGATCGCATCTTCAGAAACTACACTACAACAACTCCAAAAAATATCCACTCCGTGACCTAGTACCGAGCAGTAACAAGACCATCGCCGATGCAATTGAGGTAATCATTAAATGACTGCCCAACTGAACAAAGTTTTAAGGTTGATAAGGATATTCCATGATTTAAAACAAAAGAAACTGGCAGAAAAATTAGGAATATCCAAATCACTTCTTTCAGAAATCGAATCAGGAAAGAAAACGCCAACACTTTCTGTACTAAACCGTTATGCAGAAGTTTTCCAGGTTCCAGTTTCCTCAATTATATTCTTTTCAGAAAACATTAATAGTGATGTTGATGTAGAAAATTTACAAACATTCATATCTCCAAAAATCATTACTTTGATGAAATTTGTTGCAGAAAATTTTGGACGTGTTCATGCTGAATAACGGAATACCACTCAACCACCAACACTATCAATGCCCGAAGCTTCTGTTATTAAGGAAATCATTAAATGACAATGGCACTACTGATTGATTACAAAATCGCCACTAGCCCAACACTACCCCCAATAGCACGCTGCATGATGGAGTATTGGGTAGCTGGAAATGGGGTGTTTGTTCGTGCTGCACGCCTGGGAATATCTGCCTGCATTGCCATCAGCCAATGCACCATTCGGGGTTTGCCCAATCTATCGCCCTATTTCCACCTCTCTCATCCCCCAGTTCCTGCAAACCAGGTCCTCACAATGCTACAGGCATCCCAGGCTGGGGGCCATCTTGAACTTCTCTTTCACCTCTGCTTCGCGGACGGGGAGTGGCATCTGCATATCCCAGAACAAATTGCTACATCTACCAGTGTGACTCCTGTGGAAACATCCAGTCCTTCTTATGACACCGCCATTATTGAAGTTCACAGTCACCATGCTATGAGTGCTAAATTCTCCGCGACCGATGATCGGGAGGAATCTGGCAAGTTCAGAATCTTCGCAGTTTTAGGGACAATCTTCACTAGTCCCACTATCTGTGTACGGGTGGGCATATACAGCCACTTCTGGGAAATCCCAGCCAACTGGGTATTTGAACTGCCTTCTGAGTTAGGCGTTGCAGAATAGAAATATGAATTAGGGCGATCGCGATGAAATGTCCAAGGTGTACTCAGCTACATTCGTAAGAATGGGTGGCAAAGAGGTAAACAAAACTACATATGTGTTAACTGTAAACGTCAGTTCATTGAATATTATGATCAGAAAGGATACACAGAAGATATTAAAAGTGAATGCCTAGAAATGTATGTCAATGGTTCTGGTTTCCGGGCGATAGAAAGAGTAAAAAAAGTACATCATACTACTGTTATAAATTGGGTTAGAGAAGTTGGTAGTGCTTTAGAAGACATACCTTACACTAGTGAAATACCAGAAGTTACAGAAGTTGATGAGCTTGAAACTTTTATCGGTAAAAAAAAACAAAATATGGCTGTGGACAGCCGTGAATCATAGCGTTCCGGGAATTATAGCTTGGGTTTTAGGGGAAGCGAAGTTCAGAAACTTTTAAGTTTTTATGGCTGATAATTAGGTGTTGGCATTCTTATTTTTATGTTACAGACGGATATCCCGTTTACCCTTGTTTTATCAGTAATGAAGACCACATTGTTAGCAAGACATATATGACAAGAGTGGAAGGAGAAAACAGCCGTTTAAGACAACAACTGGCTCGACTACATCGTAAAACTTTTTGTTACTCCAAATCAGAAGAAATGCTTAAACATTCAATTCGATTGGTAATACATTATCTTAAGTATGGGTCAGTGGCGCTGCGGGCGCTATGCGCCCGCAAGCTTGAGGTGATCGCCTGATTCATATTTTGGTTCAGCAACGCCCAAAAATCGGACTACCAAATAAAGTAGATTTGCGATATAATGGGGGTATACTGTAGTTTTTTGGGAAAAAAGCTTTCAGACAATCATCTGCTAGATTTTTGACAGATGTCTGGTCTTGTGGGTAATCTTTTGTTAGCCAAGCAGTTATTAATAGAGTTTCACCGAGAAAGCGATCGCTTCCTTCCAAAAGCCAGCAATTGTCTGGATTCAGCTTACTGAAAAGTTGAATATCTACATCTTCAGTTCTCTGATCCTTTTCTTTTTCTGGACGACGTAGATTCAGCCAAAGCCCATAACTATCGTAAATGCGCAACGGCTGGACAAGTCCTGTAAGTTTTAATGGTTTACCATCTAAAAAAACCTCACCAGCCAGTGGAATGGTAAAGTTATTGTTTTGGACTTTCTCAGGTTTTATTAAAACTACACGGCGATTATTTGGTTCTTTGTGCAGATCCAGCCATTGCGTCAAATCTAATTTTTGCTGCAAACTTTTCTCAATAATGTCATCACAGCTTTGCCAAAGCCAATTATCATCTAAGTTATTTTGCAGAGTAAAAGCGAATAAATGGATATTGGGAGCATAGACTTGATGACTCATTTTTTCTGTTGTTTTGACTCTGGATTATTTTGACGATTTTCAATCTTATTCTGCCATTCTGGAAAGTGATTGACTAAAGTCGTCTCTTGCTTGACTGGATTACCAGGACCGACTTGAGAAATTTCTCTATCAACAGAAACCACTGCATCTCTGACATCAGGATGTTCTTTGCACCATGTTACAATGGCATCAGCGGCTGCTTGCAGTGGTTGATTTTCTAATTCTTTTAATGTTTGCTTAATTGCAGATAAATTATTAGTGGTTTCTGCATCAAAGATATACGGCTGCGTATTGATAACTTGTAAAAAGGCTGCAATGATATTTTTGGCTTCCATAATGATTGTATCAGGTTTTATAATTAGGTTAAGAACCGCAGATGGACGCAGATAAATCTGTATTCATCCCAATAGACATGGAGTGAAAATTTATGCGTTACCTGAAACCCTTGGTAGAGACGCGATTAATCGCGTCTCTACGTCTTTTCCGGATATGTCTAATGAGTTTGCTATAGCTACTGTCCAATTCCGCAGAAGCCAGCCCAATTGTCAGGTTTGTGAAAGGGTTTTTCATCTGGGTTATACAAATATTGTAAATACTCCTCT
>CAXTSI010000247.1:0-13030 GCA_964246695.1 uncultured bacterium
GTAGGGGGAGTAGGGGGAGTAGGGGGAGATCAGTCCGTCAAATTAACCTCCTCATCCTCCTCATCCTCCTCATCCCCACTTCATACTCCCCACTCCCAAAATCAAACGTAGGGTGAAACCCATCTTGACAAAGTTTTGACGATCGCTTACTTTTTATGTTCGCTGGGAACATTTTATGCTTTGGTTAAGACAAACACACTACCCTCGTTACCTCTGCCAATACGCAAATTACTGTCTATATAAGTAATATCCAACCAGCCTTGTTGTTCACTACTCTTTAAAGGAAAATCAATCGCAGTGAATTTTTTACCAAATTCAATTTGTTGGATAAAATTATCGGGATCGTTATAACCTATTAAACGTTGTAAACCGATAATAGAACGCTCAAATTTGACGTTGACGCGACGAGATGAAACTGGCTCAAATTTTGCAGCTACACTAACTAAACTTTCGAGAAAAGGCAGACCAAAAATCTCAGCTATGTTGTAAACACTGTTAGTTTCTACGCGAATACACTGATAAATTTGACCAAGTTTGTACAAGGGAATTCTATCAAGATTTAAGAGTGCCCTGCTACTGGTATAGAGTAGTCGCCAATTGCCATTAAGCAAATCTGGAGATTCCACTGGACGTGGTGTAGGATTAATATCTTCCAAGTTAGCAATTGCTACTAAAATAGCTTGTTTCTCCAGTTCAGTTGCCAATAAACCGCGATTTGTAGCTGCGATTGCTTCAAAAAGAGCTGTTTTTCCCATTGCCTGTCACCTCGAACAACATCTGTATTAAGAAGGTATTAATGACCAATGTATAGAGTCATACCACTAACTAATTTGCTGCAACTGTTTGCCCGATCAATAATAAATAAAAATTTTTTTTTCGGATTTTGGAGCAAAAGACTTGAATCAACAACTATATAATCGATTCTCAAGTGATAAACTCTAAATGTCTAGTAATTTTACCCTTGTTGTATCTTCGTCGATATGTTGAATTCTCCATTACGTGAAGAACCTCGTAATCAGCGTGCCGCCGTAATCCCATTAAAGCAAGAATCCTCCTTATTAGACTGGTTACAGTCGAGCGGTCGTATAATCTCGCGTGACGTTCACGAACCAGATTTTCTTGAAGACGAAGAAGAAATAGAATCGCTAATGGGTGTAGATGATGGAGGAATTGGCGATTACGACTTCGATGACAGCGAACAGCTGGTTCCAGACGAGGAATAGCCGATTAAGGCGCTTAGCATTGTCGGCAGCATACTATAGTCGTCATTGTTCATTTTTGCTAGTGTGGAGTGAAGGGAAATTTTTGTGGATGCTAAATTATCTCCCGCCCGAGGGTTAAATATTTCTGGAGTCTTACTAGTCTCTTTATTAAGTGTAGGGCTTGGTGTAGCAGCACTGATTCTGGATGGCATGGCGAATCGGTTGCCCTGGCAAAGTATTTCGCTAACCCTGCCATTATTATTTTGTGCTACGACCTCAGCTGCCATCGGCTACTGGGTAATACCGATGCTGCAAGTGCTGAAAACTGGGCAAATAATCCGCGAGGATGGTCCCCAAGCCCATTTAAAAAAGGCAGGCACCCCAACTATGGGGGGCATATTCTTTGTCCCCGTCGCAGTCATAGCTGCTTGTATATGGTCTAAGTTTGCTGGTGAAGTACTTGCCGTTTCCGCATTGACACTAAGCTACGGTTTAATTGGCTGGATCGACGATTGGCAAATTCTGCGCCGCAAGTCGAACAAAGGAATATCCCCCCGCGTAAAACTGGCTATGCAAATCGGTTTTGCGGCAGTGTTCTGTGCGTGGATGATTTTTAGTCAACCCTCTAATATTACAAATATTGCTTTACCCTTGGGTTTTTATCTACCCTTGGGAATATTTTTCTGGCCTTTAGCTGGTTTTGTGCTAGTAGCAGAGAGTAACGCTACTAATCTAACTGATGGCATTGATGGTTTAGCAGCAGGAACGGTAGCGATCGCATTGCTGGCATTAGGTGCTCTGATTGCACCCACTTCACTTGGATTAATGGTTTTCTGTGCTTGTCTAAGTGGCAGTTGCTTGGGCTTCTTAGCCCATAATCGTAACCCTGCCCGTGTTTTCATGGGAGATACCGGTTCTCTGGCACTGGGAGGAGCTTTAGCTGCAGTGGGTCTGCTAACTAATAGCCTAGTAGCTCTGTTTATTCTCAGCGGTGTTTTCTTTGTAGAAACCCTCTCCGTAATGGCGCAAATTAGCTACTACAAAGCTACCAAAGGTCCTGATGGCAAAGGCAAGCGCCTATTCAAAATGGCTCCACTACACCATCATCTAGAACTTTCTGGCTGGTCAGAATTACAAGTTGTTGCTGTATTTTACACCATCGGTGCAATTCTGGCTAGCTTTAGTTTGATAATTTGTCAATGGTGATGTTTTCCAAAAATCAATGAACAAAACCCACTAACCCCCACAATTATCGGGGGTTGTTTTTTGCTAATAGCTAATAGCTAATGGCTAATGGCTAATGGCTAATAGTAAAAAGACAATTAGCAATTAACAATTAGCAATTAGCAATCTTTCAATTGACTAACTAAGTGAGCGAGTTCTGGTAAAATCAGCTTTTCCATCGCTAGTCGCACAGCATTGCTGGAACCAGGAAGGGAGAAAATTAATTTCCGTTGATAAACACCTGCTATAGCGCGAGATGCGATCGCACGCGAACCTATTTCTTGATAACTTAAAAAGCGAAACAACTCACCAAACCCAGGCAAAGTTTTTTCCAGTAACTGCGATAAAGCATCGTAAGTGGTGTCTCTCGGCGCAATTCCAGTACCACCATTGAAAATTACGGCATCTAAATTTGTGCGAGTACCAAGTATTTCTAAGAGTTGTTGAATATATGCAGGTTCATCTTTGATAATCGTGTAGTCTTCTATAGTATGTTTAGCATCTCGCAGTAATTCCTGAATTAACTGACCACTCTTGTCTGTTTCTCTTGACCGAGTATCGCTAACAGTAACAACTGCACAAGTTACTGTCATGCCCTTTGGATCGGGGTGAGGTTGGTGCGTCATATTCTTGTTAGTTGTTAGTTGTTAGTTGTTAGTTGCTAATTGCTAATTGCTAATTGCTAATTGTTAAAAGCCAGTCTTCCATTAGCAATTAGCCATTAACCATTAACCACTAACCAATTATTTTTAAGTTTTATTAAATCCCAAGTCGTTCTCCTCAGCATAGCGGTCCATAAACCGCATAAAGCGCTCCCATTCTTGTTTGGATTTCATCAGGTAAACTGCTTCTAATGCTTCCGGCTTACCGTTGAGGAATCTACCCTTGACTTCGCGGGTGATGATTTCTCCTTCTTCGTCAATCATGTACATACCGGTGATGTCTTCAGTGCTGCTATTGCTCAAAGCCTTGGGTTTTGTGAAAATAAACGTCGCCGTGCCACTATCGCCAGTAACCGATCGCGTCAGGCGCACTTCTGGAATTACGTCTTCGTCAATACCTCTAGAAAACTGAATTTGAGCCATGATGAGTGAATTTAAAGTCTTATTTTGGTTAACTTAACATTCTCTCATTATTTAGAACTTTGGTAGCATTAGGCTCAGGTGAAATTGGGAAAAGCGATCGCACGTCAACTTATGTAGAACGCCGCACGTTCTACAAGCGCCTAAATTCCTATCGATAGCCCTTAACTGAACGGTATTGACCTATAAGGAAGTGCATATCCCCTCAAAGTGGAGTGAAACTAGGTCTTAGGCGCTGACTCCTCCATCTTCTTCCGTAGGCTTTCCGGCCGCATGTCGGTCCACACTTCATTGATGTCGGCTAAGCATTCGGTCTTAGGCCCGCTTTTGCCTGCATCCCGCCAGCCGATCGCGTTCTCCTTGTCTACACGCCAGATAAAATACTGCTCTTCATGATTCACTAAAACTTTGTAAATCGTGGTGTCTAACCGTTCCATCGGATGCTTGAATATCCATTTCATCAAGTGGTTCTTCAATAGCATTACGTATCCAAGTCGGGTCAGCCCCTTCGGGGAAGTCAAAAGTCAAAAGTCAAAAGTCAAAAGTAAGAACCACCAAAATAAATTTAGGGGCAAGAGTCAGCGGACGCCGTATTTCTTGCGCCTACTCGTTGTGAAATACATTTTTTTATTTTTCCATAAATAAATTTAGGGGAACCTGCTACCTTTTTCTTTCTGGTCAAATTTATCTGGTGTGTGCGCTTATAAAATTAATTGACCAATGCGTTTTAATACACTTAGTACCTGTTGGAATTCTGCATCTCGTTCAATTGATAATGCATAAGAACGAGCATATTTTGGCTTTTCTTGCTGAACTATCTTAACAAAAACAAACTCTCGACCGTTGACAAGTAACCCAAACGTTGGTCGTTCAATATTGGGAGTATCAAGCATATAAGCAAGTGCTTGGGGTAATGCGGTTAAGACATCAAATTTAATGCTTTTAGATTCAATAACTAGTAGCCAAAGACGTTTTTGAATTACCAAAACATCAATGTTACCTTTGACTATGATGCTTTCATCTACAGCAGAAATCTCAGTAGATTTTTCCGTTTCAATTTCAAAAGGTGGCTGATAAAAACCTGCTAAATCAAGCAGTGGAGATAGCACTACCATCTTCACCGCTTCTTCTGACATTGGACGACGTTGAGTTAAATTTAAATAGTTACTTTTAACTCTTAAGAGCGAGAAAATTTCTGCATCATTCACCGATGGTAAATCATTTGTCCATTCAGGAAAAAAATCAGTATTTGTAACCAATTGCAAACCAAATTTTTCTTCTAGTTCGTAAAGGCTGATATCCCGCGCTTGGATTGTTTGTACCATAATTAATTTGCCAATAAGAAATACATCAAGTTAGTTGTTAGTGGTTAGTGGTTAGTGGTTAGTGGTTAGTTGTTAGTTGTTGGGTGTTGGGTGTTGGGTGTTAGTTGTTAGTTGTTAGTTGTTGGGTGTTAGTTGTTTATTGTTGATTGCTAATTGCTAATTGCTAATTGTTCGTTGCCATTAGCTATTAGCCATTAGCTATTAGCTATTAGCCACTAACCACTAACCACTAACCACTAACCACTAACCACTAACCACTAACTATTTCCCAAATCCTTTGCCACGAGTGCTGGAAGGAAGACAAATGCAGTTTTCTAGTTGTTGTCGCAACTGATCGGAATCCAGATTTTGACCAATTAGTACTAACTGATTTTTCTTCTCACCTTTCCATTCATCATCTTCCAGAGTAAAGCGCTTGCCGCAAAGATGGAAAATATGACGTTTGGGGCTTTCGTCAAACCACATAATCCCTTTTGCCCGGAAGACGTTAGTGGGTAGCTGGTTATCTAAGAAATATTGAAACTTCCGGATCACAAAGGGCTTGTCACTTTGGAAAGACAATGAGGTGAAGCCATCATTTTCTAAATGGTCGGAATGATCGTGATGCTCATGATTGTGGTCATGGTGATGATCGTGGTCGTGGTCATGTTCATGGTGATGGTCGTGGTCGTGACCATGCTTGTCTGCAGCGTCAAAATATTTATCAGTCTCAAACAGACCGACGCTCAGAATTAAGGGTAGTGGCACTTGACTACGGGTAGTGCGGATAATTCTTGCGCCTTCCTTAACTTCCTGGATTTTGGCTTCCAACGCTTCCAGTTCTGCTGGAGGAACTAAATCCGTTTTATTAAGCAGAATCACATCACCATAGGCTATCTGACTGTGAGCTGCCTCAGAAGTGAATAAATCTAGGCTGTAATTTGCCGCGTCTACTACTGTAATAATCGAATCTAGACGGGTTAAATCCCGCAACTCTGTGCTAAGAAATGAGAGAGCTACTGGCAGTGGATCTGCAAGTCCAGTTGTTTCCACAACTAGATAATCTATCTTTTCTGGGCGTTCTAAAACTTTGTAAACGGCATCTACCAGATCATTGTTGATGGTGCAGCAGATACAACCGTTGTTTAGCTCCACCATGTTTTCGTCTGTGGAGACAATTAACTCGTTATCGATGCCAATTTCGCCAAATTCATTCACCAACACAGCAGTTTTTAGACCCTGCTGATTGCTCAGGATATGATTGAGTAAAGTCGTCTTACCGCTACCGAGAAAACCTGTAATAATTGTTACAGGTAGTTGTATCGGTGTATCCATTGCTTGAGATTCGGAAGTAACTGCTGATTGCATAGCGCTGCTGTTAAAAAGTCAAAACTAGAAATGTAGCGCAGAGAGTACAGAAAACACTAGCATAGGGATGTTGGTATTTCATCCCAGATGCTCTCCTCTATTATTACCGATCTTTATTTCAGTATTACTTGGCTATGACCCTAACCGTTTACAATACCCTTACCCGGCATCAAGAATCCTTTGAAAGCATTGAACAAGGATTGGTTAAGATGTATTGCTGCGGTGTGACAGTGTATGACTACTGCCATCTAGGTCATGCTCGTTCCTACATTGTCTGGGATACTATCCGTCGCTATCTCCAATGGCGCGGCTATCAAGTCCACTACATTCAGAATTTTACTGACATTGACGACAAGATTCTCAATCGTGCTAAAGAACAAGGTACGACAATGGAAGCGGTGGCAAATCGCTTTATCGATGCCTATTTTGAAGATATCCGCCGCTTAAACGTCATGGATGCTGATGAGTATCCCCGCGTTACTGAAAATATTCCCGCAATTGTAGAACTAATTAAAGCCTTAGAGGCAAAAAGCTACGCCTACGCCGTTGGCGGTGATGTTTACTATAGGGTAGAGCGATTTCCTGCATATGGCAAGCTTTCCGGACGAGAACTGGAACAAATGCAAGCAGGTGCAAGCGGTAGAGTAGATCTTGAAGATCCGGAAGAGAAGAAAAAAGAACATCCCTTTGACTTTGCTTTGTGGAAAGCCGCGAAACCAGGAGAACCAGCTTGGGACTCGCCTTGGGGTAAAGGTCGTCCGGGATGGCATATCGAATGTTCGGCGATGATTCGTGCGCTTCTGGGTGAAACCATTGATATTCATAGTGGAGGCGGAGATTTGATATTTCCCCACCATGAAAATGAAATTGCCCAGTCGGAAGCGGCTATGAATCTTCCGCTGGCGCGTTACTGGATGCATAACGGTATGGTGATGATTGATGGTAAGAAAATGTCCAAGTCTTTGGGCAACTTCATCACTATTCGGGAGTTGTTGGATCGTCCGGTTGACCCGATGGCAGTGCGGTTCTTTGTCCTGCAAGCTCATTATCGCAAACCGCTTGATTTTACTGATGATGCGATCGCCACTGCTTTCCATAGCTGGAAAACCCTCAAAGAAGGTTTGCTATTCGGCTATCAGTACGGTAAACAATTAGGTTTTACAACTCCTTCGCTGGGGATAACACCAGAGGTGCTAGACCAAGAAATCATCCAACGGTTTGAAGAATCGGGAGATGATGACTTTAACTTTTCTGTGAGTTTAGCAGTGCTGTTTGAACTGGCTAAAAATTTACAGCGAGAAGGAAATATCTTGGTGCATCAGGGGAAAACAAAGACGCCATCTGTAGAACTACAAAGACAGTGGCAGACATTAGTTACCTTAGCTGAAGTTCTTGGATTAGAAGCCAAGATGGAAGCAGATACTCCTCAGAGTGGTGATTTAAGCGATGCGGAAATTGAGGCAAAAATTCAGCTTCGTGAACAAGCGCGTCAAACGAAAAATTTTGCTTTATCCGATCGCATCCGCGACGAACTACACCAAGCTGGTATTACCTTGATTGATAGCCGTGATGGCACCCGATGGCACCGTAGTTAATTTAAATTGAATCATGTGGTCTGAACTCACAAAGGCGATCGCTAGCATCGATGTTTCCGTAGATTGGCTGGGTATAAGAGTAGTAAAGGAAACTTCCTCTACTCATAATGTTCGTGACGGCTTACCCCAAAACAATGGCAAATCCTCCACTACTGGAGCGATGCTCGAAGTTATGGTTGACGGCTGTGTAGGCTATGCAGCTACCAATTCCCTGCAACTAGAGTCCCTGCAAACTGCTGCTGAATCGGCGTATAAACAAGCACTTGCAGCAAAAAAGTGGTGGATACATCCTTTTCAAGCAGCAAGAGAACGTCCTAAAGTAGTCGGTCAATATACTTCCCCGTTTCTCAAAGCTTTGGATACTCTTAGCCCAGGAGAAATAAATGATTTACTTGTCCGCATTTGCCATACCTTGAAGGTTTGTGACCAAATTGTACAAACTGTAGCTAGCACCACTACCATCGAGAGAGAGACTTGGTTCGTTAGTAGCAACGACTCAGAAGTGTATCAAAAATTTATGTTTTTGGGTACTCATTACGCAGCTACAGCTCAAGATGGAGCGATCGTTCAGCAGCGCACCCACAACGGCTTGCATGCTAACTATTACCAAGGTGGACTGGAACTTTTCAAAGCAGCGGACTTATGGCGTCGAGTGCAGCAAATTGGCGAACAGGTGGTAGAACTGTTGACAGCAGACGAATGCCCGACCACTCGCACAAATCTGGTATTAGCCCCAGATCAAATGATGCTGCAAATCCACGAAAGTGTCGGGCATCCCCTAGAAATTGATCGGATTTTAGGAGATGAGCGTAACTACGCTGGGGGTAGCTTTGTCAAAAAGAGTGATTTCGGCAATCTGGTCTATGGTTCGCCGCAAATGAACATCACCTTTGATCCGACAGTACCTGGTGAATTAGCTAGTTACGGCTTCGATGATACCGGTGCTGTTGCCCGTCGTGAGTATTTAATTAAAGAAGGTATACTCCTGAGGGGTGTGGGTAGTCTGGAAAGTCAAGCAAGGTCTGGCGTTCCGGGGGTAGCCTGTGCCCGTGCTTGCTCTTGGAATCGACCAGCAATTGACCGCATGGCAAACTTGAATCTCGAACCTGGGAAAGCCACCTTTGATGAAATCATTGCTTCTGTAGAACACGGTGTATACATGCATTCTAACCGCTCTTGGTCAATTGACGATCGGCGCTATAAATTCCAATTTGGTTGCGAATACGCTAAATTAATTGAAAACGGTAAGCTTACCAAAACCCTCCGCAATCCCAACTACCGAGCCACTACTCCAGAGTTTTGGGGCAACTTAATTAATATAGGAAACTCTTCTACTTGGGAAATGTACGGTACTCCTTTCTGTGGTAAAGGAGAACCAAACCAGGCAATTTGGGTAGGACATGGTTCACCAGTTTGCGTATTTGCTAACACCGAAGTCTTTGGCGGCGGCGCTTGAAGATGAGGGGAGTAGAGAAGAATTAAAAATGTAAAATTAAAAATAAAAAATTAAAATGAACAATTCCCAATTTTTAATTTTTAATTTTTAATTTCCAATTCCCCACTCCCGTACAGACGTTCCGCCGGAACGTCTCTTCCCTATCTCCCCTATAATGCTTATGAAAAAAGAAGAATTGTCTGCCCTTGAAATTAGCTTTAACCAATTGATTGAAACTCTGCTGGATAAAAAAGAAGAAAATGAACAATTCACTGCAAAATTGAGTAGTGAGCGTAGTCAATTTACTCGGTTCAATCAAGCAAAGGTGCGACAAACAGGTTATGTTACTGATGGTTGGATCGAACTGACTTTGATGCAAAATCAGCGCAGTAGTTTTCGGCAGTTTGCCTTTACCGGAAATTGGCAAGTCGATTGGCAAGTGGCATATAAAGCTTTGCAGGAGTTACGTGAAGAAGTTCCCTTGTTACCCGTCGATCCGTATTTAGTGTTGCCATCAGGAACAAATATCAGTCGAGAAATACATTCGGGGAATTTATTGGCAGTAGAAGCAGTAGTGCCAACGGTACTGGAAGTGGTAGAAGAATTAGATTTTATCGGCTTTTATGCTGGCGGAGTTGTCGTTAAAGGTTATGGGGATTCCTGCGGTCAAAAACACTGGTTTGCTACTGATTCTTTTACGTTAGATTACTCTATATTCACGACTGAAGGACAAGCAGTAAAAGGTATTTTTGCAGGTAGTGATTGGAATAATGAAGCTTATACAGCCAAAATTAATTACGCGAAAAAACAATTAGAATTACTTTCTCATCCAGCTAAAGAATTGCCACGAGGACAGTATAAAACTTATTTTGAGCCATCAGCAGTTGCTGATTTATTGGCTATGCTTTCTTGGGGAGGAGTCAGCGAAGCTGATTTACAACAAGGAGGTAGTGCTTTAGCTGCGCTGTGGCGTCAAGAAAAGCAGTTGTCTCCTGCATTTAGTTTGAAAGAAAACTTTCGCCGGGGGTTGATGCCGCGATTTAATGAATGGGGAGAAATGGCAGATCCGGAGTTACCTTTAATTGAACAAGGGGTTTTGATAAATACCTTGGTGAATTCTCGCACTGCTAAGGAATATCAAAAAACTGCTAACGGTGCTAATGGTTATGAGTCTTTACGTGTACCAGAACTGAGTATAGGGAATTTAGGATTTGAGCAGATTCTGCCTAGTTTGGATACGGGGTTATATGTATCGAATTTGCATTACTTAAATTGGAGCGATCGCCCCAGTGGTCGAATTACAGGTATGACTCGTTATGCCTGTTTTTGGGTAGAAGGTGGCGAAATTGTTGCCCCTATTGAAAATTTGCGTTTTGATGACAGTCTCTATCGCTTCTGGGGAGAAAACTTGGTAGATTTAACAAATTTTCAAGAATTCATCCCCGAAGTAGCAACATACGAAGGACGCCAACTCGGAGGCAGTATGGTCCCTGGTATGTTGGTAGAAGATTTTACGTATACTTTGTAGTTTAAACGTTTATTCAGGAACTCGTTGAGCAAAATCAGCTTTACATCCTGATCTACAATATTGATTTGGAGGTGATTGAACGATGGCTACCGTCGATGAATACCGACGACACATCCAAAACCTGCTAACAGAACAAGCAAAGCTCGTTTGGGATCAACGCATCCAAGCCCAAACTATTTTCGATACCGAACGCGACCACTACCAATTGGTCTACGTTGGTTGGCGCGAGTCGAAGAGATAGGCATTAGTGCTTTGTCAGAACTGCCGTCAGACAGCAACGTGTAGCAAAGTTCTTTCATGCCTATTCAGTAGGGAAACCGGGGATGAGTGGTTGAAGGTCAACTCTATCCACAACTCGGCGTTTCTTGGGTTGTGTTGCTTTTGATTGTTGGAGACTTCCTGACGAACCATTACTATCAGGTTCTGATTCGCCAAGTATTACGGGATTCAAGTAGGCAAGCAATTTGTTTTTGGGAACAACATTCACGGATTCCGGGTCTTTCTGTCGCCAAGTATCAGGCAGACAACCAAAACACACCCGCTGGAACCGCTGCCCCGAACGTACCGTTTCTTTTAATTCAGCAACCAATAAGCTATCGTCAGGTACTTGCATCACCACAGAAGGTGAATGAGTATTGACAATGGCTTGCCGGAGTGGGTTATCTATACCTATGGGTTCATCAACATCAGTGGCAATATCTTGAAGCAACTGGAGTATTTTTGGAATCCGTTCTGAAGGCAGCTTCAATTAAGGGACGATCCGCGATCGCGCTCAAAAATCTAATAGCATCGAACAAGTTTGATTTCCCGACACCGTTAGCACCCGCTACACAAGTGAATGGTCCAAAGCGCACATCAACATCGACCAGATTTTTAAAACCAGAAACTTTCAACCGAGTCAGCATGCGGATTCTTCTGTTGGCTGAAAACTGTTCAGACCTGCCGAATATCCCTGGATTATTAAGATGTTACTATGCATGACATTGTGATTGGGTTTTGTACATCACTTAAACAGTGTCCTTTTTTCTCCCCCTACTCCCCCTACTCCCCCTACTCTATTTCTTCTTAGCAGGGGGTGAATTGCGTTGTGGAGGGGCTTCTGGATGCAGTTGTTGTCGTCCGTTACGAATGATACGCAACATATCGCTTAGGTGCTGCTCAATATTTTCTAGGACACTATCAGCGTAATTATCAGCGCCCTGTTCAATTGCTTCAGCTTCTGCGATCGCTCTTTGCTGCATTTGCTCTAACTCTTGCTGACATTGACGTCGTCTCTGGTCAATTTCCGCCAAAGTTTCTTGCAGCATCGCCTCAGACTCTTGTGCTACTTGTCGCCGCAGTTCGGCGGATTCTCGTTCTGCCTGTCGAATGATGTCGCTTTCGTCCAAAATTTGCGCTCTTTTGGCTTGTGCTGCGTCAACAATTTGCTGCCCATACTCTTCTGCTTGTAGAAGAATTTCCTCCTTTTGTGCTATAATAGCCGCTGCTTCCTGAAAAGCTGCTGGCAAAGAAAGCCTGATGTAATCAAGCTGCTCCAGCAGCTTTTCTTCATCCACCAACGTGCGCCGGATCAGCGGGATACGGGGATTAGCGAGAATTATTTCCTCTAAGTGGTTGAGTTCCTGCTGAATCTCTAAACTTCCTGATTGTTCGGTAAATTCTTCAGGGGTGAGAAGACTTCCGTTTTGATTGGGTTCGATACCGGATTGTTGTGAGCGTAGCATTGGTAAATATCTAGGGCAACGTGCGGGGGAACAAGATGATCGACAGAGCCACCAAACCTAGCGACTTCTCTTACCACACTACTACTTAAAAAACTATACTCATTTGATGTTGCTAAGAAAACTGTTTCTATTTCAGTAAAAAGGGTTTTATTTGTGTGAGCCATCTGAAGCTCCACTTCAAAATCTGAAATCGCCCGCAGACCCCGCAGCAGGACTTGTGCTCCTTGCATTTGGGCGTATTGAACGGTAAGACCGTCGAAGCTGTCTACTTCCACATTTGGCAAATGTTGCGTAGATAACCGAATTTGTTCAAGCCGTTGTTCCACGGTAAACAGCGGCGTTTTGTTGGGATTCCGCAGGACAGCGACAATCACCATCGCAAACAGCCTTGAGCCGCGTTCGATGAGGTCTAGGTGTCCCAAGGTTATAGGGTCAAAGCTGCCTGGATAAATAGCAATCACAATCGAAGATATCTCAAGCTTGTTTAAGTGATTATATCGAACCTCTGTTACCTCACGAACTGCAATTTTAACTTTAGAAATAAATAATAAATGTAGGGGTGTGGGGG
>CAXTSI010000248.1:0-13002 GCA_964246695.1 uncultured bacterium
CAACTAACAACTAACAACTAACAACTACCAACTAACAACTAACAACTAACAACTACCAACTAACAACTTTTCTATGAACCGACGTGATTTTCTGATCGACGCTGGCATCTTTACAGTTAGTGCCTTAACAGCTATTGGCACCCACGCTTGTATAGCCAGATCTGCTACCTACGACAGCAGCAACCAGAAGCGCTTGATTGTAATTTTCCTGCGCGGGGCAGTGGATGGATTAAATGTAGTAGTTCCTTACTCGGAAACTGCTTACTATCAAGCGCGACCTAAAATTGCGATTCCGCAACCAGGTCAGCAAGGTGGAGTTCTCGATTTAGATGGTCGCTTTGGGTTGCATCCAGCATTGGCACCCTTGATACCCCTTTGGCAGCAGAAGACTCTTGCCTTTGTTCATGCCTGTGGTTCTCCCGATCCAACTCGCTCCCACTTTGATGCTCAATATAACATGGAAGGCGGTACCCCTGATGTGAAAAACAGCAGCGATGGTTGGATGAATCGTCTACTAAAAATTTTATCTGGACATTCACCCATCCAAGCTGTGAGTTTGGGTGCGACTACACCACACATTTTGTCTGGACGGATGCCTGTCGCTAATCTAGCATCAGGTAGAAATGCTGACAAGCCCTTGCCACTAGATCGCCCACAAGTAGCAGAGGCGTTTGATAAACTTTATAGCGGTAAAGATAACCTGAGTCAGACATATCACGAGGGACTGATGGCGCGTCAAGCGCTGAAGCACGATCTTGATGCGGAAATGAAAATGGCGAATAATGGTGCGCCGCTGCCTTTCGGCTTTGCCAAGGATGCCCAACGGCTAGCACAACTGATGGTAAGAGATCCCAGAATACAGTTGGGGTTTATGGATTTGGGTGGTTGGGATACCCACGTTAATCAGGGTGGTAGTACAGGACAGTTAGCCCGTAATTTGGAACAATTAGGACAGGGTTTGGCGCTTCTGGTGCAAGGGTTAGGCTTGGTTTACCAGAACACAGCAATTGTGGTGATGTCTGAGTTTGGACGCACAGTACATGAAAATGGCAATGGTGGTACTGACCACGGACATGGAAATGTAATGTGGGTCTTAGGCGGACTTGTTCGCGGTGGCAAAGTTTATGGACAATGGCCCGGGTTATCAACTGACCAGCTTTACCAGGGTAGGGATTTGGCAATTACAACTGATTTCCGGGATGCGATCGCTACTATATTGAAACGTCATCTGAATCTGGATCGAGTAAAACTGAATCAAGTTTTTCCAGATTATGCATCCAAGCAGAACATTGAATTGATTTAATGGCATTGACACTCTTCGGGAATCGCGCCACGGAGATTCTGAAGACTGCGACCTAACCATAGACTTGGTTTGTCCAACTTTGTCTACTTTTTACCCACCCCTCGCATCGCCAACAACGCCGTCCCATAAGCAGCCTCTATATTCTCTGACTGCACCACAGGAACCTGCAGCCTTCGCGCCCTAATCGCCGTCCAAGTCGGATTCGCCGCCCCACCTCCAGCAGTATAAACACAACTCAATCGGTCTGCTCCCAATTCCTGTAACAAAGAATACCCTCGTGCTTCTATCCTGGCAATACTTTCCAACAAACCATGCAGAAATTCCACAGGATGATCTGGGCGGGGTTCTAGTCGCGGCGCTAAATTCGGATCGTTAATCGGAAAGCGATCGCCTGGTTTCAACAAAGGATAGTAATCCAACTCGCTGGCTTTGTCCTTTTCAATCTCACTGCTAAGGCTTTTTAACTCCGCGTCTGTAAAAAATTGCCGCAAGACAGCACCCCCAGTATTAGAAGCACCCCCAACAAGCCATAATTCCCCCAAGCGATGACTATAAATCCCATACCTTGCATCCTCGACGCGCTTCCGACTCAACAGCTTCAGAACCAGCGTAGAACCAAGGGAAGTCACCGCTTCACCAGGGGATTTAGCACCGCTGGCAATAAAAGCGGCAATACTATCAGTTGTGCCAGTACATACCAAGCAATCACGACGGAAACCGAAATGAGTTGCAATTTCAGCGCGTAATTCACCGATAGGAGTACCAGGAATTATAACTTTTGGTAGATGAATTTTTATTTGCAGCTTCTCCAACCATTCTGGGTATCTCAACTCTTCCACGTCATAACCCAGCTTTAAAGCATTGTGGTAGTCACTAATACCCAACCGTCCATGCAGGAGAAAAGCCAGCCAGTCAGCTTGATGCATGAAATATCTCGCTTCGGCAAATGAGGGTAATTGTGACATCCACAGAAGTTTCGCGAGGCTGGAAGTTGCACTTAATACTGTGTGATTTGGGGGTGCTATGCTCCGCAGTTGCTCCATCACTACCGCTCCCCGTGCGTCGTTGTACAGCAGTGGTGCATCTACAGGTTTGCCACAATCATCGCACAGTAAGACAGTGGAAGAAGTGCCATTAATCGCGATCGCCCTAATTTCTCGCCGCAGTTCTTGAGGAATTTGCTCAAGTAGGCTTAACAAAGCCTTATTCCAGCAAGATGCTAAGTCAGAAACCGCTGACTTCCAAGAAGATCGCACAAGAGCCTGGATACGAGCTTCTTCATCAATCACTACCGCGCGTGCGCCAGAAGTACCAAAGTCGATCCCCAGATAAAAATCCATTTTGCTTAAGTTCTGTAACAAGCTATTCCCCAATCTTGTCAAAACAGTGAAAAGTAGTAAACGAACTGCTAAATATCTGTTGAGATTAGGAGGTTTCTAACCATGTCCATACTAAATACTCTGTACATCGCTCAGGTGTCTTCTGTGTCGGATCTTCAGGTCTACATTGCTTTAGTTGTAGCTCTGATTCCAGGCGTTCTGGCTTGGCGCTTGGCAACAGAACTTTACAAATAAGCCATTTCACAGGGTAAGGGTAGAGGGTAGAGCATAAGCGTCAGGGTAACAAGGTGAAACTTTTTTACCCCTACCCTCTTACCCTTACCCCTTACCTAATTTACAAGCACAAATTTTTGGTGTAAATTTTTACTATTAACTTACGTGTAGAAATTACATAAAAATGAAGTAATATAACAGCTAAACAAAACCGCAAATATTACAGTCGTGCTGCTTGCGGTGTTTCTGTTCACTCAGCAGGATTCTTTTCAATACCATGAACGCGCTCCAACCGTCAAGACCCCCGCTACAGCCAATACAAAAACGACGGGTTACCCCTCGCCCAAAGCGACGTCTTCGCCAACGCTCCTACCAAGTCATGGCACTGGAAACAACAGCCAAGATCGGAGTAAATTTTGTGATTTCAGCAGCAGCCGTATCTGCCCTGACGCAACTTTTACCCAATCACTGGTTACAGCAAGACAAGTTAAGAGAAATTGGCACTGAAGTCAAGATGATGGAAGCACGCGTTAATAACTTGCAGGCGCAGTTTAGCCGGAGCTTCGATCCGCGTCAGGCTAAAAGTATTATGCAAGAACAAGGTTATCGGTTTGACCCTACCCAGCGTCGGGTCGTTTTCCCCAAGGACGCTTCCGAAATCCAACAATCAACAGTCTCACCTTGAAAGCTAATAGTGATTAGCATCTACCAACTTGGAGGCTATGGACACAGCAGCTCGTTTAACCAATTTTCAACTTGTAGGCGTAAGCGCAAGCTGGGATCGCCCTTTTTGATAGTTAGGGAAGGTAATTGAGTTAGCGCGCGGCGATAATCGGCGATCGCACAATTCCAGTCGCCCCAAAGATGATAAGTTCTGCCTCGTTCTGCCCAAATGTGACCTTCTAATTGACCAAAAAGCAGTGCTGTCTCAAAATTTTCAATTGCCTCCTCGTATTGCGCTAGGTCACGCAAGGTAATGCCTCGGTTAATCCAAGCTCGTACATAGCTAGGATTCAAATTCAACGCTTGATCGTAGTCGGCGATCGCACTCTCTAATTCCCCACAAGCAGCGTAGTAATTTGCCCGATTATTATAAGCACTAGCCAAGTTGGGATTAAGTTGCAAAGCTGTGTTATAATCGCCAACAGCTTTTTGCGGTTCACCGCTTTGAAAATAAATCAGTCCCCGGTTGTTGTAATCAATGGCATTGTCGGGATGAAGATGAATCAGTTGGCTCAAAAGCGCGATCGCTTGAATGTAATCTCCTTGTTGGGCTGACCTTAATGCATCAGAGCGTAAGTAGCCGTCTCCCCTCCCTGTGCTGCTAACCTTAACATCGTGCGGAGATTCGATTGTATGATTTATAACTTTCATGTAAGGGTAATTCTGCTGATGATTGGATGTAAAAAATGAGTAGCTTTTCATACTGTCCTGCCTGAGATGCTTGCTCTCGTTCGATCAAGTTATAGTTTTCTTTTTGCTGGTGGTTTTGCCCCTGTGTCACTTGTTAAGTCATCTACAAGTATTTAAATGCAAGCATTAAGGCTAAATTAAGACGGACGCAACAAGTGCGAGTTTATGCCTGCCTTGACCATACAGCGTTGGGTCTGCTACCGAGTCAGGGCAGACCCTACTCCTATAAATTAATCAATCTAATAATTGATACTTCATCCCCAAGTTGAATTCCAGAAAAAGTTACGATCAATCTCAAAGACTATTCAAGTAGTCAGGGCGACAACTTGGTAGATTGTTAGTTGTTAGTTGTTAGTTGTTAGTTGTTAGTTGTTGGTGAGCGTAAGCGCATGAGGAGGGTTCGCCAGTCCTAGGCGACTGGCTTTCCCGTTGGGTTGTTGGTGAGCGTAAGCGCCGACACGAGGCACGATTATCGCTCCTCGCCGTGAGTTGCGTCACCCTTCGGGTTTTTGGTTGGCACTCCTCACCAATCAACAACTAACAACCAACAACTAACAATTCACCAATATAAAGTTTTGACAAATTTTCTTATGGCAACTACAATTTCTGATCCCAATGCTCCTGATTTAGCAGCAGATGATTACATTGTCATCGGCGTGGCAACCTGCTTTGTCAAGGAAGACGGAGAAGTTCATCAAATCGAAGTTATCGAACCTATTCCCTCTGCAGCGTTGGAAGCCCTCTTTAAAGGGATTTCGACTTCATATCAGCAAGCTTTTGCCACAACTTTGGCATCTGTGCTTGACGGTTCACAACCCATCATGCCATCCGGATTTCCAGAGTCGGCTCAGTTTTGTGATGAATTCGTGCAACGGGCGATCGCCGCTGCTCGTACCTACAAGCGCCGTGAACAAGCCAAATCTCTGATTCCTTTAGGCACAACCTACACTGAGTTTAAACATTCCACTGAGCGCAAGCGCGTACTCAATGTCACACGAGTTATTACCAAGGAAGACAACGTTAAACAGCACCCTCATACACATAAAGTGCTTTAAACTGTTAGTGGTTAGTTGTTAATTGCTAATTGCTAATGGCTAATTGCTAATTGCTAATTATGAGTGAGCGTCCCTCTGTAGGCAACTGGTAAGACAGCCCGCGAGAGGAGGGTTTCATTCATTCAGGATCTGCGCTCCCGTTGGGTCAATTGTTACCATTAGCAATTAGCAATTAGCAATTAGCGATTAGCGATTAGCCACTAACAACTAACATTTTTACCGATAATTTGTAAATTGCAAAGCAACAGGTAAGTCTTCTTGCTTTAAACGCTGGATAACAGTTTGCAATTCATCTTTACTTTTAGCGCTCACACGCACTGCATCTCCTTGAATTGAAGATTGGATCTTTTTGAATTCGTCCCGAATCAACTTAGAAATTTGCTTGGCAATTTCCTGACTGATGCCTTTTTGAAGTTTGATTTCTTGACGAACACGGTTACCGCTAGACGATTCTACTGTACCAAAATCAAAGATTTTCTGTGAGAGGTTGCGCTTAGCAGCTTTTTCTCGCAGGATATTGTGTACTGACTCTAAGGTAAACTCGCTATCAGTGTTAACGGTAATACTTTGTTCACCTAATTCGACAGTAGTTTTAGTGTCTTTGAGGTCGTAGCGGCTTTTGATTTCTCGCTCAGCTTGGTCAACAGCATTAACCAACTCTTGTCGATCAAAGTCGCTGACAATGTCAAAGGAATAGGTGGAAGCCATAAAAAATTCTGGATTGTTAGTTGTTGGTTGTTGGTTGTTGGTTGTTAGTTGTTGGTTGTTGGTTGTTAGTTGTTAGTTGTTGGTTGTTAGTTGTTAGTTGTTAGTTTAATTTTCTACTAACCACTAACTACTAACTACTAACTACTAACTACTAACTACTAACTAGTACCCATTACCAAATTAGCTAGTGGCTTGGATTATACTTAGGACGATGAGAGTGGCAGACCCCAACGAGCCAATGACAAACATTAGAGAACGCAAAATGGGTATATTTAAAATATAAAAAATCGAGTAAAGCAACCTAGCCGCGACAAAAAGGACTGCTGAAAGCGCGGCTAAGGGAGAATTTAGACCGATGACATATGCCATCAATGCTGCTGCGGCAAAAACCGTAAACGCTTCAAACGAGTTCTGGTGTGCCCAGGTAGCTCGTTGAGCGTATGGTGGCAATTTATCAAACATAGCACGAGGGGCATAGATATCGTACCCAATACGCGCACGGGCATAAGCTACTACTAGAAATGGTACATAAATTACTACGGCAGCAGCAGCGATCGCGTACAAAAAAATAGTCATTGCTAATTGCTAATTGCTAATTGTGAGTCCGGTGCGCCTATGAGGGTTTCCCGAAGCAGGCAACTGGCGCTTCCGTTGGGTTCATTGTTTTGTATCAATTAGCCATTAGCTATTAACTATTAGCTAATGACAAATGACTAATCAAAGTAGAATAGCGTTACCACTTTTCTTTGTTCTTCTGCATCGTTACAAGTTTGCAATAGAGTGCGACTGTCGTGAAACGCAAAGCAGATGAGTTGCTGGCAACGGGAGACAATCTCCTTGTTGCATAGGTAACTAGCTTCGGCAAGAGACAGATGATTGTTACCGGGGTTTTCCACCAGATGCATCACCTGTTCTAGTTGCTGGCGGGATTCATTGGACTGGCGTTCCAAGCTTTGGGGTAGAATTACCGTCAGTAAATTAGGGTCAGCCCGCATTGCTCCCCTAATAGCAGCGAAATTGGTACCTGTAGCGCCAGAGGTGATGACCCGATTGCCCGATAAAACTAGGGCATAGGTCATCATCTCAATGAGATTCTGATGGGTAATCGGCACATGACGGGAACCCAGCAAGGCGATTCGCTTAGAACCTGTTTGCTGGATTGTCGCCAGTTCTTGCGCTAATGTATCAACGTTGTTGATGAGGTCTATTGACTGGCTCAAAGACGGACAGAATCTGATTAAACGACCAAGTTATTTTAACAGACTTATGGTAGTTACAAAGCTAGTTGTCCGATGGGAGCAATAATTTCGATCTTGACTCAACTGAGCTAAAGTCATAATTCTTAACAAAAATATCTTGTTTTATGCAATTAATTGCACACCATATAAATGTATTAAACAAATTTAGTATAAACAAAAGCAGCAAGGAACACGCGATCGCATAGTAGCAGAAAGTGAGCCAGTTTCTCAGGTGTCATACCAACGCGCTTCCAGAAAACAAAAAGCCCTAAAAGCCAATACCGTTCAGTTAAGGCGAGGATCAGAACTAACCCACGCCAGAAGCGATGAGGGAAACCCGACAACATGCGCTGACGCTCCCCTTAAAAAGGGGGGAATAAGCCCTTGGTAATTAGTGCTGGGTCGTTGACCTAGTTTTTAGGGTTTCGCCACTGCTGGATTTAAACTGAGTTGAGACAACAGGCGGTCAATATCAAAATGTTCAGCCATTAAATGGCGGATGCACTCGACTTTAATCGGTTCGTGGAGGCGCACTTGACCAAAAGTGCGGTTAACAATTTCCACTGTGGTGAGAGTATCTAAATCAACAGACAGAATGGGGATTTCTAGTTCTTCAGCACGACTAAGGATGAACAAAGGAGGAGGTAGTTGTCCGGTAAGGATCAGGCATTGGGTGGAAGTTTCCAAAGCAGCTTGCTGAATTTCCACGCGATCGCCTCCTGTCACCACCGCCATATTCCGGCGTTTGCGGAAATACTTAACTGCCGCGTTGACATTCATCGCGCCAATTGCCAAACTTTCTACCATCAAATCTAGGCGATCGCTACGGCAAAGAACTTCTGCATTTAACTGGTTTGCAAGTTCGCTAACGCTAACGCTGCGCAACAAGTCATTTTTCGGCAACATCCCCAGCACAGGAATGCCCTGTTGTTCCAAAAACGGGCGCATGGTAGCATTAGTGATTTGTAGTTGTGCCCCTGGAATATCGTTGATCACAACACCAATTAAGCGATCGCCCATACTTTGTTTGGCAGACAACAGCGCTTCAACTGAAAGTAATGATTTATAGCGAGCTACCAAAAGCACAGCGGCATCAACGACTTCAGCTACTTGTAACAAAGATAAATCAAACAAACTGCCTTCTGACAAATCACCCGGTCCCTCCAGTAACACCAAATCTCCACAAGGCATTTGTAGATACTTTGCTAGGGACTGCTGATAATCTGTTTGGTCTTCGCCGCGTAGACGTTTCTGCACGGTTACTTCATCGAGAGCAAGCAGAGTGGGTGCAACACGATTTTTCGGTAGATTGAGGGCAACTGCAATTAACTGGAGATCTTCCTCTACCACGATTCCATTATATTCACTCAAACAGGTACCTAACGGCTTGCCATAGGTAATATCCAGTCCGAGTTGCTGTAGTTGATGAGACAAACCCAGAACCGTTGCAGATTTACCGCTGTAAGCCTGCGTTGATCCAATCAGCAAATATTTAGCAGATTTTGGCACACATGCACTCCCATTTCAAAAGTCAAGTAGCTTGAGGGCGAGAACTCTAAGCAGCGTCAGCCCGAAGGACGCCACTCGTCTCCCCGAGTGAGAAGATCGCAGTCCCCAGCTTCGCGAAACCCTCCTCTCGCGGTGAGCGATCGCTCTGTGTCGGGTTTCCGACGCCCTTACGGGGAGGCAGGCGGGGCTGTCTCACCGCCGCTTAGAAGTTCGGTGGGCCAACCTTCAGCAGTCAGCTTGATTTTAGCTGATAGCTATGTAGAACCCAGCTAGGCGTTTCCTAATTTTAGGTCTAACTTTGCCATTGGAGTTGTTCCTCACCTCTTTTACAAGAGTCGCAACCCAACGAGATCAAGTTTTTTCTGGCTCAAATATAGTGGTTTTTAGCAGCCATTACCCATAATTGTTAAGTTATCTTGAGATTTTCGATTCATTCCTCTATACGCAGCAACTTGCGGTAAAATGCTTGGGAAAAATCGATGAGCCGATAGCGCTTATTATTTTCTATAAGTTCAATTAAAAAACTAATAAACTCGAAACTTGCCATAATCAGTTCATAACTTAGCTCAGCATTGCTATCAAACTGGATTCGGCAACGAGTTAAGTCTGAGGGTAGGGTGGCAACATTCCAAGTGGCGATAAAGGCAACATGATCGCTACCTTCTATTTTGCGATGTCCCTCCAAAACACCTTTTTGATAGAGACTAATCGCGTAGGGCAAGCCGTTGCGTTTGTTACCTTGAATGTAAGGCAAGTAGACACTTGCTTGTTGCCCACTAGCAGGCTGGAGTTGCTCTAAAGACATAGATTTAGTATTTTTTAAGTTAATGGACAACTATAGTGTTCCCAAAAAAATTTGTTTTTGCACATACTGGGGGGAGTTGTTAGTTGTTAGTTGTTAGTTGTTAGTTGTTAGTTGTTAGCTGTATAAATAAATACCACACATTGACCACTAACCACTACCAACTAACCACTAACCACTAACCACATATAAAAAACTTAGATCGTGATGTGTGGGAATCTCCCGCTATAATGCCAAAGGCATTTAACGAGAGATAATGTCAATTTATGGCTCCATTGGTTGCAAACTACTACTTGACCTATCGCTGTAATGCCCGTTGCCACTTTTGTAACATTTGGGCATTAGAACCAGGACAAGAAGCTGATTTTGAGAAAATTAAGCATAATTTGAATGATTTACGCCGCTTGGGAGTTAAATATGTGGATTTCACTGGTGGTGAACCCCTCCTACGGCAGGATGTTGGGCAAATTTATGTAGAGGCGAAACGTCAGGGTTTTTACACCTCCATGACGACGAACACGATTCTCTATCCGAAGAAATACAAGGAAATTCAGGGTTTGGTTGACTTTTTAAATTTTTCCTTGGATGGTCCGGATGGGGAAATTCACGATCAGTCGCGGGGGGTGAAAATTTTCGACACATTGGTGGAATCGGTAGCGATCGCTCTTTCTCTAGGAGAATTCCCAGTACTAAATCACACCGTCACCGCTCAAAATTATGGGCGTATTGATGAAGTGGGAGAATTGGGCAAAAAACTGGGAGCGAGGGTTTGGCTTAACCCAGCCTTCACCGCCCATGAAAACTACAACTCAAATAAGAATCCTACCCCGGAAATGGTAGCGGCAATAGAAGCTACTGCGAAGAAATACAAAAATGTCGGCTACAATAAGGCAGCACTGGCTTTTATTGAAGCTGGAGGCAATGATACTAAAAATCCTCGCTGTAAAGCGGTGGATGCTGTCATTGCGATTTCTCCTAACGACGAACTGCTGCTACCTTGTTACCACTTTGCTCAAACTGGAGTTCCCATTAATGGGCGGCTGTACGAACTTTATCGTGAGTCGGAAGAGGTGGAGAATTACCGCCAATCTCAAGGTAAGCTCAAGGTGTGTGAGGGTTGTACAGTTTGGTGTTACCTGATACCCAGCTTCTTTATGGGCGTAGATAAATACTGGTGGTTGAATCAAGTAACCTATGCCAGCGAATTCCTGGCCCGAAAACGATTCCTACAACGAGTTTGATCCGCTAAATTCCTTGTTTTCCGAACTATCGGCAAATGAGGAGTTAGTGGAAGAGGCATCACATTCCATGCCTCTTCCATCTCGGTTTCAAGGTCGCCGTCGCAAAGCAGCTCTAGTTTTGACGATAGTCTGGAGTGGTACACTCTTCCTGCATTTAGTTTCTTGGAGTTTTTTGTTTGTAATCGGACTGACTACCATCATAGGAATTCACGCCTTGAGGGTAGTGTTTGCTAAACCCCACCAGCAAGGCTTAGAAATGCAGGGGGATTGGCCTTATGTGTCCTTGTTGGTAGCAGCGAAAAATGAGGAAGCAGTCATTGGCAACTTAGTCAAAAATCTTTGTAGCTTAGAATACCCAGAAGATCGCTACGAAGTCTGGATAGTTGACGACAACAGCACCGACACGACACCGGAGTTGTTGGCAGGACTGGCGCAGGAACACGACCAACTAAGAGTGCTGCGACGGGATTCTCAAGCAAGTGGAGGAAAGTCAGGGGCATTGAATCAAGTGCTACCACTTTCCAAAGGTGAAATTGTAGCAGTGTTTGATGCTGATGCAATAGTCGAAGCCGACTTGCTAATACGGGTAATACCTTTGTTTCAAAGAGAAAAAGTGGGGGCGGTGCAGGTGCGAAAAGCGATCGCCAACAAGAACGAAAATTTTTGGACAAAGGGTCAAATGGTAGAAATGGCAGTCGATACCTTTTTCCAGCAACAAAGGACTGTGATTGGTGGTATTGGCGAACTGCGGGGCAATGGTCAATTCGTCCGCCGAAAAGCGCTCAATAGTTGCGGCGGATGGAATGAAGAAACTATCACCGATGATTTGGATCTGACGATCCGCTTACATTTAGATAGCTGGGATATTGAGTGTGTTTTCTACCCAACGGTAGAAGAAGAAGGCGTAACGAGCGCGATCGCTTTGTGGCATCAACGCTCCCGTTGGGCAGAAGGCGGGTATCAGCGGTATTTGGATTACTGGGATCTGATTCTCAAAAACCGTATGGGTACGCGCAAAACCTGGGATCTGTTCATGTTTATGCTGATTATGTACATCTTGCCAACAGCGGCAGTGCCAGATTTATTAATGGCGCTGACACGACACCGTCCACCAATGTTAAGTCCCGTGAGTGGCTTGACAGTTACAATGTCAATGGCGGGGATGTTTGCTGGTCTCAAGCGGATACGTCAAGATAAGGAATTTAAACTTTCTACATATTTTCTGTTGCTATTTCAAACCATGCGTGGCATTTTATACATGTTCCATTGGATACTCGTCATTAGCAGCACGACTGCCCGCATGTCAGTCAGACCAAAACGGTTGAAGTGGGTGAAAACTTTACATACGGGGAATAGTTAGTTGTTGGTTGTTGGTTGTTAGTTGTTAGGTGCTAATTGCTAATTGCTAATTGCTAATTGCTAATTGTGAGTTGCCATTAGCCACTAACCACTAACCACTAACTACTAACCACTAACCACTAACCACTAACCACTAACTACTAACAATATCTAAAATTCGTCATCCGCTTCCGCGTCATCTACCCAGTCAGATGTGGTTACGGAGTTGGGTGATTCTTTATCATCTGTGAATCGGATGAGCTCCCCGTCGAAGAATTGCGCTAGACGCTGAGCTGCGATCGCCACTTCATCAGTTTCCCAATTAGCTGTAGATATGCCCTGTGGCGATGTCGGTGGCATGGTAGGCGTATCTATTGCTGGCTCTGTTTTTGCGGTTGTTTTGGCACTTTTGGCTACTTGATTGTAAGTAGGAGTCTGTTGTTGGTGCGGTTGAGGCGTAACGTTCTGGTTGTTGCTCGTTTGAGTGGACGGTTGCTGAGGAGGAGTAACTTTTTTTGGGACTTGTTGAGTTTCATTTACAGTCGCAGTCTTAGACTGGTTTGAAACAATGCTTACCTTCACTTTTTGTTGGTTAACTTTCATAAAAGCGGCTTCTAGATCCGCCACTTTGTTGCCCGAAGCCATCTTAACCAACTTTGCTGGCATCCCCACCTGAGCAACACTATCGTTGATACTTAACAGGCGTCCGTGTTCTTTAAAAAAAGCTTTACTTAGTGGCTGTGATAAACATTCCACAACCTGGTGCCAAATTTGTTCCAGTGTTTGAGAGGAAGAATCTGCCTCTTCGTTTCTTTCTAATGTAGGGGGAGTGGGGAGTGGGG
>CAXTSI010000249.1:0-12977 GCA_964246695.1 uncultured bacterium
CGCTACACGGACATGATATAACACCTAATATCCATTGGTCACAATTTAAGCTAAAAGCAATTTTGTCAATAAATACAAATACTCGATTTGTCAATTGTCAAGGGATATGTCAAAAATCGGAAAAATGGGATCTTAGCTCGCTCGTGGAGCCTTGGTGCAACGGGCACATCCAGATCGAGAGCAGGCGGGCGGGTGGCGTGGGGGTGCGGTAGCCTACGTACGAGGTAATTATCCACCGCGATATCTTTCATCAGTTCATTTGTGCTGCAAAAATTTGCGCCGCCGTCAGATTTAATTCGGGAAATGTAGGGGATTCTATGCGGTCATTTCCTCTAAATTGTTTACCGCGATATTCACCTTCATCATTGAAAGAATAAATAGTAATAGTTGGCTGTTTCCCTTCTCCTATCAGTGATTTATTAGCAAAAGCACCATAATCGACAATCCAGTATTCAGGTATTCCCATTTCGTCATAGTCAGCAAGCTTTTTAAGATAATCATCTCTCCAATTAGTACTAACGACTTCAATCACCAATGGGATTGATTCAGGATTAGTGACAATTGATTCTTTTTTCCAACGTGACTCGTTTATTAAATTAGAACGGTTTAATAAAAGAACATCTGGGAAGTATCCTGATTGTTTAGTTTCTGGTCTTACCAACGTTTTGTTCGGGACAAAATAATTCAGATTAAGTCTTAAACATTCACCTAATAGAATCTTGATTAAAAATCCAACGACTTCCTCATGTTCTCCTGTTGGTAAAGGCATTTGAATAATATCTCCGTCGTATAATTCGTAGCAAATATTTTCAGGTTGCTCTTGTAGAAAGTCTACAAATTCATCGAATGTAAATAGTTTTTGTAGTGCTTGCATTATGGTTTTAACCATGTCCTTGTTTAATGTCTAGGTAGTATGCTTCTAACTCTGACTGTGACGGTGTTTCATCGTGATGTCGTCAAATGTAGTGACTGATTGGAGCTAGATATCTCACTAGTAAGATTCTAGCCTTTGGTGGGCGATTGCTTTCAATTTTTGGGGTCAATCGCTTCAACTTTTTGTGGGCGATTGCTTTCAATTTTTGGGGTCAATCGCTTTCAACTTTTGGTGGGCGATTGCTTCAACACGAGCTTCGCCGTACCTCTAACGGCAATGTTTCTCCCACAGACCCTTGCCAAGTTTTGGGCGAATATAATTCGCTACTACACAAACGAAGTCCCTTCGGGTGACGCTCCTGACGCTCGTCCCTCGCTACCGCTGACGCTCGAGTACTCGCTAACGCTTCGCTATCGCTAACGTCGCTAACGCCAGTCCCCTACGGAGGGAAACCCTCCTTCTCCCAAGGGGAGACGCTGACGCTCCTTCGTCGCTAACGCTTCGCTAACGCGAACAGGGCTGGACTCACCGCCTGCGCGGACTTACGGAAAATTAAGAACTTCAAACCCGCGTAGGCGGGTTTTGTCTGTGTAGCCGCGACTTTTAGTCGCCCTGGCTAGTATGAATGGATACTTTACAATCATCCTCTAACAACTAACAACTAACAACTAACACCTAACAATTCCCCATAACTACCGAGAGAAGAGCAAAGCGATCGCCCAGGTCCACAACATGATACTAATGGGTGCCCCAATCAAAAGTCCGGAGATCGCCCAGCCTCTTTGATGTGCTTTAAATTGTTCAATACTGCGCCAGCGTCTACTTCTCCAAGCCCATTCATTACCTTTAGCACCAAGTGCGATCGCCATTATCCAACCGATTTGCGGTACAAAACAAAAAAATCCCACCCAAACTTGGTTAGTCCACAACCAGAACCAAGGCATAAAGAATGCGCCCCAATTCCACCCCAAAATTTCTTCTGGAACTTCTGCTTGTAAATTGTTTATACCACACCCAGAATTGTTTCTCGCTTTATCTGTTAGCGATTGCTGATTCTGAGGTGTTCTTTTGACAAGACCTTTTTTGAGAGCATCCAGTGCTTGGCGAGCACTCTTGAATCTATGCTCTGGTGCTGGTTCTGTCAACTTTTGCAGGCAACTGACAAAACTAGGGCTGAGGCTAACTTTGTCAGTAAATTGTATCCGCAAATCGCGCTGGGGTAAGTCAGATGGGGAAATACCAGTTAACAAATGAATCAAAGTTGCTCCCAGTGCATAGATATCTGAAGCTGGAACAGCTCTACCACCAAATTGTTCCATTGGGGCATAACCATAAGTTCCTACGACAGTAAAGGTGATTCCTTCTCTAGCGGCTTTATCTTGAACTGCGCCAAAATCAACTAAATAAAGATCATCGTCTTCACCCCAGATTAAATTACTCGGCTTGATATCCCGATGGAGCACCGGTGGATTTAATTCATGTAGATTTGTGAGAATATCTAAAACTTCAACAGCGATTTTCCGAGCTTGTTGTTCTGTAAACCGACTGCCTACAGCTAGCTTTTCTTTAAGAGACTCACCAGGAATATATTCTTGCACCAAGCCAAACCAGAGCGTTCGGTCGTCGATACAAAAAGAATCAACACTCTTGGGAATGCGGGGATGATTCAGATGTTGGAGAATCTGGACTTCCCGCTCAAAGAGTTTAAGGTCTTCCCACTGCACAGCACCGCCAAAAGCAAGAAGTTTAACAATCACTTGCTTGTTTTCTGCCTCAACGGCTTGTAAATCTAATGCTAGCCAAGTTTGGCGAACCCCATTGTTGCCAAGTTGACGTTGGAGTTGATAACGGTTTTGTAATACTTGTTCTACTTGCAGCATCTAGTACCTGCTTTATCACCAGCCTGCTTTCTCTAATGTAACTGCAACATCCCTAGTATTGACCGAAATAATCAGTCAGACATGCTTGAGCAGCATGAGCACAACCCAACCAAAGGCGGACATGAAGTTTCATCTATTCCTATAATTATGCCTAAAGACGGAATGGTATTATGCCAAAAGGAGCATGACCTCAATGCTTACCCTCAGTTATTTTTGTAAAGTATTTTAAAGTACTGAATGGGTGTTATGCCGCAGCTGACCCAGTGTCGAGCATCGAAGGAGAGCGATCGTCAGATGTTCGGACAGTACAAGTAAAAAGTATAGATGGTGTGGAGTTTTCATCGCTTCCTCCACTTCGTGACCACCAAGGGAAGGCTAAACCCTTCATCAGAGCGGTCTGAGGTAGTTAACATCAATTATTAATCAACAACATATGTTGATTAATACTCGGTACTGAATACTTAGACCACCTTGGTTCAACTTTTAACCAAGGTGTTCTAGCGTATGCAAGAAAATGAGGTTGTCTTCAAACCTCATCTGCTACCTCGCCCGTAAGTAGTCCCAAAAGTAGCGAAGCGGCTACTGGAAACGACTATAGAGGAGCCTAAAAAGTGAACAAATAACGGTACTTGACTGCGGTTAACTGCGATATTTGGCTACTCATTTACCATAATGCTTATAGAGTTAGCATCTTTGGGCTGGCGATCGCTAATCTCTTTTGTCGGGGGTTCACTTTTAATTCTTTGTTCCCACGAGTAGTTGCATAGCTTGGTGCGAACTACTGTACCAAGCGTCGCGTTAATAGCAAAGGCTAGGCTATCAGTAAAAATAAAATCCATAGCTTGGTTAATCATAAGTTGCTCTTGAGCTGCTTTTGGCTGCGATTTATATTTGATGAGTTTAACTTCACAAGGCAAATTGCCTTTTCCGGATCAGAATTCAATTCGCTTCAGAATTTTTTAGTTGCCTATAGTTTAGATAGCTTCATCTAGGCGAAGGAACAGTTCGTTTTGTCCTTCTAACTTCGCCGCCAACACAGCATTATTCAACCTCTTTTTTTCTGTCGAATACCTTGATGTAAAATGCCACAGTACAGTTCCCCATTCTGGTAAGATATTTTCAGATATGAGGGATTTGACATTAGACTTCTTGCAAAAGTCCTTTTCTTTGTGTTCTTCTTTGCGACTTTGCGGGGCAGTCGCCTAGGTCGGGAAAGCCGTCATTCGCGCTGCCTTGCCTTTGCGTGAGACAAAAAATTATTTATGCAAGAAGTCTATTAAAGCCGTGGATCTACAGTTTCGCTTTCAAGTGCTAAAATGCCGAAAACGCATTCATGCACACGACGCAGGGGAGCATGGACAACAAAACGCTCCAATCTTCAAGTCGGAAATATCATTAACTGACCAACAGTAGCGACGGTAAGCGCTGACGTACTGCTTTGCCATCTCTGCTCGTTGTTGGTAGTGACTGAGTTGAGTACTGACCTCAAGGTTGCGCGCTAGGAGTTCTACCTCCAATCCCGGCTCGAAAAAGCGCCTTCCAGTGCGGGTCTAGCAGATACCGATGCCCTCATCCACCACACCAAAGCGTTTTTGGGCAGCTGACAAATCCCGGCAAACAATCACCACTGCCCTTGAACCCATGTGCTTTTCTTGGCAAATCACTTCAGTAATTCCCTGGTGATGATAATAGGCAAAGGCTTGTTGAGGATGTTCCAAGAATCCGGGATTTTGGGATGTTTCTACAGGAGACATGGTAGGTGGTAGATAGATGAGCCATTTAGGGTTGGCGGCAAAACGGCTCATTACCTCCAAGGCGGCGATCGCATTTTCTTCTCGAATTGTGATACTAGACACCAAGCGGGTAGTGATAATGCGCTTACCGAGTACGTCCTCAATATTCAGCACATCATCTAGTTCCTGCTGGGCAGTCCTTTCTACGGCCTGTATGGTGGGCGGGGTAACCCCGCCCCTACGGATTGGTCTGACAGGTTGGCAGTAGGTGTGTTTAGCTTGAACGCTGACCAGTTCCTTTTCTGGATAGCGCAAGGCAGTCAGTTTTCCGCCAAAGACGCAGCCAGTATCAATATCAATAGTGTGATTCAGCCATTCGGGTTCTGGCACAGGAGTGTGTCCATAGACAACCATCGCCTCGCCTCGATACTCTGCTGCCCAGTTGTAGCGAACGGGTAAGCCAAACTCGTCAATTTCGCCAGTGGTTTCGCCATACAAGGCAAACTCCCGCACAGCAGCAGATCCCCGTCCTTGCATCTGTTGCTTCAGTCCCGCATGGGCAACCACAAGCCGCCCTTCGTCTAAGACGTAGTGACTAATGAGAGAATCCAGAAACTCCTTAAGTTCTTTGGTAAATTGTTCGCGCACTGTGTCAGGTAGAGCTTCAATCTCTGCTAGGGTTTGCTCTAACCCATGATTAACCCGGACATTTTTCCATCAACAATTAACAATTCTTGAACAATGAATGAATAATTAAAGCCATTTTTCACGGAGTAAAGTGCATCAAATCCTTCTTGATAACTTGGCAAAGTCAGCTTTTTATAGGTTGCCAGAAGTCCAATGAGAGGAACTATTTGTTCAGGGGGTCGCTGACTATTGCGTTGCTTACATTCTTCTAGTGCAGGCGGAAAGTAGTAGCCTACGACCCGGAAACCTTTTTCTTTAGCTGGAGCAATGTAGCGCCTTCTTTCTTCTACGGTTGGGTTAGTGTTATCGACAACAAAAGACTGTTTAGCCTCCAGACAAGCTTGAAGAAGAATTTGTTCTCGATGGCGAGTTTTGAGCATATCAAGGTTAATACGGATGTGGGTGTTAAAGAAGCGATCGCGATAAAAAGTAGACTTACCAGCCCCCTGGATTCCCATGAAAATGATTGCTTCCATTTTTGTCAGGAATTATGGATAAAAACTCCCATTTGCGTAGGTGAGCCGACCTCTGGGTCTGACAATCCTATAGGTTGAAATTGCACCTTGTAGCCAAAGCGTTCCGCCACAGAGTTTGCCCAGTTTTGAAACTCCGCTCGTGTCCATTCAAAGCGATGGTCTTTATGTCGCAGATTCATCGTCTTCTGCAAGCTGTGCTAATGCAGCGCGAGTCAGGTGGCGTTGTCGTTTCAGGTAGCGATTGGTAATTTGTTGTCGTGCTGGATGGTGAGATAACCAACCCTCTCCATGACGTAGAAGCTTGTCTACTTCTTCATCGCCTACCCAGTAGTGCTTATCGTCATCCAATACTGGGATCAGCACGTAGAGATGACTTAGTAAGTCTGCAAGGGGTAGGGTGTGTTGCAATTCGACGGTGTAATATTGACTTTGCCCCCAATCAGGAAATTCCTCATCTAAAGCGTGACCTTGGGCAGTTATGTTGTAGCCTAACGGTTCAAACAGTTGCCGCAGGAACCCTTCACCACCTCGACAGGGTAAGACACTCAGTTTTGCTAACAGGGGTATAGGGGTTTGTGTCAGTTCCGGTCGTTCCTTGCAGCGACCTGCTAATGCTGTGTTCAATACCTGAGCGATCGCCACACTCAGAAATGAAGAAGCAACGTAAGGGCGATCGTTCACGTACTGTTCCAGCGTTACACTGCGTCCGCGCACTAACTTGACTGGATCGACGTCCAACAGCAGCGCCGCCGTGCATTGCACGAAGCTGACTTCAGGGTAGAAGAAGTGCGCCTGTCCAAAGGAAAGGGAAAAGGATTGACATCGGTCTGGGTGTTTATGCAGCAGATACCCTAAATCTGTTGCGGGGTGGTGTGTGGTTGTAATTGTAAGCAGCATGAACTTTCAAAAAGGTTCACTATCGAGAGCATAGCCATTACTACCGCTTGAGTGCAAGTGATTACGGAAAAAATTCTCTAAGTCGATCGCAAATTATGATAGATTTGAAGGTGTTGCTGATTCCATCTATGAAAAAGATTTTACGTGCGGACCAATAGGGGTGATTTCCCTGACTAACCCGATTCGTCCTGAAAGTGCCAATGCGATCGCCACTTTGGAGCAACAGGGCATCCAGACTTATATGTTCACCGGTGACCACGCCAAAGCCTCCAGTCAGGTGGCTTTGAAGATTTTTAGGCGTGTAGAGACGCGAAATTTCGCGTCTCTACATAGGTTAACGGTTGATAATTTGTCTTAACTGAACCGTATTGACCTATATAGAGGACAACGAGGGAGAAGTGATTGTTTGCATTGTGAAAATCTCATGCTAAGGTGTTGGGTAAGTATTTAAGAAAGCTTGATGAAAGCGTTCTTACAGCTATTTTCTGTTTACTGAACCACAAATTGTCGTAGAAGCACCGCACACTACACAGAAGTGATTCGTAGTAGGTAGAATTTGGGTAAGAGTGCTTGAGCATATCTGTTGATTTTGATCTAGGGGTAAAAAATGACAAAAGTAAACGCAAGTGTAGATAATGAGAGTTTTCGAGAACTGATTAACAGCGTTGCAGAAAGTGGAGAACGTATAGTCATTGAACAGCAAGGGAAAGCAACAGCCGCAATCATTACTTATGATGACTTGAAGCGATTTGAAGCACTAGAAGCTATCCTGCTGGAAAAAGCAGAACTAGAAGAATATGAATTGCTGAAAGCAGCAATGAGAAATCCAGCCTTTGATTTTTTAAGAGACGAAGAAGATATCTACACTTTAGTTGATGGCAAACCATTCCATGACCCAGAATATGCTCGCTCAGTAGTCAGCGAACCAGATTTCTGTTCCATAACTGATATCTTGCACCATTCTCAACAAGACCTAAAAAACCGGGTTTCTCAACCAAAGATTAAGGGTTTGACCATTAGTCATTCTCAAGAAACCCGGTTTTTCACCCAGGTGCAAGATGTGAGATAACAGACCCACAAGAGGATATCTATACCCTTGCTGACGGCAAACCATTCCATGACGAAGGGTAAATTTTTCTTAGTGCCTTTTCCCTATGATGATTTGTCAGCTAACAAACTGCGTCCAGCACTTTGTTTAACAAACCCTTTGGGAGCGCGTCGTCACGTTATTTTAGCTTATATTACAAGTCGCATTCCAACCACTTTGCTGGAAACAGATATTGAGTTGGATACCCAAAATGCCGACTTTGCAGCTTCAGGCTTGCGGGTTTTATCTGCCATTAGATTGCATCAACTAGTTACAGTTTCTACAGTGGTAGTCCAGCGGGAATTGGGCGAATTGTCATCAAAGACCCTAGCTCAAATTGCTCAGAAGTTGAGCAATTTGTTACTAGAATGAAGCAAGCGGAGGCTTTGCGGCTATGCTTGCTTACGCGGAAAGTAGTTTGTTGTTAATTGTTTCCATGATGATGGTGGTGACCGTGACTGCTACCAACATTATTTTTACCAGTATGCTTGGAATCATCTTTGGGGTAGCCATTAGCATCATTGTCGAATGATTGCGTCTGGAAGGCGATATATACAGCATGCCAGATGTTGGTGCTAGGGAAATAGAGAAACAGTGCACCGTCTTCTCCACGTCCGTTTTCGTTGTCGTGGTTGCCAGTATAATTGCCCTGATTCATGTGAATGTTATGAATCCCATCGTCTGGCTGAAACCCCCACGCCGCATTTGTAGGCGATCGCCGATCGTATCGGTGTCCGAAGGCATACACTACAGCTTTTGGATCGGCAACCACCTCATCCACCAGTTGCTTTATCTCTTGTTCACCCTGTTTCTCAATCGGTTGCGAACGATCAAACAAAGGCAGGGGTTTCATCTCATCTTTCGCTACCAGACGATCGCGCACAAAGTCAATACCAGTGATTCCATGATTCGGCAGTTCCAACATTCCATTTGTGAGGCTAAGTAATACGTCCCTCTGCGGGGGCGTGATATTTCGCTTGATGGCATACAAAACCCTCACATCTGCAGTTTTTGGATCTTCTGAGGCAATATTAACTGCGATGTCGAACTGCTGATGATTTTCTGCCTCTATAAGAATATGGTAGTGAGGTCGGCTATTTGGGTTTCTGGAAAAGAGTTTAGCCTTAGTTGGCAATCCCTTGAGAAGCGCATTGGTTAATTTGGACATTGTGCTATTTTCCTGTAATTCAAAATGTGATAGATCATTCTACACACTGATTAGAGGAAATTCCTAGAATTTGTTTTCTATTCTTAAGTATTGCGGCTCCTGTTAATATAGCGGTTCTCAGTTGTATCCCATACACTATCGGCCCTCTCCCCTGCCCCTCTCCCAAGTTTGGGAGAGGGGTGCCCCAAGTGGGCGGGGTGAGGGCTGTATGTGACTCAAACGAGAACCGCTATATATAGCCTTGCTATAGTCAGACTAAATCATTGATGAAAAATTTTAAGTAGTGTAGGGTGGGCACTGCCCACCCTACGTATATTTCAAAAATCAAATATGATTCCTATATGAAAAAGCTCAAGCATTACTACTTGAGCCTAGTCAAAAGAAGATAAAAGAGCTATTGTTAATTGCTAATTGTTAATTGTTACCATTAGCCATTAGCTATTAGCCATTAGCCATTAGCCATTACCAGCCCTAACTATAAAAGGAGTGCAACTTACGTTAATAGTTGTTCCGGCTGCCGTTGTATCCCCGGCCACCACCCGACGAACTTCTGTCTTCCTTGGGCTTAGCCTTATTAACTTTCAGGTCACGACCCATCCACTCAGCACCATCAAGCGCTTCAATAGCAGCTAATTCTTCAGTTTCTGTACTCATTTCTACAAAAGCAAAGCCGCGCATCTGACCTGTTTCACGGTCTGTGGGAAGCTTAACTTGCCTTACAGTACCGTATTCTGCAAAAACGGTCTGAAGATTATCTTGTGTAACCTCGTAAGAGAGATTGCCTACATAAAGTGACATAAATTGTCTCCAAAATCATAAGTGTGTAGAGATTTAGATTTCGGAAACAAGCCTGTCAATACCAAAAGGGAAAAGCCTGTCAATACTAAAAACAAAGACGGTCACCGAATTAATTCTCATCTTCTAGCATAACATAGCAGTTAACTAAAAATTTTCCAAAATCAAATAAAACGGCAAACCGATCGCACAAATTGTCGGGATGGTCCGAATCTAGGACTGCCGATCGCGCCAGAGCGAGAATGCCAATAGAAGTGTGAAAATCATATTAACACAACTTTCACTCATCCCCCACCCGTGAACGCTCCGACAAACCGAACCACAACAACCCAATCACGCAAAGCCGATCATATCCGCATCTGCTTAGAAGAAGATGTTCAATTCCAGCAAACCAATGGATTGGAAAACTATCGCTTCACCCATTGTTGTTTACCTGAACTCAACCGCAACGAGATTGACATCAGCACTACATTCCTAGGAAAACATCTAGGTGCACCACTGCTGATTTCTTCTATGACCGGAGGAACAGAACAGGCAAGAATTATTAACCAACGCCTTGCGGAAGTCGCTCAGCACTATAAAATAGCGATGGGTGTTGGTTCCCAACGGGTAGCAGTGGAAAAACCTCAGACCGCTGATACTTTCGCTATCCGCAAGTATGCTCCTGATGTTCTTTTATTTGCCAACTTGGGCGCTGTCCAACTTAACTACAACTACGGTTTGGATGAATGTCTGCGGATTATTGATATTTTAGAAGCTGATGCTCTAATTTTACACCTCAACCCGTTACAAGAGTGCATTCAACCAAGGGGCGATATCAATTTTCGCGGATTAATTGACAAAGTTGCCAATTTATGCAAGCAGATACAAGTGCCTGTGATTGCCAAGGAAGTCGGCAATGGCATTTGTGCAGCGATGGCAGAGAAACTCATAGCAGCTGGGGTGACAGCGATTGATGTGGCGGGTGCAGGTGGTACGTCTTGGGCATCTGTGGAAAGCCACCGGGCAGAAAATGCCTTGCAGCGCCGCTTGGGGAGGACATTTGCAGATTGGGGTTTGCCAACGGCAGAGTGCATTACGAGTATTCGCGCCTTATATCCTGATGTTCCCTTGATTGCTTCAGGGGGATTGCGTCATGGACTGGATGTGGCAAAAGCGATCGCCCTAGGAGCAGATCTAGCTGGTTTAGCAATGCCTTTCCTGCAAGCCGCTGCTGAGTCAGTTACTGCTATCGACGATCTAGCGTCCGTGTTAATTGCGGAAATTACCACTGTATTATTCTGTACTGGTAAAGCTACACTAAAACAACTTAAGCATTCTGGCACTTTAGAGCGAATAAAATAGAATAAGCATAAAACTCATCAGCCCAATGCTGACGAGATGTTAAGGGTGAGGAGTTGCTATAAGTATAAAGAATCACTCTCGCGAAGTCATTAGTCTGGAATCATAAGTCCAAGAGAGGAAAGACTAACGACTAATGATTAATGACTAATGACTAATGACTAATAACCAAAATGCGTAATTTTCTCAAACAAACTTTTGCCAGCGTTATCGGCAGCTTACTAGGGCTGATTATTTTCTGCGGGATCGGAACCACTGGGCTGTTCTTGCTACTGTTTGCCGTCGCCGCTAAAGAGACTAGTCCATCGGTGGAAGATAAGTCAGTGCTGGTTTTTGACTTGTCGATCAACATTACCGATAGTCAGCCAACTCATGAATTCTTTCAGAAAGCATTTTCAGGTGAGGATAATGATAAACTATCACTCCACGCCGTTTTAGATGCTTTGGAAAAGGCACGGCGGGATAAACGAATTGTTGGTATCTACTTAGATGCTACTCGCAGCGCTGGATCTAGTAGCGCTACAGGTTTAGCCAGCCTTAAAGAAGTTCGTCAAGCGCTCTTGAAGTGTCGCGCTGCTGGGAAAAAGATTATAGCATACGGCTTGGACTGGGGAGAACGAGAATATTACCTGAGTTCGGTAGCAGATACAATTGTGGTTAACCCCTTAGGGGAGATGGACATAAAAGGTTTAAGTACACAACCGATGTTCCTAGCGTCCGCATTGGATAAGTACGGTATAGGTGTTCAAGTTGTGCGGGAGGGGAAATTCAAGGGTGCAGTTGAACCGTATATACTTACAAAGCTAAGTCCTGAAAACCGCGAACAAAATCAGAAGTTGCTAGATGATGTTTGGGTAGAGTGGCGCAATAGTGTGGGAGCAAGCCGCAACATTAACCCAAGTCAGTTGCAGCAGATCTCAGATAATCAGGCTTTGTTGCTGGCAGATCAAGCCAAAACCAGTCATTTAGTGGATAAAGTGGGGTATTTTGATGAAGTGGTTGCTGACCTCAAGCAGTTAACCGATAGCAAGCAGAAAGATAAAACCTTCAATCAAATCAGCCTCTCTGATTATGTAGAAGTTCCTGGTAAGTCTTTGGGTGTAGAACGCAATTCGAGAAATCGAATTGCTGTTGTTTATGCAGAAGGCGAGATTGTCGATGGTCAAGGAAGCGATGCAGAAGTAGGCGGTTCGCGCTTTGCTAAAATCTTCCGTCGATTGCGACAGGATGAGAATATTAAGGCAGTTGTGTTACGGATCAACAGTCCTGGTGGTAGCGCTACTGCAGCTGAGGTGATGCAGCGGGAAGTCCGGCTGACTCGTGAGGTAAAACCAGTTGTGGTGTCGATGGGTGATGTCGCTGCAAGTGGTGGCTACTGGATCGCCACCAACTCTAATCGGATTTTTGCTCAGCCAAATACAATTACAGGCTCAATAGGTGTATTTGGATTGCTGTTCAATGCCCAAAAGCTGGCAAATAACAACGGTATTACCTGGGATGCGGTGAAAACCGGGCGCTATGCTGACCTGCATACGGTTTCTCGTTCTAAATCTCCCCAAGAGTTGGCGCTTTACCAACGCAGTGTTGACCGAATTTATAATTTATTTCTCAATAAAGTAGCGCAAGGTCGCAAACTCCCAGAGCAAAAAGTAGCTGAAATTGCCCAAGGACGAGTTTGGTCTGGTACGGCGGCAAAGGAAATTGGTTTGGTGGATGAAATTGGCGGTTTGGATGCGGCGATCGCATACGCTGCTGGGCAGGCGCATCTGGGAGACAATTGGGAATTAAAAGAATATCCTCGATTGAACACCTTTGAAGAACGCTTATTTGGACAGGTAGCGAAGGAGGTGCGGACTGCTATAGGGGTTAATGAAGCGCAACAAAAACCAGCCCCATTAACGGCTGAATTCCAGAAATTGCAACAGGAAATAGCAATTTTGCAGCAGATGAACGATCCGCTGGGTGTTTATGCTCGCTTGCCCTTTAACTTACGGATTGAGTAATCGCACCCGCCCCGTGGTTAAAGAGGGAGTAGGGGG
>CAXTSI010000250.1:0-12977 GCA_964246695.1 uncultured bacterium
CAATTACCAATTACCAATTACCAATTAGCAATTAGCAATTAGCAATTAGCAATTACCAATTACCAATTAGCAATTAGCAATTAGCAATTAGCAATTAGCAATTAGCAATTAGCAATTATGGAACGTCTCCTAAAAAATGGACCCGGTTGGCGTATTGGCTGGAACCCAGCCGCACCTGAATTTAAAGGTTTGGTGGGTACAGATGATTGGGCGGCTGAGTTAACTGAAGCAGAGTTGAATGATTTTTGTCGGCTACTGGCGCAACTGGCTGACACCATGAAGCAAATCGCAACTGAATTGGTGGATGAGGAAAAAATTGCCTGTGAAGCCGAAAGCGATTTATTATGGATGGAGGTGGAAGGCTATCCCCATGCCTACAGTCTGCGCTTTATCCTGAATACAGGACGTTGTGTAGAAGGTAAATGGAATGCTTCCGCTGTTCCGGGTTTGCTGCAAGCCATTGGAATGCTGAAAGTTTTTTAAAATTAGTTCTTGACTATTCTAAAACTTGCTGCTATTATCATAGGGTTAACGGGGCGTAGCGCAGCTTGGTAGCGCGCCACTTTGGGGTAGTGGAGGTCGTGGGTTCGAATCCCGCCGCTCCGATTAATATATATACTGCGAACGGTTCAAAACTTCACTTAATATGGAACCCCTCTCCAAACCTCTCCCCGATGCGGGGAGAGGCTTAAGAACAGGATGCGCGAATGTTAAATAAGTATAGTTTTCAGTTTCACCCGTAGGGGCGCGGTCTCCGCGCCCTTACAATTTCGCATCCAAACTCATAAGTTCCCTGCACCGCACACCGCATGCTTCAACCTCCATACCTATCTGTTCAACAATTTGCTCTATAGTCATTCCTGCTTGTTAAAGGAGCAGCACAGTTGCTGCTAACATTGAGAAAAAAGATTCAGGACTTTGAGCAAGCTTAATTGTATAACTCCTAACTCCTCACTCCTAACTTTCACCAATATGCCTTACGCTGGAAAACGTGCGTTTATCTAGGTAAACAGTTTATGACCTCCGCACCCCAGCTACTGACCGATCCGTTTCTGCAACTACCAACTGAAACTTCAGTGCGAGTTGTGTGGTTTACTGAGTTTGCTGGTTCTCAACACATAGTCACCTACGGTAAGAATCTCCATCAAACTGCTGTTGCTACCACTAGCCAATTAAGCCGTACACGCGAAGACCAGAACTCACGACTAGGAAATCAAACTCAAGATACACAATATCAACAACCTGTCAAGCGTGAAATTTGGCGACACGAAGCTGAGGTTACTGAATTAACTCCAAGGACACGGGTTGCTTATTACGTAACCAGTGTGCGGGAAGATGGTACTCGTGTCAGCAGTGATGTATTTACCCTTGCATCCGCGCCAAGTTCAGGCACACCACTGAAAATTCTACTTACCTCTGACCATCAAATCAAGCCGATGGTGGCGGCAAATCTCCAAAAAGTGGTGGAGACAGTTGGGCGAGTCGATGCGGTTTGGTTCGCTGGCGATTTGGTCAACATAAGCGATCGCGCCTCAGAATGGTTTGACGATCGCTGTGGTGGTGCATTCTTTCCCTGTTTGCAAGGTCACGGCAACTATGAAATGGACCAAAACGGGGTTAAGATATTATACACGGGCGGAGAGATAATTCAACACGCGCCTATATTTACTTGCATTGGCAACCACGAAGTAATGGGACAGGTTGATCGTGAAAGTTTGAACGATGAATTTGATGATACGATTCCCCGTGCAGTTGCTCTTAATTTGTCTGGGGAGAAATCTCTCAAAGATAATTCCTTTAATACCGACACCTATGAAGAGATTTTCACCCTACCAGAAAGTAAAGAGGGTGGTAAAACTTACTACGCAGTCAGCTTTGGTGATGTGCGTTTAGTGGTACTGTATGTCACAAATATGTGGCGGACTCCTAATTTAGATGAGTCCGCTAAGGGTAGGTATCGGGAACGAAAAGCAGATTTCCAAAACCCTGAAAATTGGGGATATGGACAGCATATTTATGAGCCGATTACCAAAGGTAGTACGCAGTATAACTGGCTAGTACAAGAACTCAACAGCCCTGAGTTTAAAGGCGCAAAGTACAAAGTGGTGATGTTGCATCATCCGCCCCATACTCTGGGTGGTAATATTGTTCCTGCCTATACCGATCCTGTGCAGATAATTGAACGGGATGAAGATGGCAATATTAAGGCGGTGCGTTACGAGTACCCTCTGGATGCAGATTACATTATCCGCGATGTTATGCCCTTACTTGAAGCGTCAGACGTGCAGTTAGTATTTTATGGGCATTCCCATTTGTGGAACCGCTTTACTAGTCCCAGTGGGATACACTTTTTGGAAACGTCTAATGTTGGTAACTCTTATGGTGCTGCTTGGGATAACAACAAGCGAGAAGTGCCGATCGGGTATAAAGAGGAATATGCTGAACTTGGCGATCCTAATGGGTTAGAACCTGTAGTGCCGACAATTTCCCCACTGCTGGGAGAAGGAAGAATCTCGTTCTTCATTTATTTGGACAGAAACTATTGATGAACTACACAAACTGTTGCAGAATCATGGAGCATTTCGCACCGTCAGAGCTTGGAGTTTATCGAGTATAGATAATGACCATTTACAATTAACCAGACGGAGACAAGGCAGTCGAAAAAGTCATTACCAACATAGTTACCGAGAGCTAATTCCTAGCAATAGAAGGGCTTTAATTATACTGGTCAGTGATTGTGTATCTAGCATCTGGCAGCAAGGAAAAATTTACCAATGGTTGCAGGAATGGTCTAATAAAGTACCCACAGCAATTATGCAGCTTTTCCCGGAAAGGCTATGGCAAAGTAGTGAGCTAGGTTTAGGGGATAAACTGCTATTCAGTGCCTTTAAACCTGGCGTACCTAATTCTGATTTAGTGTTGCCATCGCTGTGGGAAGAACTCAAAGGAAAACAAGCCTTAAAGTTGCCTGTAGTCACCCTAGAAGAATTGTCACTAGAAAATTGGGCGAAAGTTGTAGCAGGTCGTGGGAATACCCACACCCCAGGATTCGCCTTCGATCTGGAATTTGTAGCCGAACAAGCTAAAAAATCAGCAACAGTCAACCCCCAAGAACTATCATCAGAAAACTTAGTAGATCGTTTTTTGGCTACAGCTTCACCCACAGCACAAAGACTAGCCGGATTAATGGCAGCCGCACCTGTAGATTTGCGAGTAGTACATCTCATTCAAAAAAACTTACTGCCCCAACCAGCGACACCAGTACCGATAGCCGAAGTATTCTTAAGTGGGATGCTCCGGCGAGTTAATGCTTCAGAGAAGGGTAAAAATCCTCAATATGATTTTGTCCCAAAAGTGAGAAAAATACTTAACCGGGCAATGCGCTTAGATGAAACTGAAAACGTCTTAGATGTGATTTCGAGTTACATAGCAGACAACTTAGGTTTATCAATCAAAAGCTTTACCGCACTTTTATTAAGACTCCCAGACTTGAGTAATGAACAACAAGAACAAATATTACCCTTTGCTAGAGTAGCAATAGAAGTATTACAAAATCTTGGTGGCGAATACGCAAATTTTGCTCAAGAAGTTGCTGGCACATTTCCTTCAAGTCTTCAAGTTTTTGAGTTTAAAACGCCAACAGTCAACCGTCGTGGCGAAATTATCAAGCAAGACACCAAACTCGCCCAATACTTCAGCGAAAACCTGGGCAACAATGTCACCCTAGAAATGGTTGCCATTCCTGGCGGAAAATTCCTCATGGGTTCACCGGAAGATGAAGCGGAACGTTACGACGACGAAAGCCCCCAACATGAAGTAACTGTTCCCCCCTTCTTCATGGGCAAGTACCCCGTCACTCAGGCGCAATGGCGGACTGTGGCGGCTCTCCCCCAAGTAAACCGGGAACTAGACCCCGACCCATCACACTTTAAAGGGGATAATTTACCAGTAGAGACAATTTCTTGGTATGAAGCGGTAGAGTTTTGTGATAGAATATCAAAACATACCGAACAAAACTACCGACTGCCTAGCGAAGCCGAATGGGAGTATGCTTGTAGAGCAGGCACGACAACTCCGTTCAACTTTGGCGAAACTATCACAGCGGATTTAGCAAGTTACAATGCTGAACTTACCTATGCTGATGAGCCTAAAGGTAAATCGGCAAATCAAACAACTCCAGTAGGTAACTTTGTACTAAATTCCTTTGGTTTGTATGATATGCACGGCAATGTCTGGGAATGGTGCGCTGACCACTGGTACGATAAATATGAAGGCGCTCCTATAGATGGTAGTGCTTGGATAAAGCCTCAAAAAGAAAATGATAATGATAATCAAAAACGGCTGCTGCGCGGAGGTTCGTGGTACTACGGTCCCTGGGATTGCCGTTCGGCGTCTCGTATCCATTTCGACCCGGACTTCAGGTACTACGCCTTCGGCTTTCGGGTTGTAGTTTCCCGTGCGAGGACTTAATTCTTTACACTTTTGCCCTTTAGCCCTCTACGCTTTTTCTTTTTCCCTTACCCCCCGCCGAAGGCGGTCGATATTTTTTTTTGATTTGGCACGACTATTAATAGTATGCAAGAAAGGGTAAATTTTGTCAAGTGGGTTGTGTAAACTAAAAAGAAAGTTGTTTTTGACAAAATGCAAGATTTACCGATTATTCAAAAAACCTATGACCTGATTAAATGGTATGTGCCTATTTTAAACCGTCTGCCGAGAAAACATAAATTTGGCTTAGGGGACAGGATGATAGCGGGACTTTACGACCTGCTGTCAGGCTTAATATTAGCACGATATGCTCAAGAAAAATTGACTCAACTAGAACTGTTAAATGCTAAGTTAGACATCCTGCGTCATCATCTTAAATTTTTAATTTTTAATTTTTAATTTTTAATTATGTAGTGACTCACCGCCACATCAATTTTTCTCAGCCATTGTCCAGTGTGGAGGCAGAGGCGTTAATCGTAGCAAATCCTCATTGGTAAGGGTTCGAGTCGGGATCAATACCAAGGGATTTCAGTCTTTCAGCCAACTGGAAAGCCCGTTGACGTTCTTTTTCTAGCTCTAATTGTGCCTGTAATGCTGCTTCCTCTGGTGTAGGCACTAAACTACCTTCAGCGGTAAAGTATCGCAGTTTGCCAGAATAGATACCAAGATACAAACCTAACTCCTCACTCCAGCGCCAGCCCACTTCATTAGGTGCAATCTCTTGATATTGGCTTCCTGCTAACCTAAATCCCGCAAATTCCAGTGTTTCGGGTGAAAACCAGAAATATTCTGGAGTGTGGAAACGGTCTTGATACAGGTCTTTTTTCAAATTTCGGTCTGTGTCGGCAGTGGTGGTGGATAGTAATTCGATAATTAAATTGGGGTATTTGCCATCTTCTTCCCACACAACCCAAGCGTTGCGGGGAAGCTTTTGAGTCTGTTTGACTAAGAAAAAATCAGGACCGCGAAAGTCACGATTTCGCAATTGTTGACGACTAAAATAAATCGTGAGATTTGCCCCAATGAAGTAATAATTTGTGTCGCGCCACAGCCATTCTAAACAGGTGACGAGCAGCAGTAACTGCATATAGTGTAAAGAACTTTCCATTTCTGGCTCATCACTTAATAGCTGACTGGCATCAGGCATTATTGCTTCTAGTTGCTGGGCAGTTAAAACCATTGATAGTACCTACAACTGCTGGATCTAGTACAGATCTCGCGGAATTAAAAATTCTAAAAGCTTACATCATAAGCTTTTCGCGCTATGGGTGAATGGTTGCTTTATTTCGCGCCCGCTGTACTAGTTTCCATTATCGCGGCTGGATGGCGTCAGCGTTGCTTTGCCTTTCTCCCACAACAGGTAAACCTTGCTTAAACTTCACACTTTTCACCTATTGATGATAGGCGATCGCTTCGGAGTTATCCTAGAACACCATTATCGGGTAGACCACAATATAACTGTAGGGGCGGGGTTACCCCGCCCTTACAATGTGGCACGAGTTCAATTGAAAACTGCTGTAAACAAGGCGATCTCATCATTTCTCTCACATTCCCACAGCTAGATCTGACAGTTGATCGGATTGTGGTAGCGAGTTTAAGTAAAGCGAGTCTTAGAACAGGCGAGAACTAGCCGATTCCTACAAATAGTGACTCTAATTCCTGACAATCCCTCCCCTAGAGCATTAAGCCTCCAACCGACGAGAAGGTTGCAGGAAAACGATATCATTATTTTAGGAACTGGTGACGAGTTGGGGATTGTGACTATGACAGCGGATGTTAATGCTGTCAAATCGGCTCTGGCTCAAGGTGTAGATTTCAATGTGTACATCCATTCTCCTTGTTCTTTAACAGGAAACAAATGAATGCAAGTTAGTATTGCGCCTTATCTGCTAAGTACCTATAAGCTAATGCAGTGTGCTTTTCCTAATGGAATAGACTCGGAATCTTACTTTCCGCTTTTGGCACTGCTTTATAATGAGATGAGCCATCGCTGTCTGGCAGAGGTCATAGCTCACTACACTAGGAAGGATTATTATATTGTTCTTAATGATGTGTATGGGGTCGAGTCGACTAATGTGCCTACGCCCTCAGCGATCGCCAAAGTAAAACAGTGTTTACTTGCTTGTGGTTACGAAGAGTGGCTTAAAGAGGAGTAAGGGCGATCGCGTCTTTGTATTAAAGCCTGATGCGATCAAGGTAAAAGTATCGGGTTAGTCTAAATTATGGTGAAGATGCTTAAAAATATAAATATTGCTTTTTGGGGAGAACCAACCATGACTGGAGCCAAGTCTACTAGTACAGTGCGCCGAGTCAGAATATTTCCTGAAATCCAGTGGACGGAAGAACAAAAATCCCAATGGAGAGCAGAAAAAGCAGAATTTAGACAGCGATGTCAAGTGATTTTTGAGCGTCTGAAGCCAGATTTAATTAAAACTCACTACAACTGGTATATAGCAATTGAGCCAGATAGTGGAGACTATTTCATCAATCAGGATGAATTTTTGGTGGCACAGATAGCGCATCAGAAATATCCAGATGCAAAGCTGTATGTTTTCCGGATAAATGAAACTGGGGTGTGTGGCACCATATGATTTCCGGATTTTTTGGTGATGAGGATGCATTATTTTTCGAGATAGAGTTAATAGCTACTGACGGTTTAGAATTACCAGTTGATGCACTTTTTGACACTGGCTTTTCTGGCTGTTTAGCAATTAATAATCAGGATTTAGATGCCCTTGGGTGGATTTATGTAGAACAGCGACCAATGCGAACAGCACAAGGAGAAGCCGAGTTTGAGATCTATTTAGGAAAAATGCGAATAAATGGAACTAATTTTGATATTCCTGTTCATTTTGGTGAAGGTTTAACGGAAGTTTTAATTGGTCGCCAATGGTTAAAGACTCGACGGTTGATTGTGGATATGCCGTTAGGAGTGCTAACCTTGGGATGATATTGACACTACCCACGGTTTTGGTAAGTAAAAACTGCTCAAATACTTGTGTTTTAATTTTTTGCTATCTAATTTATTTGGCAACCCGTAGAAACGTAGTTATCTAAATCAACAAACTTAACTGCGAACCTTCCTGGGTTTTATTGACTTCGATGCGGGCTTGGAAGGCTTCTTTGAGGTGAGGCATATGGGTAACGGTGAGGATACAAGCGAAATCGGAGGCGATCGCATTAATCGCCGCAATTAAGCGTTCGCATCCTTCCGCATCTTGTGTGCCAAACCCTTCATCTACAATCAACAGTTGCAACGCCGCTCCTGCCCGATGCGATAATAATTTTGCTAGCGCTAAACGGATAGCAAAGTTAATTCTAAATGCTTCCCCACCAGAGTAAGTCTCATAAGCTCGCGTTCCTCTAGCGTCAGCAATCAAAATATCTAGGGTATCTATCAGCTTAGCATTTTTCTTTGTTGCCTTTCCATGACGCCCTGCTTTTTGTGTAACAAATTGAACATGTAACTGGTTGGCACTCAGTCGCGAAAGTAGTTGATTTGTCTCGGCTTCCAGTTGAGGCAAGACATTCTCAATCATCAGTGCTTGGATACCATTTTTACCAAATGCTTGCGCTAATTCCTGATGAATGCGATGTTGTTGCTTTGCTTGTTGCAGTTGCTGCTGTTGTTGCTCGTACTGAATTTGTAGCGTTTCCAGTTGGTGATTCAGCTGCTCTAAGCGTCCCAACTGCCCAATTTGTTCGTCTAGTTGTTGTCTGCGTGATGCTAGTTGCTGCTGTAGCGCTTGAATTTGGGCAGTTGGGTTGGCTGTTTCTTCCATCTGGTGGGTGATACTTTCGATTTGAGTAGCGAGTCTTTGTCGTTCTGTTAATCTCGCTTGCATTGACACTTCTAACTCTTGCACTCTTGCCTTGAGGTGAGGATATTGCTGCTGCGCTCCCAAAAGCTTTTGATAGCGTAACTCCCAAAATTGAGCTTTCCTGACAGCCATGCGCAGGTTGTTATGCTTTTCAGTGTCGTAGCCAATTTCACCAATGTAACGAGCGAGGGCGGCGATTTGTCTAGCACACTCAGAATCGGTTGACTCAAGCTGCATTTTAGTTTGTAATTGGGCAATTTGTGCCTGAAGTTCTGGTTTTCGTGCTGCTATTTGTGCCTGTCGCTTAGTTGCATCTTTAACCTGGCTCAGTCTAATCTCTGCCCACCGCCACCGTTCAACTTCGTTACGGGCAAGGGCGTGGTCTTGCTCATTGTAATTAAGTTGTTGCAGATATTGTTCTAGCTGTCGCAGTTCGGCTTGTTTTTCATGGGCGTAATCACCTACTTGCAGCGATCGCTCTAGTTGCTGTCTTTCGGCTGCAATTTGTTGTAATTGTTGTTCGACATCACTCGTTGCTTGCAACTGTGCTGCTAATTGCCCTCTATGTTCGCGTAAAGTATCGTAAGGAGCTAACTGTTGCGATATTTCTCGGTATTCCTGCCTAAGTACCTGAATTTCTCTGTCCGAAACCGCCATTTGTTCCCGGAATACCCATAATTGTCCTTCTGTATCTTTCTGTTCAACCTTAGTTTTGTCCACTACGCGATTCCAGTTATGTTCTTCCAATGAACGCTCGCACAATGGACAAACAGCATTCGGGTTTTGCAGAAGAAGCAGTTTTTGATTGAGTTCTCCCAACAACCTTTCATACTCTCGTTGCTGTGCCTGCAAGCGTTCGATAAAGTGACGCCTCTCCTGCCCTTTTTCCTGCACTCGCTGTAGGTAAACCCGCTTTTTCTCCATTTCCTCAATCTGCATCCCCACTTCCATGACTGCTTGTTGCAGTTGTGGTTGGCGCGATGAGCGTAATTGCAGTTGGTTTGCTGTAACTTCTAGCTGTTCTATTCGCGCTACGAAACCAGCATGAACGCGATCTAGTTGGCTTTGCAAAGTTGCTTGCTGTTGCAGTAGGGGAGAAACTTGCATCCGCAACTGATCTAAATGGGCAACACGGTTACGCGAGAAAGCTAGTTGTGCCAAAGCAGCTTCTACTTCATCTGACTTAGTCAGAGTTTGCTGAATTTCCCGCTCTTGTTGTTCTAAGGCTTCTAGTTGAGCGATCGCCTGTTGCAATTGCCGCTCGATTTCGTTAATTTGTTTGGTAAGCTGCTGTGATGAATGTTGACGTTCTGCGAGGGCGCGAGTGTATTCTTCAAATTTTGTGGCAAAAGCAACTTCAAGAGATTGTAGAATCTCGTATTCATCGTATCCGGCTTTAATCTCAGCTTCTTGACTTAATATTTTTTCTAAATCCGATCGCTGAGTGCTAATGGCTGAGTGCTCTTGCTGGAGGCGATCGCAGTCTTGGGTCAGATTCTGGTATTGTTGCCTGACAAAGTTGAGTTGATCTGACCAAGTTTGTCGTTGGTGCTGTACAACTTGCAAACTTTGCAATTGAATATTCTCAAATGCCTGTACCTGTTGCAGCTGGTTGAGTTCGGCTTCTAAATTGGCTTGTTTTTGAGTTATTACCTCACGCTGTTGCAGTTGAGTTTTCATCGACTCCAAAGAACGCTCTAACTCCTCCGCCCGTGCTTTGAACTGACGCGACAATTCTTTTGCCCGTTCTTCCAATTCATCGTACTGATTGAGTTTCAACAACTCTGCTAGAATTTCTTTACGTTCGTTAGGACGCTTGAGCATGAATTCATCTGCTCGACCTTGACGCAGGTAGGCAGAATTAATAAAAGTATCATAATCCAGCTTGATGTGTTCACCAATCAAATCCTGTGTCGCCCTGACTCCTTTGCCAGTAAGTGCGCGAAACCCGCCTGGTGTTTCTATTTGAAATTCCAAGACACTACTACCACCCCGCTGGCGGGTGCGAATGACTCGATAGATTTGCCCACTAGTTTTGAAGACGAAATCAACTCGAACTTCTTTAGCGCCAGTATTGATTACGTCATCTTCAGCCGCAGCTCTGCTTTCACCCCAAATTGCCCAGGTAATCGCCTCCAATAGAGAAGATTTTCCTGCGCCATTAGAACCGCAAATACATGCCGTATGTAACCCGCGAAAATCTAAAGTTGCATCACGGTAACTTAGGAAGTTTTTGATGGTTAGTTGTACTGGAATCATTGAGGCTCTAGTGCCACACCTACTTTTAATATATAAGTTATTAGGCTCTTTTTGCTAGTTTAGCTAGGTAAAAATCTGGTTTTTAGTCTTTCATACTTTAACTTTACTATTATTAACAATAAAATCAACACTTTTTTTCTGTGATGCGAAAAGTTTTTGCATCCTGAGCAAAAAATCAAACTATCATGATATTTTCCCTACTTTCGCTGCCCTAGACGGCAGGATGAAAGGAGGACCGTCGCAAATTCTATTCGCTATGGCTGTTTGGTGAGAGTAGGCGATCGCTTTTTTTTGATCGTAGTAAAAAATCACACCTTAAGTAATGCTTTCGCCTCCTCTTTCCCTCCTAATAATCGTCAAGGCATATTTTGGCTTTTCTAATTGCCGGGGCATTAACAGTCCAACTTATGTGCAAAGCTGCAAATTTTGTTAAATCCAGAAATTGAGGGCGACTTTTCCGATCAATAACTGCAAGTACTAGAGAACCAATCACTGTAATCAGCATCACAACAGCTTGCACTTGATCTTTTGAAGGAAACTTCAAAGGATAATATTGAACTCCTCCCAAATTGTTTGAATCACTACATCCCTAGCTTTACAGGCGTGTGGTTGCAGTTAGCTTGAATACAAGCATTCGATCGGGGTGAGTTATGTATGCAGTAGAGATGAATTCAAAACTTGGGTGTTAAAATCAGTACAATTTTTGGCGTTGCTGATTCCATGTATGAAAATGATTTTACGTAATCCCAAAATCCTTGTCCTGACGTAGCACTGCTACGTCTCTACATCCGGATTCATACCTTAATTCAGCAACGCCCAATTTTTGTAGTAATGCTATAGCAATCCTATTTAAGATCCGAACATCAGCAACGGATTTTGTAACAGATGCGGATAATTTGTCTTTCAGTCTCACAGATGGAGGAATCCGTTACATCCGTTAAATCATCCGTTGCCAAATCCGTTGTACATTAAGACTCAGATCAAAAATGCTTTTTCGGCAATAGCGAATTCTCAGGCAACTTCCAAGAACGTCCGTGAACATTAACATAACCATCCTTCACGTAAATTCCAGAAATTTGTTTACCTAATGCCAGGAATTCTTGCTTTTCTTCAGCCGACATATAACTGTTTCCGTGCAGGCTTCCTGATGCTCGTCGCGGATCGCCCCCTGCCTCTAAATATCGCTGACGTGCGAGGTCTGACAGTTCTATCATCCTTTGATATTGCTGTTTTTGCAATTCTCTAAGCTGATTCATAGTTCTTCTAGCGGTGTAACAGGCGTAATTTCACCATTTGCTAATAGCATAGCAACTGGTAGCACGAGACTGGGAGTTCTGATGTACCAAACTTGATTGTCCTCATCATACACGGTATCTTGCAGTAACCCCAATATATCTAGAGCGTTGAGAATCAGGTATTGTTCTTCTGTGGGTTCCATAGTGTGCTTTTTCTGTCAATTGACTTTGGTAATTTTACAGGAAAGCACAACTACCTTTTTTTATCCCTTGGAATACGCCCGTGGATAGGTTTAAAAACCCGACGAAACAATCATTAGAAAATCCACGTCATTATATAACAAGAAGGAATAAAAAGGAACATAAAAATGACTGTCTTTTATGATTGGAAGTCTGGAACTGCTGTACTTATAGCAATGACAATCACAACAGGCGCGATCGCTCCCATTTTTACAATCGCTCCTGCTAGTGCACAAATCTTTCGCTCTCAAACAAGAGATCTTTCAATCCCTGCTGGAGTGAAGTTTCCTGTCACTTATGAAAAAGATAAAGTTGTTGTTACTCCTGACGAGACAACACCTTTAACCGTAAGGATAGCAAGAAACATCATAGATAAAAACGGAAATGTATTAATTCCAGAAGGTTCTCAACTGGTTGGTCAACTGGAACCAGCAACTAGAGACTCTAAAAAAGGTTCTCGGTTCGTGGCGCGAGAGTTAGTTTTTCCTGACGGAAATCGGCAGGATATTGATGCAATTTCTTCGGTAATTACCAGAAAGGAAAAGATTAGTAAAGGAACTGACACTGGTAAAATCTTACAAGATGCCGCTATTGGTGCCGGTGCTGCTAGCATCATTGGACTGATTACAGACCATAGAATTCGTGCTATAGAACCTATACTTGGCGCTGGTGCGGGGGCTGGAGCAAGTGTTCTATTGCGGCGTAAACAAGTTGAAGTTGTTGTCATTAACCCCCAAAGTGGCGATTTAGATGTCAAACTGCGTTCTAACTTGCTCCTATCTCGCTACTAGGCTTAACTTGATTTAAGCCGTGTTCTTAATTATTCACCAGTGCGATAGCTACAAACCCGGTAACGCCTGCGAAACCGGGTTTTTTAGTAAATTGCTAATTGCTAATTGCTAATTGCTAATTGCTAATTGCTAATTGCTAATTG